>NZ_CP119574.1:0-301480 GCF_029278605.1 Cupriavidus sp. WKF15
ATGCCATTGCTGGAAGTCCGCACAGGCTATCTGGAGGCGTCACTGCAAGCCATCGACAAGGAATGGGGCGGTACAGCCCGCTTCTTACGTGAGGCACTGTCAGTGGACGTGCAGCGTCTTCAGGTGCATTTCTTGGATGAAGCTGTATGATCAGCTAGTGGCGTGAGGGCTCGTCGGAGATGCGACGGCCAGTTCTGCACGCAAGGACCGCCGTCTAGCACAGAGCGGCCATTTGAATGTCCGCGTGCGTGTGTGGGCTAACGTCCGTGAATGGCCGCCCTCTGACGTCGGCCCACCTGTCCAAGGGTGTGCTGGCGCCAGAGGCAACTACCGACCCGGTTGCGCCGCCGGCTTCTGCGCCATGCGGACGGCCGCTCTATGGCACAAAAGAAGATCAACAGTGTCGCCTTGGAACCGTGCCATGGTCCGACCTGGAGTTGGTCCCAAGAGAGCCTCGCTGTCCAATTGCCGTAGCTCCCCTTCAACGCGAGGGGCGCCTTTGTTTTGGCGGAGTTCAGCAACTGCGGTCATACCATCAACCCTTCTTCTTTTCCTCGAGATAATGGATATCGAACGGCCCCATTCCGTGAATCTCGACAATGGTTGCCCGCTTCGTAAAGGCGTAATGCTGCGCCTTGCCAGGTAGATGGTGGAAGCCGCCGGACACTAGCTGGTGTGCCTTATTGATATCATATCTGTCACCTGACCCAAGATAGAGTGCACCAGAGAGAATCGTCAGGTTCTCGTCCTGCGCGTGCCAATGGGGTGGGATCTCATATCCGGCCGGCAGCTTCAGCCGGATCACATACGAACCCTCCTTCATCGGGTCGCCGTACAGCACAGCAATCTTGGCTCCCTTTGGGAGCGCGTCGGGCGCATCTGTCCATTTGAGGGTCGCGGCATTCAACATTTCCATCTTGTCGACCGGAGCAGCCTCCTGGCCGAACAGAGGAGGCGCAATGGCCAAGGCAAGCAACAGAGCACATTCCAGCCGTTTCATTTTTAGCCTCCCAGATCCGGTTTCCGTAATCGCTGACTGTCAGCGCGGATTGCCTTCATGTTAGGAAAGAAGCATGACGATACAAGCCGCGGCGCCGCAACTCAGGAACGGAAAGGCGCCAGGGGAGGGACATTCTGGACGCCATCACGATCATGAAACCTTGTCCCGCTGTCAGACGCTTCTTAGCTGGGCCAGGAGGGGCGCGTCGCGCTGCCGATCTAAAACGACTTCTGTCGCTGAGTGCCCAGCCTTGGGTACGCGCGCCGACGAAATCGACGTTGGTCTCCCCGAATCAGGCTGGATTCGGGTGCGGATGGGATGTGCGAATGTCCGAGCGATGAAGCAAGCGAATGATGCTGCATGGCCGCTGTCGGTCGGCTGCCGCGGCGGAACTCCGGCCGTCTCTGATCGACCCGGCGGCGTCATTCGAGTTCGCGAGGCTCCAAAGTCAGCTTTCGAAGTACAGCGGTCACCCCGTCATACTCGATAGCCAGCGAGTTCCATCATGCCGCGGATTGCGATTGCCGGTAGCGCCCTGGACTTTGCCCAACGATCCGTTTGAACGCGGAATTGAAGGCAGCCTCTGAACCATAGCCGATGCTTTCGGCGACCGAAGCTATACTTTTCCCTTCTCGCAGCGCGGCGCCAGCTTTTGCGATACGCCAATCGGTCAGATAATCGATGGGCGTCATGCCGACTAGCGTCCTGAAGCGCTCGGCAAACGTCGTGCGCGACATGGCCACCGCCGCCGCCAATTCATCGACTTTCCAACGCCGGGCTACGTCCTCATGGATGAGGGCAAGGGCGGTCCCGATCTTTGGATCGGCCAGCGCGCCAAGCCAACCCGGCGCATGCGCTCCCGACGCCAAATATTCGCGCAGGACTTGCACAAGTACCATGTTCGCGAGGCCCGCTGCGACAACCGACGCGCCCGGGCGGAGCGTCTCCGTTTCAAGTCGCAGCAGATCGAGCATGGCCCGCAGCGCCGGAGCTGTTTCAGAAGCAGCCGGAACATGGATAAGCGGCGGCAAGGACTTCAGCAAGAGTTCGCTGGTATCGGCGTCGAACACGAAGCGCCCTCCGGCTGCACTGACCTTCTCCCCGCTGCGGCCATAACGCACGATCCCGTCTGCACAAAGGCTCGTGGCAAGCACTTCACGGCCGTCGACGGGAGGAAGTGAAGGGTCGCTTCCGGTGCAGTACGCCTGCCCTTGAGTCAACAGATAGAAATCGCCCGCCCTTAGCTCGACCGGCGGTGCGCCATCTTCGAACCATAGCCAGAAAGCACCTTCCAGGATGCCACCGAACTTGATGTGTTCATAAGCCGAAAAGCGCAGCGACCAGGGGCCATACACTTCCAGCCGTGCCGCCAGCACGCTGTCGACTTTGAGCAGGTGAAAGACATCCGAGAGCGGGTCCATCCAAATCCGTACGATCGATAAATAAATACGTTGATTCGATTATAGATTAGACGGCCCTCCTAGACGAACATGGGATGTGCAGAGCGTGCGAGGCCATTTCATGATTCTCGCCCCTTGGACAAGCGATGAGGAAAATATCATGTCGACAATCAAGGACAAGGTCGTTGTCATCACCGGTGCAAGCAGCGGAATCGGCGAGGCAGCGGCACTGCTACTGGCTGAGCGCGGGGCGAAGGTGGTGCTGGGCGCCCGTGGGGAGCATCGACTGCGCGACCTCGCCGATCGCCTTGCCAAGGCGCGGGGACTATGTGCTTGGGCATGCACAGACGTTAGGCGCCGAGAAGACATGTCGCAACTCGTGAAACTGGCATGCGAGCGATTCGGTCAGCTCGACGTGCTGATCAACAACGCTGGTGTCGGGCCGATTTCTCCTCTCGACGAGCTGCGCGTGGACGATTGGGAAGACATGATCGACGTGAACATCAAAGGCGTGCTGAACGGCATTGCAGCGGCGTTACCGCTCTTTCGTAGGCAGGGCTTCGGCCACTTCATCAATACCGCCTCTACCGCCGCCCATCGCATCGCGCCGAACATGGCGGTCTACGCCGCGACCAAGAGTGCGGTGCGCGCGATCTCGGAGGGGTTAAGGCAGGAGGCGGGAGACAAACTGCGTGTAACGGTCATTTCACCCGGCTTCACGCGGACGAATTTTGCAGAATCGATGACCAACCCGGAAGCCAAGGCGCAAATCTCCGCCTCGATGGATAAATTCGCCATGTCGCCGGACGCCATAGCCCGGGCGATTGCGTTTGCAATCGAGCAACCGGCCGATGTTGACGTGGGCGAGATTATCGTCCGCCCCACAGCGCAGGGATAGGTTGCTGCCGCCGCAGCCGGCATTATCGCTTCTGGCTGGTAGCTGACATTTCAACAAACTGGTCGGGTCGTTCGCATTGGCCGATGCGATGGGCATCGGCTAATGCGAACGGCTGGAAACTGAACGGAGCCGACACCTGAATGTCAGTTCCGCGACACTAGCGGACGGCTCTTCATGGCCGAACCCGGCCGTCGGATCTTCGGTCTCTTCCGGGAATCGGCGGCGAACCGAATTTGCCCCACGCGCTGGTTCCCGCTACTGGTGTGAGGAACCGGAATTCGCCGGTAGCGTGACATGTCATTGACCGTGCATTGCTTTTTCGCCTATGACGGAGCGTCAACACGCAACTTTAGTGCTGCTGGTCACGGACATGGTATTAGCCCGACGGTGGTGTGGGGATTGTTCGAACAATGAAATCTGAAAGGCCTTGACCACCTCCGCAGCTTTGTCGGACAGCGCCCGATACCGACGTGGACCAAGCGCGCACAGGCTGTCAGCATAAGCATGCAGGAGACAGCCATGCCAGGGAAGAACATCCATGTCGTGCCTACGCGGCGTCTTGTCGTGCCCGTCGTGCTTGGCGCATTGGCTGGGCTGGCAGGAGCTGCCGGCGACGCGCGCGCGGACGTCGCCGCGGGCCAGTCCAAGGCACAGGCCTGCTTCGCCTGCCACGGACCGCAAGGCAACTCTACCAACCCCGCCTATCCGGTGCTGGCCGGCCAGACGGCACGGTACCTCTACCTGCAGTTGCGCGACTTCAAGGAAAAGCGGCGCAGCGACCCGGCCATGTCACCGATGGCGGCGCCGTTGTCGCGCGAAGACATGCAGGACCTGGCGGACTACTTCGCGGCGCAGAAGCCGCTGCCCTCGAGCTACAAGGTCGAAGCCGCGCGCGTGGATGCCGGAGAAAAAAAGGCTGACGAAGTGCTTTGCATGACGTGCCACTTGGGCGGCTTCTCCGGGCAGAACGAGATCCCCCGCGTCGCCGGCCAAAAGTACGCGTACATCGTCAAGCAGCTCGAGGATTTCCGTGCGAAGCGGCGCACCAACGATGCCGGCAACATGACCAGCGTGTCACGCAACCTGACCGACGACGACATCAAGAACCTGGCCAGCTACATCACCAACCTGAACTGAGCCGCCGCCTGGAAAGGCCGCACGCATCAAGCCTTGGGCGCAGCAGCTTTCGGACACGCTGGGAGAAGCCCCTTACTTGACGAGAAAGCGTGAATAGCCGGACTGCAATGCAGGCTGCGCACTTCCGTTGCGGTCCGCGCCAAACCAGGCCCCTTGAAAAGATAGAGTCAAGCGCCAAGCCTGGCAAAAATCTCCCCGTTGCCGCACATTCCTGACAATCTCCATAAGCAATGCAGGGGACAGCCATGCCAGGGAAAAACATCCATGTCGTGCCGACAATAACGGCTGGGCCGTTGAAGCAGAGGGCGGCGTTGCGGTCAGCAGTAATACGGCCGCGCCGGAAGACGCCATCGCCGCTGGGACGGAACGAGCCAGGCGAGAACAGGTAGAGCTGCTGATCCACGGTCGCGACGCCTAGATCCGCGATTCGGTCACGACCCGCGCGACATCAAGGGATGATGCCGTGACCAGCCGGCTCTCGCATTTCCGGCTGGACGGTAGGCGACAGCCTGGGCAGAGCGACCAGCCCCACATAATCCGAAGCATGAAGGTCTCGGAGCGGACCGGTCACCTGAATGATTGCATGACCGCGAGAGCGAACGGCCGAGAATGGCTTCAGGCGACCAAGAGGGGGGAGGGAGTTGGTCGGCGCTCCCCGACCCGTTGCCGTCACTCGGGCAAACGCATCAATAGTGGCGGTTTTCATAGCTCCAGCGGTCATCCGCTAGCGCAAGGTGACTTGATTTGCGACTCGTCGGCCATCTTGCTGGCGAGCCGTGCACCTAACCGCCACTAATGGGATATCGATTCCGCCGAGGATGATGGCGCCAAAGGTACTGCGATAATCAATCGCATAACGACAAACCAGGACCGGGCGCTGCGCGGCCGACCAATCGCTCACTGTAGGTTGGTCGAGTGCTCGCTATTGTTTATACGGGCAATCATCGCTAGCGTTGGTTGGGACGGTGCCGCTTCCATGACGGCCTCCAGGGTGTCTATCACATTGGAAACACTGTAGGCAGGCTCCCAGAACCGGCTTCCGCCGGTCGAATCCGCGGCAGCCTCCCATGCAGCCCAGGCGGAACTGCCATAAATGCCGACCAGCGTTAGACGCTGGTGGAGAACCTCCGATGGGATATCGTGGAGCAGTTGCCTAAGGTGCGCCAGGCAGCGCCGGTAGCCCGTATTCCATGTGTCGCCCACCGCTTCACGGAGTACCTCTCGGTCGGTGAGTTGCACGGTCGCGATCATGCGAATGTAGGTGTACTGCCCTGTCTTCTTGCCCAGCTCGAGCAGCGGATACGCAAGTGCCTCAATTACGCCGCGCACTGTCAACGTCTTTGTTGCCTCCATCTGGTCAAGCATCTCTTGGCGACGTGCGTCAATAAGCTGGGCACCGTCGAGGACTAGCTCCTTGAGCAGCTCGCGCTTGGATCCGAAGTGGTAATGGAGCGCGGCGCTGTTTCGCTGGCCGGCTGCCGACACGATTTCCTGCACCGTCACCCCTTCTACACCACGTAAGGCAAACAGACGCTGCGCTGCCTCCTTCAGGCGAGCGCGCGTCTCCAGACCATCGGCCCTGAGGGTTTTCACTGATGTCATCTCGAATTAAGCGAAGTACATTAATTAAACGAAAACACTTACTTGTGGTCAAGGAGCGTATCAAATGAGAGTAGTTATTGTAGGCGCGGGCATCGGCGGCCTCTGCGCGGCCATCTCGTTGCGGCAACGTGGCATCGACGTGACTGTGCTGGAACAGGCTGAAAGGCTGTCAGAGGTAGGTGCAGGAATCCAAATTGCGAGCAATGGAGCACTTTTGCTGCGTGAACTGGGCGTTGAGGAAGATCTTGCTGCCATTGCCACCCAGCCTGATGCCTTTGACTATCGTGATCTCGCAACTGGCAAGCGACTCTACCTGGCACCCCTCGGCCCAGAGGCTGCCGAGCGCTATGGTGCGCCGATGTACAACGTCCATCGCGCCGACCTGATCGACATCCTTGCGCGGGCCTTGCCTTCGGACGTTGTCCGGGTTGGTGCCAAAGTTGCTGGGGTCGGGCAGAACTCTCAGCGAGCGTGGGTGGATCTCGTCAATGGTGAACGGGTCGAGGCTGACGCGGTCGTCGGAGCCGATGGCATTCACTCCGCAGTGCGCGCCGCGCTGCGGGGACCGGAAAAGACACAGTTCGCCAACATCCTGATGTGGCGTGCGCTAATCCCAGCTCACAAGCTCAAGGGTTTGTCGCTTCCCGTACGCGGCAACAACTGGTTCGGACCAGGTCGTACGATTATTTCGTATTGGGTGCGCCCGGATCTGTACAGCATTCTCGCCTCCGTGCCGGCGGCGGAAGTGCATCGCGAAAGCTGGAGTGCCAGCGGCGATGTTGAGGAGCTGCGACGATCATTTGAGGGCGCGGAGCCGACGGTCACTGCCTTGCTGGACCAAGTGGAAACCAGCTTTATCACCGGGATGTACTACCGGGACCCGATTGAGCAATGGACCACTGGGCGCATCACGCTCCTTGGCGATGCGGCGCACGCCATGGTGCCTTTTCTGGCGCAGGGCGCATGCCAGTCCATCGAGGACGCATGGACACTGGCGACTACCCTCGCACGGGTGGGCGAAGCGAGTATCCCCGAACGGTTGCTTGAATATGAACGACGCAGGCAACCACGCACGACGCGCGTACAGTCCGGCGCCCGCGCCATTGTGAAGATGGTGCACGAGTCGGATCCTGGGCGTGTGCGAGTTCGGAACGGCCGGTGGAAAGGCATGGCTCGAATCGATCCGCTTGCGGAGACATCCTGGGCCTTTGTATGGGGCCACGACGAACGCCTCGCAGCTCAGCGGGCTCCAGGCGAAGTGGTAGGCCTCGCCAACGCCCGGGAGGGAAGGCGCATGCAGCGGGCCGAGAGCCAGCGTGCATTTGATATCTGGAAGAGTACCTTCTCACCGGAAGACGTGGCTCGCGGCCATGATGGCATGCGCGAGGCCTACGAGCGAATGCTCCTCACTCATTTTCCGGCACCGCGCCATGCCTCTGTAGAGGATGTCGAGCTTAACGGCGTCCAGGCACTGCGCGTCCGGGCGGCTGAGGCTTCGCGGTCCAACCCCGTTGTGTTGCACTTTCACGGCGGCGCGTATGTTCTCGGCTCGGCGCACAGTTCGCTGGAGTACGCACACCGCATTGCCGAGGCAGTCGATGGGGACTGCTACACAGTGGAATACCGGCTTGCACCCGAGCATCCGTATCCCGCGGCCATCGATGATGCGCTGGATGCCTACCGCGGTCTTCTGGCTTCCGGTGTTTCCCCTGAACAGATCATGCTCAGTGGCGAATCGTGCGGCGGTGGACTGGCCCTGGCCCTGGCCATAGCAATCCGCGACGCCGGCCTGCCCGCACCCGCTGGTGTCTTCGCGGTTTGTCCCTTTACCGACCTGACGTTGAGCGGCCCGACTGTTCAGGCGCACTCCGGAGATGACCCGGCAGCCCACCGTGACTCGCTCAGCCTGCTCGGCGCCTCGTACTTCCAGGGGCACGAACCAACCGATCCACGCGTGTCGCCGTTGTTCGGGAACCTTCGTGGCCTACCGCCGCTTTTCCTTGCGGCTGTCGAAGGAGAGGTGCTCTTGAGCGATACCACGCGATTGGCCGACAAAGCTGTGGCAAGCGGGGTCGATACGACTCTGCGCGTGATCGAGGACTCTGTGCATGTCTTCACGCTATTCCCGTTCTTGCCCGAAGCACGGCAAATTTTTGCTGAATTCGCTGCCTGGAGCCATGAGCGCATCAATGTCTCAACTCATGCGCTGCCGACGGCCTGACCACTACTACTGAACGGGCACAAATGTGCCAAACATCGGCGGCACCCCATTCCTTCGTGCATTTGGGGCGCCGCCCACCTTTGCGAGGTTGCAACCCTGAAGGGAACTTATGGCCGCGCAATTTCAGTCCCGATGTGTTCAACGGTAGACCAGCGCGTTGAGACGCGAAACAAAATGAAAGGAGACAAGCCATGCCCACTTCATCACCCTCGCAATGCATCCGAGAGCATCCTCGGTTCCGAGAGCTGACCGCTCGCAAGTCGCGCCTTTCACGCACTCTCCTTGTCATCGTCCTCCTACCTTACTACGTGCTCCTCGCACTTGTAGCCTTTGGTCCGAACACACTGCGTCACTTGATTGGGCCTGGTACGACGATCAACGTGGGCATCCTCTTTGCCATTCTCAATATTGTTCTTGGATGGACGGCTACGGCGATCTATGTTCACCGTGCCAACAAGGACTTTGACGAGGTCAACAGCCAGATTCTGAGAGAGGTGGGACGATGAGAACATCGGTGACGAAGTCCATCGCTACCGCGGCGATGCTGACAAGCAGCCCTGCATGGACAGCTACCACGACCGAGACCACGAAAGCCAAACCTCTCAACGTCCTGGCAATCGCCATGTTTCTTGTGTTTGTGGGAATCACATTAGTGATCACCCGCTGGGCGACCCGCCGGTCCAGGACAGCCAACGATTTTTTTACCGCAGGCGGGGGCATTACCGGGCTACAGAATGGATTGGCAATCGCTGGGGATTCTGTCTCGGCAGCGACGATGCTCGGTATGGTGAGCCTCGTATATGCCCACGGCTTCGACGGCGTACTGTACGTCGTAGGATTCTTTGTTGGTTGGCCGGTCATGTTGCTGCTCATGGCCGAGCGAGTGCGCAATCTGGGAAAGTTCACGTTCGTCGACATCATTTCGGATCGTCTCGACCCAATCAGCACGCGCTGGATGGCCGCAGCGAGTTCGCTAACAGTGGTCTTTCTCTACCTGATTGTCCAGATGCTCGGCGCGGGCGAGCTTATTCAGCTTTTGTTTGGGCTGGACTACGACTACGCCGTGGTTAGCGTTGGCGCCTTGATGATGGTTTATGTTTCCTTCGGTGGAATGGTCGCCACAACCTGGGTCCAGATCATCAAGGCGGTGCTGATGCTGGCCGGTGGTACCGTGCTGCTGTTGTTGGCGCTGGCTCAATTCGGATTCAGCTTCGAGGCATTGTTTGCTCAGGTCGTGTCCGTTCACAAGCGTGGGATAGCGTTCATAGAGCCGGGCCAACTCATGGCCGATCCCGTCTCGGCACTATCGCTCTCGATTGCGGCGGTTTTTGGGCTTTGCGGGCTGCCGCACATCCTTATGCGCTTCTTTACCGTGCCGAACGCGCGGGAAGCTCGCAAGAGTGTCTTCGTCGCAAGCTCCGCAATTATATGTACGTGGCGATGTGTGTCATCGGGCTGGCGAGCGTCGCGATCGTGGGCAACGATCCGCAATTCTTTGATGGCGGCAATGTTGGCGGCAAGCTGCTGGGTGGCGCCAACATGATTACCATGAACATGGCAAAGGCACTGGGGGGCGATGTATTCTTCGGCTTCCTGGCTGCCGTGGCGTTCGCCACCATCCTGGCGGTCGTCTCGGGTCTTGTGCTGGCGGGAGCTTCCGCAATTTCCCATGACCTTTACGCAAATGTACTGCGCAGAGGTACAGCGAGCGAGGCGTCGCAACTACGCGTCACCAAGCAAGCCACTATCGTCATCGGCGCAATCGCGATCATGTTGGGCCTCCTGTTTAGAGGCCAGAATCTGGCCTTCCTGATAGCGCTCGTGTTCAGCGTCGCCGCTTCCGCCAACTTCCCGCCGCTGATCCTTTCCATGTATTGGAGAGGTTTGACCAGTCGAGGCGCGGTTTGGGGAGGGCTGACCGGCCTCATGTCGTCGGTCGGACTCGTCATTCTGTCTCCGGCCATCTGGAAGTCAATGCTGGGCCATCCGCAGGCAATCTTCCCTTACGAGTATCCCGCGGTAATCTCCATGCCGCTCGCCTTCTTGGTGACTTGGCTTGTCTCCAGGCTCGACCGCAGCGCGAGAGCCGAATCTGAGCAAGGCAGATTCGACGACCAGTTCGTGCGTGCACAGACGGGCTTCGGTGCAGCGCAAGCCACCGACCATTGATCCCCTGAAACTATCTGGCCCTGCGGAGCGATTGGGTGGCTCGTTGCAGATGAGGTCGACTTGGACCGCATCGCCTTGGCAAGGCTCTTCATCGCCCACGATGAAGCAGCCCATCCGACTTGACTCCGACATACCACTACATCTTTGCTGCACTGGACTGAAAACATGATGACGACCTCACCGCATTGGCCTCATGGCTTGCCCGACCATCTCTCGGCACCGGAGACTTCCCTGTATGCCAACCTGGAAGTCGCCGCCACCCGCTATCCGGAAAAAGCAGCCTTGCTCTATTACGGCAGCGCGATGAGCTATCGCCGTCTGCGTAGCGAGGTTGATGCAATGGCTGGGTTCCTGCAGCAACACTGCGGCCTGACCCGCGGCGACCGTGTGGTGCTGTATATGCAGAACAGTCCTCAGTTCATCATCGCGTTCTACGCGATCCTGCGGGCCGATGCCGTCGTTGTTCCCGTCAATCCCATGAACCTGACTGCGGAGCTCCAATACATCGTCGAGGACAGCGGAGCCAAGATAGCCTTTGTCGGCGACGAACTTCTTTCAAATGTCGAGCCGCTATTTGACCATCAACTGGATACTGTCGTTGGTGTGCGCTACGCCGATTATCTATTCGCGGAGACCGACCTGGCGTTGCCCGATGTCATAACCCCAGTCAAACGCCAAGCACCGCAATCGATGAACTCGCGATGCAACGTCGTCGACTGGGTGGACGCACTGCACCATCAGTGCGTACCACGGCAACACGATGCCGGTCCCAACGATCTGGCAGTGATTCCTTATACCTCTGGGACGACCGGCCGACCAAAAGGATGCATGCATACTCACCGTACCACGATGCATGTCGCCGTTTCGTGCGCGGAATGGCCTTCAGTTCCGAAAGACACCATTTCTCTGTGCTCCTTGCCGCTGTTTCATGTGACGGGCATGCAGAATTGCATGAATATGCCGATCTTCCTCGGGGCTACGGTGGTGTTGATGACACGCTGGGACGCGAGGTGTGCGGCCCAGTTGATTGAGCGTCATCGGGTACGGACGTGGGTCACGATTCCGACCATGCTGATCGACCTCCTGAATCAGCCAGACGTCGGGAAGTTCGACCTGAGTTCGCTGTCGTACCTGAGCGGTGGGGGCGCTGCAATGCCGCAGGCGCTGGCCAAACAGATTCGCGAGCGATGGAATATTCCATATGTGGAGGGATATGGACTGTCGGAAACCATGTCGGCGACGCATATCAATCCGCCCCGGCGCAGTAAGGAACAGTGTCTCGGCATTCCGATCTTCGATACGGAATCGATGGTCGTCGACCCATCCACCTTTGAGCCTGCTGACGTGGGTGCCATCGGCGAAATACTGGTCCATGGGCCACAGGTTTTCGAAGGATACTGGCGGGCTCCGGATGCCACGCAAGACGCCTTCGTCGAAATGGATGGCAAGCAGTACTTGCGCACCGGTGACCTCGGCTATGTCGATGCCGATGGCTATTTCTTCATGGTTGACCGCGTCAAGCGGATGATCAACGCGTCCGGGTACAAGGTATGGCCCGCCGAAGTCGAGACAATGCTGTTCGAGCACCCGGCAATCCAGGAGGCCTGTGTGATTTCTGCACGCGATGTACGTCGTGGAGAATCAGTCAAGGCAGTCGTCGTCGTGCGCGATGGCTTCACTGTTACCGAAGAACAGCTCATTGCCTGGGCGCGCGAGCGAATGGCGTCATATAAGGTCCCGCGGCTCATCCAGTTCGCCTCTTCCCTGCCCCGTACAGCGAGCGGAAAGGTTCAATGGAGATTGCTGCAGGAAGCAGAGTTCCAGGGAGGCGAAGCATCATGATGTTCTACGAAATTCGTGTCGCCCACCAGGCTTCCGCCCTGAACGACGACGGCATTGTGGCTCGCACTCTAAAGCAATGTCACGAGAATGATTTACCAGTTGCGTGTAAGCCGATAGCACCTTGCCAACCATGAAAAACCATCCGCAGCAACTTGATCTCGCCAGGCTGGCGGACTATCTCGAAGACCATCTTCCGGGTATCGAAGGGCCGATCGTTGCGGAGAAATTCTCCGGCGGTCAGTCGAATCCGACCTTTCTGTTACACGCTCGAAGTGGGCGGTACGTGCTCAGGCGGCAGCCGCCGGGGATGCTGCTGAAGTCTGCGCATGCGGTGGACCGCGAGTTCCGCATGCTGTCCGCACTGACGGGCACGGCGGTGCCGGTTGCACAACCCTATCACCTCTGCGAGGACCGCGAGGTAATTGGCAGCATGTTTTATGTGATGAGCTTCGAAGAGGGGCGAATCTTTTGGAATCCCGCGCTGCCGGAGGTTCCCAGGCTGGACCGTGCTTCATGCTACGAAGCGATGCTGGTAGCCATGGCGGCGTTGCACGATATCGATGTCAATGCTGCTGGCCTAGGCGATTTCGGTCGTCCCGGTAACTATTTCGAACGGCAGATCGGCATTTGGACGAAGCAGTATCGGGCGGCGGAAACGGAGCGGCTCAGCGCAATGGAGGCACTCATTGAATGGCTGCCGACAGCCTGTCCGCCAGAGCGGGGGCAAACGGGCCTTTTGCATGGCGATTTCCGGATAGACAACGTGATGTTTGAATCGGGCAATCATCGGGTGAAGGCCATACTCGACTGGGAGCTGTCGACGCTCGGAGATCCGCTCGCAGACCTGGCGTACTTTTGCATGTGCCTGCGACTGCCATCGGACGGATACATCACGGGGCTAGCAGGCCAAGACCGTACTGCGCTTGGAGTGCCGCAAGAAGACCAGCTCGTCGCACGTTATTGCGAACTACGTGGCATTGGGCCGATCCAGAACTGGCATTTCTATCTCGCATTCAGTTTCTTCCGTCTTGCGGCCATTGCGCAAGGCGTAAGGCAGCGTGCGCTCATGGGCAACGCGTCAAGCACAGAGGCTCTGCGGGCCGGGGCAATGGCAGGATCGCTGGCGGAAGAGGCGGTGCGGCTGATCGATGCTTGCCACTGAAGCAAGCGGAGAAATATCGGCCCCGAACCAATTTGAATTACGTCCCACTCCAAATGAAAGTCCTAATTGTTCACGCCCATCCAGAACCGAAGTCATTCAGTTCTGCGCTAAAAGACCTTGCAGTAAACGAACTTCAAAAGGCAGGCCACGAAATAGTGCTTTCCGATCTCTACGCGATGAAGTTTAATCCGGTTGCGTCTTCGGCAGATTTTGGAAAAAGAGTAGACCCGGACTATTGTGTCTATGCGCTGGAACAGCGCAACGGCGTATCCTCTAGCACAATAAGCGCGGACATTCAACAAGAGCTTGACAAGCTCCTGCAGTGTGATCTCCTTGTGCTGAACTTTCCGCTGTTCTGGTTTTCGACACCAGCTATCCTGAAGGGCTGGATTGACCGAGTGCTGGTGTCGGGTAGGGTGTACGGCGGTAAGCGTTTCTATGATCGTGGAGGCCTTCGCGGAAAGCGTGTCTTAGTAAGCATCACGCTGGGTGGTCAACAGCATATGTTTGCTAAAAATGGAGTCCATGGGCCGCTCGATGACATGCTCAAACACCTATTGCGGGGCACGCTGGCCTACACTGGGCTTGCGGTGCTACCCCCGTTTGTTGCATGGCATGTTCCGTACGTTACCCACGACGATCGCGTTGCCATGTTGGCGTCCTGGCGGGAACACATTCTCTCCCTTAACGAGCAGATTCCTCTATCATTTCCGAGCCTCAATGACTTCGATGACTTACTTCACCCGCTTAGAGACGTCGAGTAGGGCGAGTTGAACCACCCCGGGAACCGTGGCTCCTGGAGCGGACTCACCGGCTTCCAGCGTCATGGTCTTGTAGCGGGTTTTCGCATAAACAAAACAGGGCGCAGCCTCAGAAGAGAAAGCTGCACCATATTCCATATGCGGAACCGGTCCAGCCCAACTTGGCCGCGATGCTCTCTGCAGTCGGCCGCGCACACCTGAAGCGAATGACCGCATGCTGAGTGGTTCTGCCATCCGAATGTCTCGAAGACACAGCGGACGAGGGTCGCTTCATGGCCGACTGCGGCCCGACGCCGAGCACAGCCGAGCGTTCCTCCTGGACCGGTCCGCGTAGGGCAGAAGACGACCCATCTCTGCCGTTGCGAATACGAAACCCGAATGGCCGCTTGCGAAGTACAACCGCCATCGCCTCGCTTACAGCGTTAATCAGGTCATTGACCGAAGCAAATGTAAATGTAAGCCGAACTGCAGGATAGAAGCAATCGAGGCACGCGGATTTTCCGCGACTTTATCCAACTCTGCGCGCCTCCTTTCCCAATAGACACTAACATGTAGCCATCTCAGTGATGTTATGGAGCTCGAAATCAAAGCACGCAAAGTTACCCAGGAAGCTGGCCTGGCCCGGCTGGGCAAGATTGACTTTCATACCCTGTACGCGTTTGCTGCTCTCTTGCGGTGCCGTAGCGTCTCGCGTGCCGCGGCTCTAATGGAAGTCTCACAGCCGGCTATGAGTCGAACGCTCGACCGTCTGCGCAATATATTCCAGGATGCTCTACTAGTGCGTGAGGGGAACCATATGCTGCTGACTTCGCACGGCAAGGAGTTGCTGCCAATCGTGGAAAAGCTGCTGGAAACCACGACGCAGTTGGCCGGTGTCAACGCGCCTTTCGATGCATCCACTCATGTGCGACATTTTTCACTGGCGTGCAATGAACATATTCAGCTCTCGCTGGCTCCTCCCTTACTGATCGCCCTGCGCACCGCAGCCCCCTCCATCACCGCGCAGTTCAGTCCATTGCATCGGAGTGGCGCCGTCGATGGCTTGGCAAGCGGCGAGCTCGATCTATGCGTTGGTTCCGCCTTTCCCTCTGCGCCGGGCATCCGTACTCGGTTGCTGTACTCCGAAAAGTTCGTCTGCATCATGCGCAAGCCGCGCCGTACCGGGGGAATTGCCAGGATCAGCCTAAAGGACTTCTGCAGCCTGCCTCACTTGGATGTCTCGCCCACTGGCCTTACCTTGCTGGGCGAACTGATCAACCGCGCTATCCGCAAGCAAGGCGGATCTCGGCAGGTCGTGTACACCATTTCCAGCTTCATGGCAGCGCCGCAGATCGTCAGCGAGACCGACATGATCTGCGCCATCCCGGCAAGGACAGCCAAGCGGCTGGCTTTGCCGGATAACGTTGTGGTGGCCGAGCTTGCCTTTGAGGCGCCTGCCACGGATGTCTCGATGTTCTGGCACAACCTTACCGACCGCGACGCAGCTTGTGCTTGGCTGCGCACCGAGATCCGCCGCGCGCTACCCGCACAATAAGAGTTACAAGGTCATACCAGTGTTGGTATGACTGATATAGACCGCCCCCGATTGGTGCCGTGTCTGTGGCTGCCTATTCTGCAGCCATGCGAGCCAGACGAGCTCGCCCTCGATAAGTTAGCGTGGAGACAGGATGAACAGACGCACCTCACTGCGCCTGGCCGGAGCGGCCGCATTGCTCTTGCTGGCACTGCCCTTCAGCGCGGGCGCATACCCCGATAAGGCAATCCGACTGGTAGTTTCGTTCCCGCCCGGCAGCGGTGCCGATACCACTGCGCGCTATGTCGCGCAGAAGCTCGGTGAGCGGCTGGGCAAACCGGTAGTCGTGGAGAATCGCCCGGGAGCCAACAGCTTCATCGCCGCTCAGGCAGTGGCCGGTGCTGACGCCGACGGCCACACGATCTTTCTGGCCAGCAATTCTCCAATGGCGACCAATGTAGCCATCTTCAAGCGTTTGCCATATGACCCCGTGAAAGACTTCGCACCGGTGGCCCGGCTGTCGAGTGGTGTGATGGCGGTGGTGGTGCCAGCCTCTTCGGATGTGAAGACTATCGACGAGTTGGCAACGCGCAGCCGGGCCCAACCTGGCGTGCTCAACTATGGCGCGGGCGCGGCCTCGTATCAGATCGCCGCCGAACTCTTCCTCCATCTGGCGGGTGGCCGTGCTACGCCGGTGCCGTACAAGGGTGTGGCGCCGGCCTTGTCGGACCTGGCGGGCGGCCAGCTCGACTTCGCCTTTGCCGATCTCGGCGCCGCCGTTCCTTTTCTCCAGTCCGGCAAGGTTCGGATGCTGGCTGTGAGCGGCGACCGACGCTTTGATGCCTTTCCCAAGGTGCCAACGCTCCAGGAATCGGGCTTCAGGGACTACTACATGGTCAACTGGACCGGCGCTTTCGTTCCGGTCCGTACGCCGGCGTCCATCATCGAGCTGCTCAGCAAAGAGCTGCAGGCGATTTACCGCTTGCCCGAAACAGCGGTGAAGGTACGGCAATCCTACGGCGAGCCCTTTGTTGGCGATGCCAACGAACTGAGGCGCTTTCAGCTTGAGGAAATCAGCCGCTGGGAGCGGGCAGCCAGGCAGGCCGGAATGCAGAAACAATGAGAGCCATATCATGACGACGAACTTGACCCATAGCGATACCGAACAATTTCCCGTCCGCCAGCTTCCCCTTGCTGGCCTGACGGTTCTCGATCTGGGCCAGATCTATCAGGGACCCTATTGCGGCTTCCTTCTGGCTATGGCCGGTGCCGATGTGATCAAGATCGAACCTCCACATGGCGAGCCGGTGCGCGCGCGCCGCGAGTCGTTGCTGCCCTTGGCCATGCTCAACTCCAATAAGCGTGGCATTACGCTGAACTTCAAAACAGAGAAAGGCCGCAGCGTTTTCCGCGATCTCGTGGCCAAGGCGGACGTCGTGCTGGAGAACTTCATGCCGGGCGTGATGGAGCGCCTCGGCCTCGGCGCCGAAGCGCTGCTGGAGATCAATCCACGCTTGATCTATGCGTCTGCCTCGGGCTACGGCACCAGCGGGCCGAATCGTGATCATCTTGCGATGGACCTGACGATTCAGGCCATGAGCGGGGCCATGTACGTGACCGGCTATCCCGATCGTGCCCCGGTCAAGGCAGGGCCGGCTATCAGCGACTTCCTGGGCGGCATCCATCTGTATGGCGCCATCGTCACTGCCTTGTTCGAGCGCGAGCGGACCGGTCGTGGACGGATTGCCGAGATCGCCATGCAAGACGCGATGTATCCCACTCTCGCCTCCAACCTGACGCTGTACTACGAGGATCCGGAGCGAAATCCGCGCACCGGAAACAAGCACGGAGCGCTCGCAATGTCGCCCTACAACACCTACGCGGCGAAGGATGGCTACATCGCCATTATTTGCGTCACCGAAGGTCACTGGCCGGCGCTGTGCCGGGCCATGGGGCGCCCGGACTTGGGCGGCCAGGAGCGCTACGCCACCCACGCCGCGCGTTGTGCGGTCATGGGCGAGGTGGACGAAATGGTTGCCGCCTGGGCTTGCGACCTGACACGAGCCGAGATCATGGCGGCTGGCCAAGCCCATCATTTTCCCTGCGCGCCAGTACGCACGCTCGATGAGGTTGTGCATGACCGTCATATGCACGAGCGCGGCATGCTGAACTATGTCACGCATCCCAAGCTGGGCGAGGTGGTCCTACCCAACAGCCCCTTGCGCTTTCATCAGTCCCCGCCGTTGGCGCTGAAGGCCAACCCGGACCTGGGCGAGCACAACGAGGACGTGCTGAGCGAGCTGCTCGGACTGTCGGCCGAGACAATCGATTCCCTGCGCCAGCAAGGTGCGTTCTGAAGCAACAACCGACTTCCTGCCAATAGAACCTTCCAGCTATGTCAGATTTCGTCCAGATTGTTCGAGAGGACGGCATCGCCGTCGTTACGCTAAATCACCCTCATACCCGCAACGCCATTGCTGACGAATCCTGCATCCAGGCCATTGTCACGGCGCTTTCGGAAGTCTCCGCGGATCCGGCGCTGCGGGCTGCCATTCTGACCGGCGTCGGGCCCGCGTTCTGCGCAGGCGGCAGCCTGCAGTCGCTTGGCCAGTTCGCCGCGGGCGAGCCAGTTGCCAACGAGCACCGCTACCGCAGTGGCATCCAGCGCATTCCGCGAGCCTTCCAGCAAATTGACATACCGGTGATCGCTGCGGTCAATGGTCCCGCCATTGGCGCCGGACTGGACTTGGCCTGCATGTGCGACATCCGCATCGCCTCGACCCGCGCGACCTTTGCGGAAAGCTTCGTCAAACTTGGCCTGGTGGCGGGAGACGGCGGCGCCTGGTTGCTGGCACGAATCCTGCCGCTGGCGCGCGCCTATGAGATGGCGCTCACTGGCAATGCGATCGATGCGCAGCAGGCGATGGATTGGGGCCTCGTATCGCGCCTGGCAGAACCTGAAAATTTGATGGAGACTGCGCTGACACTCGCGCGCGCCATCGCCGCGAACCCTGGGCACGCAGTCAGAATGACGAAGCGCCTGGTGGACGCGTCCCTGCTGAACACGCTGGACTCAGTACTCAGTCTCTCCGCCTGCATGCAGGCTCTGGCACATACTACGGAAACGCACCGCCAAGCGCTACGCCTGATGACTGAACGAGTGGGGACCAAATCGTGAGCGCGGCCAGCCCGAACACCAATGACACCATTCGCTGCGAAGTAGCGGACCGAATTGCCGTCATTACGCTCAACCGACCCGAACAGCTAAACGCCTGGAACCCTGAGATGGATGCGGGACTGCGGGCTGCTCTCGATCGATGCCGAGATGATCGCGAGGTCCGTGTGATCGTATTGACCGGGGCCGGCAAGGCCTTCTGCGCCGGAGCAGATTTGTCGGCCGCGCGTGCGCGCCAGGCGGAGTCCAGCCCGTCAAGCGACAGCGGTGTTGGGACCCTCAAGCAAAATGAGGTCAACCCCAGGGGGGACTTTGAGCAACGCTACAGCTATTTCTTGGCCATCGGCAAGCCAATCATCTGCGCCCTGAACGGGGCGGCCGCTGGCGTGGGGCTGGTCCTCTCTCTCTATTGCGATATCCGCTACGCCAGCCGAGAAGCGCGACTGGTACCGGCCTTTGTGCGGCGCGGACTGGCCGCCGAACACGGTATTGCGTGGATTCTGCCCAGGCTGATCGGCGTGTCTCGTGCGCTCGAATGGCTGATCAGCGGCAGGTCAATGAACGCGCGGGAGGCGGAGCAGGCCGGCCTCGTTTCGGCCGTGTTCGAGGCAGATAGCTTCATGTCGGAGATCCTCGAACGCGCCGCCGTATTGGCTACCCTGTGCTCGCCCAGTGCAATGGCGGCGACCAAGCGACAGTCATATCTTGCGCTGGGTCAGACTCTGAGTGAAAGCGTGGCCCTGGCCGAACGCGAGGTGGCGGCTTCATTGCAGGGGGGTGACTTCCGTGAGGGCGTGGCGGCCTTCCTCGAGAAGCGCCGGCCTTCGTTCTCGGGACTGGGGCACTGAACGGACTGCGTGGGGGCGAGGCTCGCACACGCCTCGCCGCTATGAGGTGCGCCTTTTTCCTCAGCGTTATGCGGGTGATCCTTCGAGGGCCGGCAGGCTCGAATCGAATGGGTGCTTGCTGACCAGAAGAGCCTTCTGGGTGTCTAGGCTGTGATGTTAGCGAACGCCTGCTCTTGGCCGGGACCGGTCGTAGCGACTTGGCGCGAAGGGCCGGAGGTCGATCGTTCCCGGAGTTCAATGCGTCGGAAGTGATGGCGCCGCCAACCCGCAGGCCGCGGCTGGACGACGCCGCGGCCAGGATCTTCACAGACCGAGTGCCATTCCGTCACTGCGTGGATCATGTGCCCCGGTCATGCGTCCGTCCGCATCGATGCGGATCGCCCCGGGATGGCCGGCAAGCTGACTCTGAGCCGGGAGTCGGCTGAGTTCGTGTCCACGCCTTGCAAGTTCCGTGAACACCGGCATGCCGGCGTCCTGCTCCAGCTTGAGGCTGTCCCGGCTGTCGGAGAACGTCTTGCCCAGCAGGAAGCGCGGGCGGCGCAGGGCGGTGAGCGGGTCCATGCCGTAGTCGATCAGCCGTGTCAGGACTGCAGCCAGAGTCTGTGGCTGGCCATCGGCCCCCTGCGTGCCGTAGAGCAGGTGTGGCTGCCCGTTCTTCAGGTACATGCCAGGGTTCAGGGTGTGGAACGGACGCTTGCCGCCCCGCAATACGTTTGGGCTCGCCGGGTCGAGACTGAACGCCGCACCGCGGTTGTGCCAGAGGATGCCAGTATCCCCTGCGACAACGCCACTGCCCCAGTCGAAATAGACCGTCTGGAGCATGCTGACGCAGTTGCCGTGATTATCGGCCGCGCCGATATAGACGGTGTCGCCCGGCTTGAACACCTGCGGCCAGGGCATCGCCTTGTCCATGCGTATGCGCTTTGCGTGGGCGTCCAGGTTCTGGCTGGACAGCAACCGGTCCACCGGTACGTCGGCAAAATCCGGATCGGCAACATACTGGTTTCGGTCGAGGAAGGCCAGCTTCACGGCTTCCACGAGCAGGTGATAGTAATCGGCGCTGCCTTCCGGGACCGAGGCAAGGTCGAAACGGTTGAGGATGCCCATGATCTCCAGCGTGGTCACACCCTGGGTGGGCGGCCGCAGGCCCAGCAGTTCGCCGTCCCGATAGGGTACCCGCAGCGGTACCTCGTCCCGCGCGCGGCAGCGGGCCAGGTCCGCGGCTGTCAGCGGCGATCCGGCCTGCTTCAGGCCAGCGGCGATGCGGCCGGCGAGATCGCCTTCGTAGAATTCGCGCCCACCATACGTTGCCAACCTGTCCAGCGTGCGGGCAAGTTCCGGCTGCCTGAAGGTCTCTCCAGCGGCCGGAATCCTGCCCTGAGGCATGAAGACGCGGCCGAAGCCCGGCCAGTCGGCCAGGTCCGCGGCGCGAAACTCCTGCCAGAAGCGCTGCGATGGCGTCACCGCGAAGCCGTTGGCCGCATATTCGGTGGCTCTGGAGAACAGCGAGGACCATGCCTGCTTGCCGCCCCATGTCTTGCGGCTGAACTCGAATGCCTGCTCCCAGGTGGCCACCGTGGCCGCGGCGGTCACGGTGGCGCCGGGGCCACGGGTCGGAATGGCGCTGCCGAATGCAGGCGGGCGCATTGCCGCCTGGCCGATGCCGGAAAGCGTGCGTACATTGTCATGGCGGTCGCTGATGACCAGGAATGCGTCGCCGCCCACACCCGTAAAGTGCGGGTACGTGACGCTCAGCACGGCCCCGATGGCGATGGCCGCTTCGATCGCATTGCCCCCGGCCTGCAGCACTTCCAGCCCCGCGCGGCTGGCGAGTTCGTGCGGACTGGTCACCATGCCGTGTGTAGAGCGCGCCAGCCTTCGCTGTTCGGGCGGCGTGTCCGCCTGCCCGTTGCACGGCAGCACGGCCGCACCCGCCATGGCGGCAGAGCCGACCAGAAACTCCCGGCGCGTGGTGCCCGCGCCGGCCGGAAATGCGTCGTCAAGAAAACCCATGAACGTTCCCCAGAAAATCTGCTTCGTCTGCCGGATTGATTACCGAGACGCTTGCCACACATGACTGCCGGGCAGCGGCACGCAGCGCCAACTCACCGCATGCCTCGCCCGCTCGAGGACTCAAGCCTCCTGTTGCCATCCTCTCCATGACTTCTTGCCACTGCCCTCGGGGGCCGAGTAACGCTCCTTGAGCCAAGCGTATGCCGGCCCGAGCGCGTTCATCGCCACCACGGCGCCCAGGGCGGCAACCGGATCGTGCGGCACCGGTCCGAAGCCTCCGAACAGGGTGGCAAAGTACGATGCGAAGCCGAAGAACATCCCCGGAATAAAGCTGAGTCGCGGGAAGACGCGGGCCAGGAACATCATGCTGCCGTTCAGGGAGAAGAGGATCACCATCTGCGCGACGATGAAAGACGTGCCCGTGAACTGCGTCGAGGCTTGACGGAAGCACAACACAATCAGGAACGCGAACACCGATCCGACCGGCAAGGTCGGCCAGATCTTCTTCAGGTTCTCCGCCGTCGGCCCGCCCATGGCGAAGGTGGCGGCCCAACTGATGAAGATCGCCCACGGCGGCAGGTGGTAGGGTGGCAAGGCAATCAGGACCGTGGTGATGGCGAGCAACGACGCAACGATCTCTGCAGGCAGCTTCTTCATGGTGGTCTCCTCCTGATCAGGACAATTCAGTGCGCACAGCACTGGTGGCGGTGGATTTCACAGCGATGCTGGGTCACGACGGTGATCCTTCCGCGCTTGACGACCCAGAGCCTAGGCGGAATATCTAGCAATGCGTCGGCCACCCTGAAGGTGTCAAGGATGACAAGGTCGGCATCCTTGCCTACGGCGAGGCCATATTGCTCGTCCAGCCCGATGGCGCGGGCCGCGTTGTATGTCCCCATGTCGAGCACTGCGAGCTGGTGCTCGGGCACGCCGAATTGCGCGACATGCGCGAGCATGTTGCCGATCTGCAGCATGTCGGCCGTGCCAAAAGGCGTGAAGGCGTTGCGGACGTTGTTCGATGAATAGGCGACATTGACGCCGGCACTGTGCAGCGCTTTCACCGGGGTCAGTCCGCGGCGCTGGCTCCCGCGATCCTTGCGACCGCCCAGGTAGAGGTCCGTGGCCGGAAGGGTCACGATGCTGATGCCGGCTTCGCGCACCAGCTCGATCAGCGGCGCGAGTTCATCGGGGTCGAGGGCGCCCAGACTGGTAACGTGGCCGAGCGCCACCTTCCCCTGGTACCCGGTCTCGATGGTCTTCTGCGCGATGTACGATACGGCGGCGAAGCGCTGGTCGCTGGCATCGTCCGCAAAGTCGGCGTGGAGATCGACCGGCGCGCCAAAGCGCTGGGCCAGTTCGAACACCATGTCGATATGGCGCCGGGTGTCGGCCCACGTCAGTTCATTGTATGGGCAGCCGCCAACCACGTCGGCGCCCAGTTGCATGGCCTCGACCATCAGCTCGTAGGTGCCGCTCGATTTCAGGATGCCTTCCTGTGGGAAGGCGACAATCTGGAGATCAAGCAGATCGTGGTACTCCTGCTTCAACTCCAGCAGCGTTTCCACGCCGATGAGGCCCTGGATCAGATCCACGTCCGGATGCGCGCGAACGGCCACGGTGCCATTCCTGACCGCCATGTCGAGTACCTGCCGCGAGCGGTCGAGCACGTCCGTGCGTTCCTGTTTGCCCTTGAGGATGCCGGTGACGCGAATGGCTTCGTCGAGGGTGCCGAACCGGGCCGGCAGGCGCCGATGCAGCAGCGCCTTGTCGAGGTGCAGGTGCGCCTCGATCAATCCGGGAATGACGGCACGGCCTCCGGCATCGATGATCTCGTCCGCATGGACGTCGATGCCGGCTTCCAGGGCCACTATCCTGCCGTTGGTGATGGCGATGTCGGTCAGCGGTGCGTCATCGCGGACGCAGGCGTTCCGAATCAGCAGATCTGTCTGCATGAGCGTCTCCTCATTTTTGGTTCTAATCTGGTTGCCTGCTGTCTTCGCAGGCGGCGCGGCGCCCATGTCCGTGGGTGTTTCATGCGGTCGCCGCCAGATCTGCGGCGGATGGGGAACAACCGGCAGGAGGCCGGATGACGGGCGCTGCGTTGACTCAAGCCTAGATGGGCGGACGATCCCCTTGTATCGGGATCGGCTGGTTTTCGTCTAAGGATTTTCTTAGACGGACGCGAGCATTCCGGGGCCACGGCGATACGTGGCTCAGGACCAGCCCCCGGGCGCCTCGCCAATCAGGCCGTGATGGATGGCGTAGTGCACGAGACCAGCCATCGACGCGATTTCCATCTTGTGATGGATATTGGCCTTGTGTGTGCTGACGGTCTTGTTGCTCAGCGACAGCGCGTGCGCGATTTCGTTGATGCATCTGCCCTCTGCCAGCATCTGGAAGATCTGGAACTCGCGAGCAGTCAGGCTGGCATGTGGCAGCGCGGCCTCTGGCCGCTGCACCTGACGAATCAGCTTCTCGGAAATCTGGGGGGATACGACTGTTCCGCCTTGCGCGATCTTGCGAATGGCGTCGACGAGCTGGTCGGTCTCCGTGTTCTTGGTGAGATAGCCTGCGGCGCCGGCGCGGATGGCCTGTACGGCATACTGCGATTCCCTGTACATGCTCAGGATCAGGATGGGCAGGGCAGGACGGCAGGCGCGGATCTGCTGTATCAGCGCTATCCCGCTTTTTCCGGGCATCGACATGTCGAGCAGCAAGATATCGGCGGCGGTCTTGCGCAGCCTGGCGAGCACATCGCTACCGTCGACGGCTTCGTCCACGACGCACATTTCGGGCACGGTCGAGATGATCTGCTTCAGGCCATCGCGAATAATTGCGTGGTCGTCGGCAATCATGATCCGGATCATGGCATCAACCTCCTTGCGCCTTGTGTGCGATAGGGATCTCCGCTTCGACGCGGGTTCCCCCCGCTTCCTGATTGCAGACTGTCAGCCGGCCGCCGAGCATCCATGCGCGTTCGCGCATGCCGAGCAGGCCAAGGCTGCCGCGCGGTGTGGCCTGCGACGCATCGATGCCGCAGCCGTTATCGGCAATGACCACATGCAGCATCCCCGCCCGTTCGTCGAGCGATACCGATACCGCTGTCGCGTTGCCATGGCGGCGGGCGTTGGTGAGCGCTTCCTGCACGATGCGGAAGACGCCTGTGCTGATCTCCGGCCCGAAGTCGCGCTCCCGTTGCGGGAGTTGCAATGCGCAGTGCAAGCCGGTTCGCTCCGCAAAGGATTCGGCGAGCCATTCGATGGCCGAACCCAGCCCGAGTTCATCCAGCACGGCAGGGCGCAAGTCGGCGGCGATGCGCTGCACCGATTCCACGGTGGAGTCAGCGATTTCCTTGAGCCTGCACACGTGCTGCTGCCAGGCAGGGTCCTCGGCGGCCGGTCGACATGTTTCAAGGAAGTTCAGCCCCAGTCGCAGTGCGGTCAGCGACTGCCCCAATTCATCATGAAGTTCGCGCGAGATACGGGTTCGCTCGGCTTCCCGCACCGTTTGCAGGTAGGCCGACAGCTCGCGCAAGCGGGAACGGGATTCCAGCAACTCCTCGCGCGCCTGCCGACCCCGGGCCGCCTCGGCGATATAGTCCAGCGAGAATGAGAGATCGCGCGACAGGGCCCCGACGAGCCGTGCGATATCGGGGCTGAAGAAATTGGCATCCCGTGCGAACAGGAGACAGTAGCCGGCGGGCTTTCCGGACTGGGTCAGGGGCAGCGCGGCAAAGCTGCCCATCCCCAGGGAACGGGCCACGCGGGCCTGGGAGCTGAAGCGGCGCGGTCTCGCAATATCCCGGCACACGTATGCGCGCGGTTCGGCGGGAAAATACCCGCCGAGGCCATGCCAGCCGGCCTCCGCGCCGGCCATGAACTGTTCTTGCAGCGCCTGCGTGCTGGCGTGGCAGGCCACCCACGGAGTGGCATCCCCCGGCAGGCAGATCCACGCCAGTTGCAGTCCGCCAGCCTCGACGGCGATCCGGCAGGCCCTGGAAAGTAACTCGTCGGGCTGCCCGATTTGCGTGATTGCCTTGTTGATCCCGCTGCGCAGGGCGTAGAGACGGTTCAGCCGCGCCAGCTCGCGCTCGAAGCGCTTGCGGTCGGTGATATCCCGCGAGATGCCGACAGTGCCGATGACGGTGCCGTCGGCGTCGCGGATGGGCGTCTTGATGGTGTCGAACCACCTCGGCACGCCGTCTGCGGAGATGCGGCTTTCCTCGTAGCGGCTGCGTCGGCCGCTCGACACGACGGCCTGATCGGTGCGCATGTACACCTGTGCCCACTCCGTCGACCACACCTTGTCCGGCGTGCGGCCCAGGATCTCGTGTTCCGGGTGGCCACATGCCGCCATGAAGGCCTCGTTCACGAGGACGTAGCGAGAGTTCTTGTCTTTCAGCCAGGCCTGATCGGGAATGTTGTTGAGTATGGTGCGCTGCAATTCCCCGTAGATGTCCACCATTTCTCCCGATCAGGCGTCGTTGCGCGTCAAGCAGGCGCGTTGCCCGCGGGGCGTATCCGGGCGGGGCGATGTGTCATGGCAGTCAGGGCAGCGGCCCTGTGTCCCGGCGCATGGTGCCAGCCGGGCGGCAGGGCCGCCAGCCGAGGATTGGGCTTCATCGGGGGACAGTCTGCTCGGTGCATTTAGTCAACCAAGTCTAGCCAATTTGGTTGACCATTGTGGTTGGTAATTTCCCCAAGGGATGGATGGCCAAAGCTTATATCTCCTACAATCGAGCCGGCTGTCACTTCGGAACCGTCACATGTCGACGTCGATTGTTTCCCCCAACGTCGCCGGCCCTCAACGCCAGGCAACGCCTGAGCCGGTTGCTGAGCCGGGTGTGGAAGACCGCGTCTATGCGGCCATCAGCGCCGCGTTGCTGGGCGGCAAGCTGCGCCCCGGCATGCCGCTGCGCGAGCGCAGCCTCGCGGAAGCCTTCCACTGCACTCGCGGTGCGGTGCGCAAGGTGCTGGCGCGGCTGGGCGCCGAGGGCAAGCTGGACCTGGAGCCCAATCGGGGCGCCTACGTGCCGCGGCCCTCGGTGGAGGACATCCGGCAGGTCTATTGCGCTCGCCGCGCTGTCGAGGCAGGCATCGTGGCAACGCTGTGCGGTCGTCTTACCGACGCGCAGTTTGCCCGGTTGTGGCAGCACGTAGAGGCGGAGGAGGCGGCGCTGCACGCGCATCGCCGCGAGGAATCGATCCCCCTTGCCGGTGGCTTCCACGCGCTGCTCGCCGAAATGGTTGACAGCGCCGACCTGCTGGCATTCGTGCGGCGGCTGATCACCAAGACCGAGCTCTACAAAGCGCTCTATGATCCTGCGGAATTCATCGGATGCGCGCCGATCGAGCATCGTGAGCTGGTCGAGGCGCTGCGGACCGGGAGCGTGCAGGTCACCATCGACATGATGAGCGCGCACCTCCACGACATCGAAAGGCGAGTCGTCGAGCAAGCGCAGCGCGCCGAGGAAGTTCCCGACGTGAAGGCAATCTTCGCCGGCGGCTAGATGAATGCCCCGGCCACGTTCTCGATGGCACAGGGTTCGGTGCGGAGGTTCGGTGCGGAGGTAGCGCCGCCGTCGGCCAGATTCCGTCATCCGTCCATGCACCGGTGGTCGGCTGCATCGGCCGAACGCGGTTATCCGCTTCGAAATGGCCGAAGGCCGTAGCCGACCCTGAACTGCCCTTCAACTCGGGGCTGCCCCTACGGCTGCTTCCGTGGTCAAACGGTCGTACGTGAGGGCACGTCAGCCAAAGGCGCACAAGGAGCTCAACGGGAAACTTAAGCGATCGCGCCGACTGTGTAACTCCGCTGTGCGCATGGATCGGAAGTGCCCGCAAAGAGCGAAGAGAACACTGCGCGCCGTTCTCCCGATTGCTGTCATTTCGCCCTTGACCGATCTGAAGGGTGGAATACGCAAATGACGCTGGTGCTCCTGCTGAATTTGAATGGCCGCCCGGTCCTCTGGCTAGCCGACTGACACCGAGCAGCGACTAATGCGGCTGATGGGCCGCATGCCGCCGGGTGCCTGCGGGCCTGAAGTGCTGCTGGCGTTGCACGCGGTCCTTGGCTTTCGTTGACGTGAATCAGGTATTCAATTAGGGATGCTCTGCACAAACGCGAATCGAGTGTGCTTGGCCGTTTAACAGGAAGCTGAATGCGCCACGACGCCAACCTGTCAGCCCGGGGCGAAGCTGTCTGGCACGCGCGGAGCAGCACTCGCGGGCTACGCGCGAGGCATCGGCATGAGCCTGAAACGCGCTCATGCCTCAGCAGCCAGCAGTTTGCCGCGCGCCATCCACAAGTTGGACAGCGCGAACAAGGTCATGACTTGCGCGGTGTTCTTCCTCAGCCCTCGATAGCGGACCTTGGTGTAGCCGAACTGCCGCTTGATGACCCGGAACGGATGCTCGACCTTGGCCCGGATGCCCGCCTTGATTCGCTCGACTTGATCGACGAGCGCGCCAAGCGGTTTGCTTTGGTCCAGAACGCGACGTTTGCCTGGCTTCATCGCCACGTGCCAGTTCACGTCCGCCCGCGCGTCAGGACGCT
Organism: Cupriavidus sp. WKF15; assembly: GCF_029278605.1. Taxonomy (NCBI): domain Bacteria; kingdom Pseudomonadati; phylum Pseudomonadota; class Betaproteobacteria; order Burkholderiales; family Burkholderiaceae; genus Cupriavidus; species Cupriavidus sp. WKF15. The sequence goes on from NZ_CP119574.1 coordinate 28,297, forward strand.
TCTCCACGCCCTGATAACCCGCATCGCCAAACGCGTCGGTTTCCTCGCCATGCAGCAGGCTGTTGGCCTCAACCACGTCGTTGATGTTGCCAGCCGTGCCCCGCACCGTGTGCACCAGCCCGCTTTCGGCGTCCACGCCAATGTGCGCTTTCATGCCGAAATACCACTGGTTTCCTTTCTTACTCTGGTGCATCTCCGGGTCGCGTTCGCCCGACGCATTCTTGGTCGAACTCGGTGCGCTGATCAGCGTCGCGTCCACCACCGTGCCCGCGCGCAGCATCAATCCCTTGTCGCGAAGGATGTCGTTTACCAGCGCGAGAATCTGAGCGGCCAGCTTGTGCCTCTCCAGCAGGTGACGGAACCGCAGGATGGTGCTCTCGTCGGGCAGCCTCACCGTCCAGTTGTCCAGCCCGGCGAACTCCCGATACAGCGGCACGTCGTGCAGCGCTTCTTCCATCGCCGGGTCCGACAGGCCGAACCATTGTTGAAGAAAGTGGATGCGCAGCATTGCCTCGACCGCGAACGGGGGACGGCCGCGCTTGCCCTCCGGGGCGTACGGAGCGATCAGCATCACCAGATCGGCCCACGGCACCACGCGGTTCATCTCGTCCAGAAATTCGCGCTTGCGGGTGCGCTTGGTCGACAAGTTCAGTCCAAGGTCAGTTTGCTTCATGCGCTACATGCTCGCTGGCTCGACGATTCATTGCAAGCACATCCGCCGGCTAATTGTGCAGAGCATCCTTAGCTGTTGCCCTTGAATATAAGCGCGGCATCGCCGCCCATGAAGATCCGCTCCATAAGACACAAACTCCTCAAGGAGGTAATCAATGGCTTCCCTTATCAGATCTGCCATGCTTGGTCTCGCCTTCTGTACCGCCCTACCTGCCGCCCTTGCCCAGGGCCCCGGCCCCGCAGGCCCGGGCATGGGTCACGGCGTGGGCATGGGTCCGGCCGCGGGCGCCAGCGGCCCGTCCGCGATGCCAATGGGGTCGGGCGGGCGTCAGCATGGGCCCTATGCCGGCATAGAGATGCTGACACCGGACGAACGCACCGACTTTTGTGGGCGGATGCGTGCCAGCCGGACGTCCGCAGAGCGGCAGCAGATCAGCACGCAGATGCATGAACTGATGCAAGCCCGTGCGCAGGAGCGCGGCGTGACGCTGTCTGAAGGTCACCATATGGGCACAGGAATGGACTGCCAGCCGCGCACGGCCGCACCGGCTCGGGCTGCGCCGGCTGCCCCCGCAGAAACCACTGCTGCCGCCCCCACGGACGGCGTCCCACCGGTCCGCCATGTGGGCGAAATCGCCTACCAGACCGGCGGCGTCGGCGTAGACGAGGTAGCAGCGATGCGGCGCACCGCGTCTGAATACAACCTGAGGCTGACGTTTTCGGGACGCGGGGGCGAGTCCCTGGCCGGCGTGAACACCAGCATCCTCGGCGCCAAGGGGCAGGAAGTCTTCTCTGCCGTATCGGACGGCCCCCTCCTGTATGTGAGGATGCCGCCTGGCGCATACCGGGTCGTTGTGACCGCCGACGGCGTGGAAAAGAAGACCTCGGTGACAGTGCCCAGGCGAGGCGCCGTCAGCCGTTCGTTCAACTGGCCGTCGTGAGCACTGACGCGCCGGCGCTCTCGATGGTGAGCGGCGGCGTCTACGTCATGACATGGATCAATCCGTGCTCCCATGGGGCAGCTATTTTTTTCTTGTGGGCCTTTCGGCAAGGGGCCCGATTGTCTCGGGAAGCGGCTCGGCTCGATCTTAGTCGTACCGGGCCCAGGGGCATCGTATAAGGAGAGGCGCCATGGGCAGGAACGCTTTGGGGGCCGGGGAACCGGCGGATGGCGGGCGCAATGAATGCGATGGGGACGGCAGGACCGTCGACAACGGGACTGGGGAGACCCACGACTGGCGCGCCGTGTTTCCCCCGGCCCGCTGGCTGCCCGCCTACCAGGCGCAGTGGTTGCGGCACGACGTGATTGCCGGGGTGACGCTGGCCGCCTACGGCATTCCCGTCTCCCTCGCCTACGCGTCCCTTGCCGGATTGCCGCCGCAGTATGGGATCTATTGCTACCTGGTCGGCGGCCTCGCCTACGCGCTCTTTGGCTCGTCGCGCCAGCTTGCTATCGGACCGACTTCAGCGATCTCGATGCTGGTGGGCGTCACTGTGGCGGGCATGGCGGGGGGCGATCCGGCGCGCTGGACATCCATCGCGGCGCTGACGGCGTTGCTGATCGCGGCCATGTGCGTGGTGGCGTGGCTGCTGCGGCTGAGTTCGCTGGTGAACTTCATCAGCGAGACAATCCTGCTCGGCTTCAAGGCCGGCGCGGCGCTGACCATTGCACTGACGCAGCTTCCCAAGCTGTTCGGGGTCAAGGGCGGCGGCGAGTCCTTCTTCGAGCGGATTTCCATCCTCGCCGGCCAGATTCCCGACACCAACCTGGCCGTTCTCGCCTTCGGATTGGTGGCGCTGGCCGTGCTTTTGATGGGCGAGAAGTTCCTGCCAGGGCGCCCCGTGGCGCTGCTCGTGGTGGTGGTTTCCATCATCGTGCTGTCGGTGACACCGCTGGGCGCGCTGGGCTTCAAGGTGGTCGGTGCGCTGCCGCAGGGGCTGCCGGCGTTCCGCCTGCCGGGCCTGCAGCCGAGCGACGTGGACGGAGTGATTCCGCTGGCGTTCGCGTGCCTGCTGCTGTCCTACGTGGAGAGCGTGTCGGCGGCGCGCGCGCTGGCACAGTCGCACGGCGACGAGGTTGACCCGCGCCAGGAACTGCTGGGCCTCGGGATGGCGAACCTGGCCGCCGGCCTGTTCCAGGCCTATCCGGTGGCGGGTGGCCTCTCGCAGTCGTCGGTAAACGACAAGGCCGGCGCCCGCTCGCCGCTCGCGCTGGTGTTCGCCTCGGTGACGATCGGCCTGTGCCTGATGTTCCTGACCCGTCTGCTCGCCAATCTGCCGAACGTGGTGCTGGCCGCGATCGTGCTGGTGGCAGTCAAGGGGCTGATCAACCTCAGCGAACTGCGCCATGTCTGGCGTGTGAGCCGGTTCGAGTTCACGGTGTCGATGGTCGCGTTCGCTGCCGTGCTGCTGCTAGGGATCCTGAAGGGGGTGATCGTGGCGGTCCTCGTGTCGATGCTCCTGCTGATCCGTCGCGCCGCCCATCCGCACGTGGCCATCCTTGGCCGTATTCCCGGCACGCGCATCTTCTCCGACATGGAGCGCCACCCGGACAACCAGCCCGTTGCGGGTGTGATGATCTTCCGGCCCGAGGCGTCGCTGCTCTATTTCAACGCGGAACATATTCGCGCAGCCATCCGGGCGCGGGTTCGGGCTGGCACCGGCGCGGTGCGGTTGGTGATCTGCGATCTCTCCCTCAGTCCTGTGGTCGACCTGGCGGGTGCACGCATGCTGTTGGCCCTGCATGAGGAACTGCAGACGGCCAGCGCCATGCTGCGCGTTGTCGGTGCACATGCCGCCGCGCGCGACATGCTGCGCGCCGAAGGGATGGAGGAGCAGTTGGGTCGTCTCGAGCGCCACCTGACGGTGGCTGACGCGGTCGATGCTTTCCAGGACAGCGCACGTGCAGCCACCGGCGGCAATGTGACGGCTGCCGCATAGCAGGGCGATGCCGGGAGTCATTCAATACAAGGACCAGCCATGAACAAAGCAGACAAACGCATTCACAGCCTGGATTACAGCAAGAGCCCAACGGAGCCCTACCTGACCGCCGACGAACGCGCCGCCAAGGGGCGGGTGCTGCGCGACGCGGTGCCACGCGCCTCGCAAGCCGGATGGACGCCGGCGCCCGACCGCCGTGATCCGGTGACGCTTCTGGAAGAATCGAATTCAGGCCGGATGATGCAATTAGTGCCGATTCGCTTCGGCCGCATGTCGGCCTCGCCCTTCGCCTTCTACCGAGGCGCAGCGGCGATCATGGCGGCGGATCTGGCCACCACGCCCACGAGCGGCATCCTGGTGCAAGCCTGCGGGGACGCGCACCTGATGAACTTCGGCGGCTTCGCCACGCCGGAGCGCAATGTGATCTTCGACATCAACGACCTCGACGAGACGCTGCCAGCACCCTTCGAGTGGGACCTGAAGCGGCTGGCGGCCAGCATCGTGATCGCGGCGGACCATCTCGCGCTGCCCAAGAGCGATGCGGCCCGCGTGGTGACCGACGCCGTGCGCGAGTACCGCGAGCGGGTGCACAACTACGGCTGGATGCGCGCGCTCGACGTCTGGTACGACCGCATCGACCTGCAGAAGTACGAAGACCGCTCGGGCGACCCCGACATTGTCGCGGCGGCGCGCAAACGACTGGCCGAGCGCATCGAGGCGGAACGGCACAAGTCCGTGCCCGATCACCTGTATCCCAAGCTCGTCTCGGAAGAGGGCGAGAGGCCCAGGATCAAGGATGAGCCGCCGCTGATCTTCCATCCGTCAGTGGAACTCGCCCCCGGGCTGACGTCGGGCTACGATGAAGCTATTCGGTCATACCGCGAGAGCCTGGCAGAACATACGCGGGTATTGTTCGACCGCTTCCACTTCTTCGACATGGCCATCAAGGTGGTCGGCGTCGGTAGCGTCGGCACGATGTGCGGCGTGGGGCTGTTCATGGCCGCGGACAACGACCCGCTGTTCCTGCAGGTGAAGGAGGCGCGGGCGTCGGTGCTGGAGCCGTATGCCGGCAAGAGCGTGTATCCCAACCATGGGCAGCGCGTGATCGTCGGCCAGCGGCTGATGCAGTCGGCCAGCGATGTGTTCCTGGGCTGGACCCGCGGCAAGAACGGGCGCGACTTCTATATCCGCCAGTTGCGCGATATGAAGATGTCCGCCGTGATCGAGGACTGGGATGCCGGTATGCTGAGGCAGTACGGCCGGATGTGCGCGCACGCGCTGGCCCGCGCGCACGCGCGGTCGGGCGACGCCGCTATGATCGCGGGGTACCTGGGCTCCGGGCAGACCTTTGACGATGCGATCTGCGAGTTCGCGACCGAATACTGCTCGCAGAACCGGAGCGATTTCCGGGCCTTCATCGCCGCGATCCGCGAGGGGCGCATCGAGGCGAAGATCGAGGAGATTTAGGCAGACCAGCGGCCGACGGCGGGCGTCTGCCTCATGGATCTAACCACTGGTATTGGAGCGTCAGCGTGAGCGCCTTGTAGTCGCCCCCCGCGCGGGTCATGAATCCCTTTGACGCCCCAAGCTTGGCCGACCACCCCGCCGCCATTGGCACCGATAGCGTGATGCCATAACGCGAGTTCTGCTGCCGGTCGGCGTTGGCGATGCCATTCACCGAGGTGTTGCCGCCGGTGTAGAAGCCAACATCGGTCGCAATCCACAAGGCAGGCCGAAACTGATAGCCAGCGTGCAACTGGAATACCCAGAGGGGCGATTGTGAACGCCGGTTGCTGCCGAGGAAATCCGGGTTGTCGCCAAAGAACCACACGCCCGCGGAAACCTCTGCAAACCAGTTGCGCAAGGGCTGCGACAATCCGATTTCCGGCTTGACGGCCCAACGATTGGCACCAATGTTGATCAGGTGGTTCGCATTGAATTGCCCGGTTGGTGCAATGACTGTCACGCTTCCGCCCAGCGTGGTAGCAGGTGTCCTTTTCAGGAAATCAGCCGGTTTCAGTGCGGAGCCGCCCAGGAAATTGACGGCCAGTCGCATACGGGTGTCGCCAATTCCTGCTCGATGGACCGAGTTCGGTGCATCGAACACGTTTCCACCGACATCGGCGCTCGCAAACGGCATGAAAATGCCAATCGATGCCGTTCGTCCAAAGAGGTCAAACGCGCGCACGTAGCCCGCCCCATAGATGGATATTCTGGCTCGCACATCCGAGATAGGCAGGGACGGGTCGGTCAGCACATCGCCAGTCAGTAACGAATAGGTGGCGGCGAGGAAGTTGGCGCCAACAGGCAAGGCGGAATAGGCGCGAGGTTCCAACTCCTGCGCGTGGGCGACCGTCAGAGCCCAGGGAGCAAGCCAAATCCACCAGGTAAAGGTACGCTCACGTGCTGGCATGACCATGCCTTCGATCCCGTTGAGCCTACACACGATTATGGATGAGACCGAAAGGCGTGCTTCCCGAATGTGCTCGATCTTGTCCTAAAGACCACAGAATTGCCCCTTTTAACCACGCTCCCGAGAGCGGATTTTTGCACTGCCGCAACAACACATGCTCCAAGTCCCAGCACGGCGTATCGCAATAGCTTGGGGAGTTGCTCTTGATCAAGTGGCACCGTCTGAGTGCTGATATCAATAAGTTCAAACGGCATGCTCGTGTCGGCAGGGCTATAGCTGTGTGGGGTTGCCCCGTTTCATCGGACAGATTCGCATTGGAATCCAGGCCAAGCGGAAAGGACTGAACGAGTATGGCACGCTGGCGGAACGCTACGTGCGCGAATTCGATACCAAGTGGCTGCGTGGCGGCGCATCGGCCGACGAACCGTTGGTCGGCAGCAGCGACATTCAGTCGCTTGCTGATTTGGGCAATAGCTTCGAAGTGGTGCGGGGCATGCGTCTGGCCCCGATCACCAGGGATGCCATCGTGCAACTTGCGGCGGCCGTACTGATTCCGGTTATGCCATTGGCACTGACCATGATGCCCCTTGAGGAACTGCTGAAACGCCTATTCGGGCTCTTGTTCTAGACCGACATGTTCCGCTCCGGGGCGTCGAGTGCGCGCCAGCCAGACCCGCTGACGGAGCTTGGGAACCGACGCCACCTTGACCGGCGAGGCAAAGGGGGAGTGGAAGCGTACGCGCAGGAAAAGGGTCCCCTGTCCTACTCATGATCGATATTGACTGCTTCAAGCAGTACAACGACCGATATGGCCCCGCCGCAGGCCACAAGGTGCTACCGGAAGTCGCCGCAACCATCAAGCGCACGGTATCGCGACGAGGAGCCGGCAAAGAGGCCACTCTCGTAAGTCGCGCTGCCACGATGCGTTGACGCCTGTCAACTGACTGAGTTGGCACGCGCCTAGATTCATCAGGAAGCCAAGCATCGGCCAGTTCCCCGTCTGAGAAAGGATCTCACCATGTCCGAGTCTTCTCCTGATTGCCTGAGCGGGCGGCACCTGTTGCTGTTCGGATCAATCGTCCATCGGTTCGCACGCTACGAAGTGACCATGGAGGCACTGATGCTGCGGTTTCCGGTGCCAGCTTCGCCGATATCATGCTGCTCACGCGCCGTCTGGATTTCGGTGGTCGGCGCGAGGCGCTACTTGATGTGTTGCGCCACCATGGCACGCCGATGGATCAGTTCGATTGCATTTGCGGCTACCCGCTGGTCCCGCATACGCACATGCCCTTGTGGCACGACATCGTTCACTCCGCATGGCGCTGCGGCCGGCTTGCGGAGTCCATCCAGCCAAACTGGATATTGAACCTGCCATCGACCATCACGGCCGTGACGGATGACCCATATCGGCCCAGCGAGCAGGAGATGACGCGCGATGATCGCGAGTTTACGTACTCCGTTGACGACCTGGAGGATATCGTGCGACTTCTGGCGGACAACCACGGCGCCATGTCGAAGTACCCGGGCGAAGCAGGCCTGCTTCGGAATGCAGCTAGCCGTCCGTAGTCTGGATACTTTGATCCAGCCCAAATCGCGGCCTCCGGGGGGAACTAGTCTGATAAGGAAGTCACTGCCGCAATGGCCACAGTGAGGTTTCCGCAAGCGGCCGTCGTGGTCAGCAAGGGCGAGGGCGGCAGGCTCCACTTGCATGCGGTAGTCATACCCGCTCTTAGCTCTAGCAAGGAGCAGACATGTACCAACGCATCCTGGTAGCCCTTGACGGCGGCACAGCTTCCGAGGCCGCGCTGGACGATGCCATTCCACTTGCGCAGGCCATGGGTGCCGAGGTGGAGGTGATCTATGTGGTCGATGACAGCAGCCCGTTCCTTGACGTTACGGGGATGGACCCCGTCAGGCTGATCGATGACCTGGTTATGGTGGGGGAAAGCGTGCTCTCGGCCGCAGCGAACAAGCTCGGGCGGGCTGGCGTACGTCATTGCACGCGCTTGCTGAGCAAACACATGATCCGGGACGACATCGCAACGACCATCGTGGCGGAAGCTGCCGCATGGCCTGCAGACCTGATCGTAATGGGCACGCACGGACGCCGTGGCGCACGCAGGCTAATCATGGGCAGCGTGTCCCGGGGCGTCATGGTCCGGACAACCCTGCCAGTGCTGCTGGTCTGTCAGGCCAGGGATGGCATCCACAGCCCGATTTCGTCTCACGGCAAGGAGTTAGCATGAACTACAGCAGCATCCTGGTTCATCTGGACCGCAACAGGCACACGGCGAGCCGCCTTGCGCTCGCGTCGCAACTGGCGAACTCACATGACTGTCCGCTAATCGGCATCATGGGAGGCTTCGTTCCCGATCCGGCATGGTTCTATCTGATGGACAATGCCGCGCTCTACATCGAAGCGGACCGGCAGCGCCGCCAGTTGGCAAAGGAAAGCATTCGTGACCAGTTCCACGAGGCGACGAAACACCTGTCCGCCGGCGTGGAGTGGCGGTCGGCCGAGCATGATGTGCTGTCGATGGTGCTCCGGGAGTCGCGCGAGGCGGGCCTGATCATTGCTGGCCAGTACGATGCAAATGGCGAGGAGGGTCCAATCGCAACCCAGATACTCGAGGCCTTGCTGTTGGAAAGCGGCCGTCCGGTTCTTGTCGTCCCGTGTGACGGGCGATTCCCTGCAACAGGTTCGCGTGTAATATTGGCATGGAATGGAAGCCGGGAAGCTACGCGAGCATTGCACGATGCGTTACCGATGATCGGCGGAGCGAAGGCACGCGTGGTATGCGCCCAGACTGCGGCCAAGGAGGCAAGGCCGGACGCGACGCCGGTTGCCCATGCCGTGCGTGTCCTCGAACGTCACGGTGTAGCGGTGGAAGTTGAACAAGGCCCCGGCGGTTCGGACCTGACCATTGGTGAACTGCTGCTGTCGCGAGCCGCCGACTTCGATGCGGACCTGATCGTCATGGGCGCTTACGGCCACGGGCGGATGCGCGAGCTTGTACTGGGCGGCGTCACTCGCACCTTGCTGTCGTCGATGACGGTACCAGTATTGTTCTCGCATTGAGTCCGGCATCGCTGCGCTGATGCCGGACCTTCGGCCGGCCGCAGTCTTGTGGCGGCACCTCACGGTTCGGGCATGCTGCGGGAGAAGCCAAATGTATACGAGGATTTTAGTAGCGATCGACGGTAGTCACTGCGGCGGCCGTGGGCTGGATGAGGCCATAGGGCTTGCAGCGGCGAGTGGCACGGAACTGGACATTGTGCACATTGTCGACGGTGGCTACGAGGAGCCAGAAGTACGTGCGAGCCTTGTACGGCAAGGGCACAGGCTTCTGGCAGAGGCACAGGCGCAGGCGCAGGCGGAGTCCAGACATGTGCGCAGCCAGGCAATCCGGATCGACGAGATCCTGACGCTTGGTGATACGGGCAAGCAGATTCAGCAGCTTGCGGAAGACCGCGGCGCCCAGATCATCGTGGCGGGTACGCACGGCCGCACAGGTATCGGGCGGGTATCGACGGGGAGCGTGGCGGAACGTTTGCTGCGCCATGGCAGCGTGCCCGCCTTGCTGATCAAGGCATCCCATCATGTCGGCGCGGCGCCCTGACTCCAGATCCCGCGGACATAGGACTCGGCATCCGAAGGCTAGTATGGCGAATTCGTCCATGGCGTCCGTGCAACCCCAAGGCGGGGAAGGGCGGGAGCCGGTGCTGGATGTGGTGGATCGTGTTTCCGAAATGTGCTTTGGTCTGTTTATGGCCCTGACCTTTGTCGGCGCGGTCTCATCCGCGCGTGCCGGAGCAGATGCCAGCAGCGCAATGCTGCGTGCGGCACTGGGCTGCAACCTAGCCTGGGGGCTGGTTGACGCAGTCATGTACCTCGTCCGCACGCTCGCAGGGAGAGGGCAGCGACTCACGCTTGCCATGGCCGTCAAGCATTCGGTAGATAGTCCAGCCGGCATCCGTCTCATTCGCGACACGCTCCCACGGGTCATGAAGACGCTGGTTCTCGATGCCGAACTGGAGGCCATTCGTGCCAGACTTGTCGCCGCAAGCCAGCCGGGGCGTCCCCGCCTGCATTGGGCCGATCTGCGTGGGGCGGTGCACATCTTCTGCATCGTTGTCCTGAGTACATTTCCAGTCGCACTGCCTTTCGTGCTGCTAAGCGACGTGCCGAAGGCCTTGCTTGTCTCGCGCGCATTGACGCTCGGCATGTTGTTTCTGGGAGGGATGGCGCTAGGACACTACTTAGGATTCGGGGCCACGGCGGCCGGACTCGGAATGACGGCTCTGGGGGGGGTCGCGCTGACCATGGCGATCATCGCGCTTGGGGCTGATGTGCGGCACGATTGCACGTATTCCCGCCGGATTCAGCAGAGAAACCATAGAGGCGTTTCTCAAATGGCCGGCAGCCGCTCACAGTACGAGTCGGGGGCGTGATGGGCCGATTGGGTGACTGTTATCGCGCGTATGTCATTTCCCGCCGAAGCGCGCAGGCAGCCGATCTCCTGTGGAGGTACTACGGTCTTAGGATCACCGACGAGATGCGTTACCGGTTGATGTGCCTCAGCGCTGGGGCCGGAGGGAAACTCGCGCCGCAAGCGCTAGCGATGCTTTACCTCACGGACATGCTGGATGAGTATGATGGCGATCCTCACGCCCCGATCATCCACGCGAGCGTCGACTTTTTGCTGCGTCGCGCCACCGCCGCCAATACCCGGAACCTGCTGCGCGACTCCATCCGCTTTCAGCGCCTGCGGGAGATCGCAATGCGGAAATACGGCTGGGAGCCGTGATGTAGGCAATCATCTCCGGGCAAGGGACTGACGTTGGGAGAACATCGTATCCGCGATGCCCATTGGGAGCAAATCATGGCTACCACCATCAAGGACTATCCCCTGTTGGTCTTCGTCGTGACGTTCTGTCTATTATGGCTGGCAGAAAAGATCGGAGCGATGGCCATCCGCGGTTTGCGCGGCCCGGCCGAAAATACCCGGCAGGACGCGGGTGTCATTCAGGCCGCGGTCCTGACATTGCTCGGGCTACTGATTGGCTTCTGCTTTGCGATGGCGGTCAGTCGCTATGATCAGCGAAAATTCTATGAAGAGGCCGAGGCCAACGCCATTGGTACCGAATATGTCCGCGCGGGATTGCTGCCGGCGGCGGATGCGGAGGCGGTGCGCGGCCTACTTCGCGAGTATCTGCAGCGTCGTCTGGAGTTCTTTACAATCCATGACACCGGCAGACTTCAGCAAATCGACTCCGGCGGCTCTGCACGCCCGTTTATGGTCGGTCGTGGAACGCAATGCCGCAGACCTTCCGGAGCAATTGCTGTCGGCGTAATGGCTGGCGCTATCGCGCTCTTCTTTACGATGTTTGGCGGCTCCCACATGGGCTTGCAGGGTTTCGGCGGTCGGGGCGGCTTCGGTGGTGGGTCTGGACGAAGCGGATTCGGTGGCGGCGGTAGTGGCTTTGGCGGCGGCGGCGCCTCGGGAAGTGGTGTTGGGGAATTTCCAGCGCATGGCGCGACATCTCCTGATGACGCACTGGCGAGTCATGCAGACCTTCCCGCGCGGATCCTTGCTCGCAGTCGAGCAGGCCATCGCGACCAGTGAGTCTACGCATATTGGTCAGCTTCGATTCGCTGTAGAGGGAGCGCTGAGCCTTTCAGCGCTTTAGTAAGGGGCTCACGGCACGTGAGCGTGCCATCGAGGTCTTTTTGCAGCTGCATGTTTGGGATACCGAACACAACAATGGCGTCTTGATCTACCTGTTGCTGGCAGACCGCAGCGTTGAGATTGTTGCTGACCGTAGGATCCGTGCGAGGGTGCAGCAAGGCGAGTGGGATGCCATTTGTCGAGAGATGGAGAACGCCTTTAGCCGGAACGAGTCGCCGCAGGGCGTGCTACGAGGCATAGCGGCCATTGGAGACCTCCTGGCAACACACTTTGCTGCGGGTGTTGGCGGTTCGGACAAATTACTCAACACGCCAGTGATTCTGTAGGCCGCGATAGATGACCAACCTGCTAGACAGCCCAAGATGAAGTCCGGAGCCTTGGGTGAATAGCGCCGGATAGGGGTCTGGCTGTGGGCTGTGCCGCCGTAGCACTCGACGCGACAGTTCTCCCAAGTTCTCGAACGTATCGATTGGCTGTATCCGTCAGCAGAACCCATGTTGACCTCGGGATGCTGCTCCGGCAGGTAATTGGCGTTGTAGGGGCGTCGGAGGAGGAGTGGCAATGGATATGCACAATGCGGCACTGCGGGCCGCAACCGCGAGCGAGATCCGCGATGTCATCGGACCGATGGAGGATGAGGTGGTTGATAGGATCCTGAGCGAAGCGCCTACCACCGCCGAGGTTCTGGAAGCATTCACATGGCTCCGCTCTGACCAGCGACTGCAGCATCGTCCGGGCTTCGAACTGCAAGGCAAGGCTGCCCGTGTTCTGGAGATTCTGGAAAGCGAAGAGCCTGATTGGGGAGACTGAGCAGACTATAGCGCCATCACTCCCTGTGCCGACATGGGCCCGCCCTCCATTCGTCCGGGGTGGCGCTAGGCCAGATCGCGCGGCTCTCGACGGGGCGGTGGTGAATTCCCAATGGAAATGACAATGGGGACCGAAGTCCCCACCGGCTGTCTTCATCTACAAGGCTCCAGCGGCCCCGGCATTGGCCTTAGAAGCTGTTGCGAAATTACCAATAGGGTCTGTGAACTTTTTCGAGCCGGTGTTAACTTCCTGTCTTGTTTTGCCTGACAGGAAGCGATGCCCGGAGAACTGATAGACGACGAACTGTGGTCACTCATCGAACCGTTGCTGCCGGCGAGAGCGCCGCGCAACCGCCGATATGCGGGACGCAAGCCGACGCCGGCATCGCCTGGAACCTTTTACCGCAAGAAATGGGCTGTGGCTCGGGCACCGCATGCTGGCGACGACTGGTTGCCTGGCAGGAGGCTGGCGTCTGGCAACGCATCCACGAGACACTACTGTCCGAATTACGCCGTCGCGGCCAACTCGACATGGCGCGCGCCATAGTCGACAGCTCTTCGGTTCGCGCCATGCTGGCGGAAAAAAAACCGGCCCGAACCCAACGGCCAGGCGCAAGCTCGGCAGCAAGCATCACCTCATCGTCAACTAGTGACGCGTGCGATGGTCGCCCGCATGAAGGCCAGCTCCGTTGTGGTGGACGTGGCGATCGATCAGGGGGGCTGCTTCGAGACCTCGCGCCCCCACCAGCCATACGGATCCGATCTATGTCGTGGACGGGGTGCTGCACTACTGCGTGACCAACATGCCGGCTGCCGTTGCCAGGACGTCCACCTTTGCTCTGAACAACGCCACCATCGGGGTATGCAATGGCGATCGCCGACAAAGGCTGGTCCCGCGCACTCGGCGAGGATCCTTGCCTGCGAGCCGGTCTGAATATCTGTCGCGGTAACGTGACCTATGCGGCAATCGCGCGCGCCCACGGCTTCGCGTATGTGCCAGCGGAACAGTTGCTGGCATGAACCAGGCAGAAGCCGAACTCTGTTTTCCCGAGCTGATGTCGGCACAAGCCCAATTTTTGAACTGGCTCTGGCGGCCCTCGATGCCCATCCGTTTTATCAGCGTCCCGACATGCCGACGGCCGGCCAGGATTCCCTCTAGCCCCAGAAGGCGAGACAGCATGCGCGCCCCAGCGAACGGAGGCTCCAGGTGCAGTTCATCGATTCGGCGCATCAAGCCACACTGCGTCGGCATGCCGAACGTGAGGCGAAGCACATTGATGTATGAGCGCCCCCTGTCTCCAAAATGGCGGCGCTGGAGAGTCCAATGCGCCCGTGAGCAGCGTAGGCGGGATGCTCGTCGCAGCATTCTCACCTCAAGGATGCAAGGACCGGCTTCCTGCAAGCCGGCGAATGCGGCACGTACAGACGAAATGTCGGTCTTTTTGATCCAGCCCAAATCCGGGAGCCGCCCGCCAACTACCTTAGCTGCATGGGTCTTGCCGCCCGGGGCTCCGAGAGGATGACAGGCTTACGCCTTGCGTCCCGCCGAATCGGCGCGCTGGCATGGCCCCGGCAGTTCTGGAGACGAACGTGACCCATCCTATTGTTTCAGCCGAAGCCGCCGTGGAGTTCGTGGACCTTCCCACGCCCCGGACCGAAGGTGGCATGCCGCTCCTTACGGCGCTTCACAACAGGCGCTCCACCAGAAGCTTCGCGCAGCGCCCCCTGGACGACGTGCTGCTGTCCACGCTGTTGTGGGCGGCCTTTGGCATCAGCCGTCCCGATAGCGGCCTGCGGACGGCGCCTTCGACCCTCAACTGGCAGGAGATCGATCTCTATGTCGCCTTGCCGGAGGGGCTCTACGTGCTCGAGCCTGTGGGCTGGCGGCTTCGCCTGGTGACCGGCGAAGACCTGCGGGCAGCCACCGGCTTGCAGGACTACGTGTCGACCGCGCCGCTGAATCTGGTCTATGTCAGCAGGTTGTCAAAGCTCGATGACGCCGATAAGCCGCTGCGCCGGTTCTATACGGCCCTGGATGCCGGTTACATCAGCCAGAACGTCTACCTGTTCTGTGCCGCGTCGGGCCTGGCGACGGTCGCACGAGGCCTGCTGGACCGCCGCGCGCTCGCAAGGGCAATGCGGCTGGATCCCGATCAGCGCGTCATCCTGGCCCAAAGCGTGGGCTTTCCCCCGTAACAGCCGGACAGATAACGCAAGGAGGCTGACATGTCTTTCATCGACAGGCAGGATGCCGCCAGGCAACTGGCGCGCGCGCTAAGCCGACACGCCGGCCAGCACCCGCTGGTGCTGGCCGTGCCGCGTGGCGCGGTGCCGATGGGCGCAGTCATTGCCGACGCCCTCGGGGCCGACCTTGACATCGTGCTGGTACACAAGCTCGGCGCGCCGGGCAATCCCGAGTTTGCCATCGGGGCCGTGGACGAGAGCGGCTGGACCTATCTGACATCTCATGCGGCCATGGCCGGTGCAGACCATGCATACGTCGACCGGGAGCGTGCAGCGCAACTCGAGGAGCTACGCCGCCGCCGCGCCCGCTACACACCGGGCCGCGAGGCAGTCAGCGCGGCAGGACGGCGGGTCATCGTCGTGGACGACGGCCTGGCCACCGGTGCATCGATGATTGCGGCTTTGCATTCTGCCAGAATGCAGAAGCCACTTCACCTGGTATGCGCGGTACCGGTGGCGCCGCCGCAGACGCTGGAGCGCCTGCGGCCGTATGCCGATGAAGTGGTGTGCCTCGAATCGCCACCGTCTTTCCGCGCGGTTGGTGAGTTCTATCGTGAGTTTCCCCAGGTCGATGACGAGCAGGTCGTGGCCGCCCTGAACGGGCGCTGAGTCCGGAATATGCCGAACGCCGCCGACCCCGCTCCCGGCCCTTCCACGGCGCACCCACAGTGGGCAGCCATTCCGGGCATCTTGCTGCTGGCTTACAAGCTGCTGGTCAATGACCGGGCCAAATTTACGGGGCTGCTGGTCGGCATTACCTTCTCCGTGTTCCTGATGATCGAGATGACGTCGCTCTTTGCGGGCGTCCTGAACCGTTCGTCGTCCACGGTATTCAACATAGGCGCCAGCATCTGGGTCATGGATCCGGCCGTCAACACGGTGGCCAACACAATTGGCATGCCTGACTATGTACTGGACGCCGTGCGCAGCATCGACGGCGTACGCTTTGCGGTGCCGCTCTACTCGGGCGGCGCACTGGTGCGCCTGAACAGCGGTGTCTATCAGCCTGTGACCGTGGTCGGGATCGACGACACGAGCCTGTTCGGCCGCCCACGGGTCGTGCGCGGCAGCATCGATGACCTTTTTGCCGAGAATGCCTTTCTGGTTGTCAAGGACGCGGAATACCGAAAGCTGGAAAACCCGGATGTGGGTACGACGTTCGAGATCAATGACCATCGAGGCGTGATCGTTGGGCTTGCAGAGGTATCGAGCAGCGGACTGTTTGGCGTGCCGACGCTCTATACGACATACCGGCGCGCGATTCAGTACCTGCCTACCAGCCGTTACACGATCTCGTACATCCTGGTCGAGCCGAAGACGCCCGCGGACACGCCTCGCATCCAGCAGGCGGTCGGACGGCTTGGCTACACCGCGCTCACCAAGGACCAGTTTGTCGACCGCATTTCCGATTTCTACAAGTACCAGACCGGGCTGGGCACGAATATCCTGCTGATGACCGTCATCAGCTTTATCGTCGGATTGTCGATTTCAGGGCAGACCTTCTATACCTTCATCGTCGAGAACCTCGAGAAGTTCGGTGCGCTCAAGGCCATCGGCGCCAAAGGGCATGAGTTGGTGGCGATGATCCTGTTCCAGGCAACATTCGTGTCGCTGACCGGATATGGCCTTGGCATCGGGCTGTGCACCGTACTGATTGCCCTGGCGCGGCTGCGCATCCCCAATTATGCGGCGCTGATCACGTTCTACAACCTTGCCATGGCGCTGGCGATGGTCATGGTGATCGCGGGCATATCGGGCTACATCGGCGTACGCAAGGTGCTACGTATCGAACCGTTCGACATCTTCCGGGCATGACCATGGCACACGTCGCGATCTCGGCACAAGGTATCGAGAAGTGGTTCGGCGAAGGCGAGGCCAGAACCCACGCGCTACGTGACGTCAGCTTCGACGCCTACTTCGGCGAGATCCTGTTCGTTGTTGGTCCATCAGGCAGCGGCAAGACGACCTTGCTCAGCGTGATCTCCGGCATCCTGAGACCGGATGGGGGGCGCGTGATGATCGATGGCGTCGATGTATGGCGCCTCACTGACGACGAGCTGGCCGCATTCCGGCTGGCCAAGGTGGGCTTCGTGTTTCAGGACTATCACCTGTTTCCCCGCCTCACGACTCTGGAGAATGTCGCCATTCCTCTGGTCCTGCGCCGGCGTGACTGGGATGAAGCGCTGGCCGAAGCCCGCAAATACTTGCGGATTGTCGGCTTGGAAAATCGGGCACAGCTGCCTCCGGTCAAGCTCAGCGGTGGCGAGCAGCAGCGCGTCGCGATCGCGCGGGCTATTGTCAGCCAGCCCGATATCCTCATCCTTGACGAGCCCACCGCGTCGCTGGATGGCGAGACCGGCCGCACCATCATGACGTTCATTCGCAAGGAAATCCTCAATGACAGGCGTTGCATTGTCGTCGTGACGCACGATGCGCGGATTTTCGATATGGCATCTCGCATACTCGACATGGAGGACGGGCGACTCAAGGCCATTGAAGCAGGAACTGCACAATGAAGAAGAACCGCTGGCTCTTCCTGGTGTCCGCACTTGGCGCCCTGGTCGGCGTCGCGGCCGCGGTCTTTTACGCGCAGCAGAAGCCGCCCCTTCCGCCCGTATTCCAGCCGGCGGCCAATCCATATCGAAGTGGCATCTACGCCAACGGCATCGTGGAAAGCGAACAGGACAGCGGGGCCAACGTCAATGTTTACCCGGAGGTGACCGGCACCGTGGCCAGGATCGCCGTCCGGGAAGGTCAGGCCGTCAAGCGCGGCGACGAACTGCTGACCATCGAAGACTCGGTCCAACGCGCGCTCGCGCAGCAGCAGTCCGCGCAGGCGGATGCCGCTGATGCCCAGCTCGCGCAATTGCTGGCCCAGCCGCGCAAGGAAACCTTGGAGGTGGCGCAGGCACAGGTCGACGCCGCAGCCGCGAGCCTCAAGACGGTGGAGGACCAGTACGACAAACTGCACAAGTCGTGGCAGATTGATGCCAGGTCCGTCAGCCAGGACGCCATGGATAACGCCGCCAACGCTGTGGGGGTCGCACGCAGTTCCCTGGTGGTGGCACGTAGGCAACTGGCGCTGACGCGCGCCGGTGCATGGACGTACGACATTCGCAACCAGGAAAAGCAGCGCGATGCGTTGCGCAAGGCAGCCGATGCGGCCGATGCCCTGCTGCGGAAATACGTGGTGCGCGCCCCGATGGACGGGGTGGTGCTGTCGGTCAATACCGCCGTGGGGGCCTATGTATCGCCGCAAGGGACATATGACACCTATACGCAGGGCAATCAGCCCGTTGCCGTCCTGAGCAGCCAGCAGGACTGGCTGGCGGTCCGTGTCTACGTCGACGAGATTCTTGTGCACCGGCTGCAACTCAGCCGTGGCATGCAGGCGCGCATGTTCGTGCGCGGCACTGACACCAGCATCACGCTGGAATTTGTCCGACTACAGCCATACCTGACCCCGAAGATCCAGCTCTCGGACCAGAGAACGGAGCGCGTTGATGTCCGCGTGCTGCCGGTGATCTTTCGCTTCAGGAGACCTTCGCAGCCAGCGATTTACCCGGGGCAACTGGTGGATGTGTATCTGGGCGGGGCACCGTGAGCTGGCAGCTCCACTACCGCAAGCCGCTTGCGGCGATGCTGGCGACCGCGCTTTGGGGTTGTGCGGTCGGGCCCGATTTCGTGTCACCGCCGGCGCCGGCGGTGACCGACTATGTGCGAAGCGGGGACGCCGCCGACACGCCGGCGGGCGAGGGACAGATCCAGCACTTTGCGTCCGGTGCGCCCGTGCCGGCGCACTGGTGGCACATGTTTGGCAGCGATGAGCTGGATCGCGCCCTGGAAGTGGCGTTGGCCGGGAATCCGAGCCTGCAGGTCGCCGAAGCCAACCTGCGGCAGGCCGACGCGGCCGCCCGTGCCGGCGCAGGCGTGTTCTATCCGCAGGTCGCGGTGCAGGCACAGGCGTCACGGCAGACCACGACGCCCGCGAGGCTCGGGAGCGTAGTCGCTCCCGGCATTTTCAATGTCTTCACGCTGGGGGCCACGGTCAGCTACGCGCTGGAGTTGTTCGGCGGCAACCGCAGGGCGGTGGAGGCCCTGTCGGCACGGGCGGAGGCGCAACGCTACGCGGTCGGCGCGGCCTGGCTCACGTTGACCGGGACGCTCGTCAACACCGCAATTGCTCGGGCCGGCTATGCGACGCAGATTGCCGCCACGGAGGCGTTGGTGAAGGTGGTGCGCGAGCAAGTGGAAGTCACGCGCGCGCAAGTCAGCGCCGGTACGGCAACCCACGCCAGCGAACTGAGCCTGCTGAGCCAGCTCGGTTCACTGGAGGCGACACTACCCCCGCTCGAACAGCGGCTGGACCAGGCCGATCATCTCGAGGCGACGCTGGGTGGACGCTTCCCTTCGGAGTCGGAGCCACTGGCCCTGTCCCTCGAATCGCTCGCATTGCCGACGGACCTGCCACGCGTGTTGCCCTCCGAACTGGTACGGCGCAGGCCGGATGTGCTTGCCGCGCAGGCTGAACTGCATGTCGCGGCGGCGAACGTCGGCGTAGCCACTGCTGCCATGCTCCCGAGCATTGCGTTGAGCGCCACCTACGGGCGCGAGGGAACGCAGCCCGGAGCCCTGTTCGCCGCGGGCGGCGGCATCTGGGGCATGGCCGCCGCCGCCTTTGCGCCAGTATTCCAGGGCGGCACTCTGTACTACGGACGGCGCGCCGCTCTGGCGCAATTCGAGGCGGCGCAGGCCAACTACCGGCAGGTTGTGCTGGCGGCCTTTGCCCAGGTGGCCGATGCGCTGCGGGCCCTGGAGCATGACGCGCTCACAGTGGATGCGCAGGATCGCGCGCGGCAGGCCGCGCTCCAGCTCATGTCCGAAGTCCAGGCCAATTACAGGGCCGGCACGACGGGATATCTTCAGGTTCTCGTTGCCAATGCCCAGTACCAGCAGGCAAGCATCGGCTACATACAGGCGCGCGCGCAGCGGCTGCAGGACACAGTGGCACTGTTCCTTGCGCTTGGCGGCGCCTGGCAAGACCAGCCCCCGCTCCCTTGACGCATATCAACGGGCTGTCGGGACTTACCGCATACGCTGGGTCAAGGCGAGCTGTGTGAAGAAGCGTGAGGGCGAGCATGAATTGCCACGCGCGGCTTACCCGGACATGCGCCGGCTGGCGAAAAGCTCTGCGCTCTGCTGCACATCGACGAAATGAGGACGCAAATGAAAGGCGATATCCAACTGAAGCAGGACGTAACCGAAGAACTGACCTGGGACCCGTCAGTCAATGCGAGCGAGATCGGAGTGCAAGTGGTTGACGGCGTGGTGACTCTTACCGGGCATCTGCAGAATTTTGCCGAGAAGTATGCGGCCGAAGCCGCGGTGAAGCGGATTCCCGGCGTCAAGGCGTTGGCTGTCGAACTGGATGTGCGCCTGCCGGACGACTCACAGCGCACCGACAGCGATATTGCGCGGGCTGCCTCCAATGTCCTGTCCTGGCAAACTATGGTGCCGAGTGGCCGCATCAAGATCATGGTCGAGCATGGCGTGATTACGCTGACCGGGGACGTCGACTGGAACTACCAGCGCGTGGCCGCGGAGCACGCTGTTGCCGGACTCTTCGGGGTGGCTAGCGTCACGAATGCAATTGCCGTGCGCCCGCTGGTCAACCAGGCCGACCTGAGCCAGCGGATCAAAGATGCCATCGAGCGGCAGGCGGTGCTGGATGCCAGCCACGTAACGGTGGCCGTATCGGAAGGGAACGTCAAGCTGGGTGGCAGCCTGCGGACCTGGTCCGAGCGGGAAGCGGCATACAACGCTGCGTGGTCGGCGCCCGGTGTGATTTCGGTCGAAAACAACATCAGCGTCAATCTTTGAGCACCGGCGCGCGACGCCTTTCCCCACGGGCGCATGCGCAGCGCGTCGGCGGCACGCGCCAGGTCGATGAACGCTCGGGTCACGCTCACCGGACAGGCGCAGCAAGGACCTGTATCGGCGGCGCCGTCCAGGTGTGGCGGATGATTGGCCGCGGGTCCAGGCCGGCCACAAAGGCAGCCTCCGCGGAGTAGCCGCAAGTGACTCAGTATTCCTCGCCGAACATCCCCGCCCCTCGCGCTGCTCCCTCGGCTGACGGGTAAGGAGCGCGCTCCAGGGCAATCATGCAGTCGGTGGTGAGCAGCAGCGATGCAATGGAAATGGCGTTCTGTAGCGCGGTGCGTACGACCTTGACCGGGTCGATCACACCCAGCTCGAGCATGCCGCCATAGCGCTCGCCGCCGGCATCATAGCCGAGCGTTCCCGAGCCCTCGCACACGCGGTGGACCACCCCATCGGCGTCAGCGCCGGCATTGGCGACGATCTGCCGCATCGGCGCTGCCAGCGCGGCGTGGACAATGCGCGCACCAGCAGCCGGCTCCGGATTTGGTGCCTGCCACGCCTGCAGCGCGGTACGGGCACGTATCAGCGCCACGCCTCCGAAAGTTATGTCCGAACGCGTTCCACCCAAGTTCCGTTCGTCAACTGCAACGGCGCCTTCTGTTTACCGACCTACTTCAATCCGAGCAGTTCATATACTTCCAACGGCTTCTGCCGACCTTTCACCTGAATGACGGTCACCGGACGCACGATGACCTGATTCTGCACGCGGGCGTAGACGGCGGCACTGATCAGGATTTGGTCGATCCCGGCATGTTCCTGGATGCGCTTGGCGATGTTCACATCGTCGCCGATCGCAGTGTATTCCATGCGCTGCTCGCCACCGACCAGCCCCAGCACTGCCTCGCCGACGTGCAGGCCGATCCCGACGGAGAGGTGAAACAACGGGGAGATCTGTTGGTACAGGGCCTGGATGGCCACGCGGATACCGAGTGCAGCGCGAAGTGCGCGCATTACGTGGTCGGGCTGGGGGAAAGGGGCATTGAACCAAGCCATCACCGCATCGCCCAGGAACTTGTCGATCGTCCCTTCCTGCGCCAGTACGGCGTCCGTCATCACGCCGAGATAGCGGTTGAGCAAGCCGAACAGATCGTCCGGA
Source organism: Cupriavidus sp. WKF15 (assembly GCF_029278605.1). Taxonomy (NCBI): domain Bacteria; kingdom Pseudomonadati; phylum Pseudomonadota; class Betaproteobacteria; order Burkholderiales; family Burkholderiaceae; genus Cupriavidus; species Cupriavidus sp. WKF15. Next base: position 50,101 of record NZ_CP119574.1, read on the forward strand.
TTCAGTTGCTCGCTGATGCTGGTGAAGCCGTGGATATCGGCGAACAGGGTGGTGATCTCGGTGCGCTTGCCCGCCGGCTGCAAATGCTCGGTATCGATCTGCGCCAAGATCGCCGGCGATACCATGCATTTCAGCAATTGCTGCTGGGCTTCCATCAGCCGCTTTTCCGTCACGTCGTCCAGCACGATCGCGATGCCCTGTGGCTGCTGCAAGCCTTTGAGCGTGGAGAGGTTGAAGCGCAGATAGACAGTACCGCGCCCGGTGACGGTGGGAGCGAGTTCAAGGCCGACTACCGCCTTGTCGGTGCGAGCGGTGCTCAGTACGTGCGACAGCAGGGTCGTCCCCAACGGAGGCTGGAGTTCAACGATATTGCGTCCGACCAGTTCTTCGGCATCCCGATACCCCAGGATGTGCAAGGCGGCCAGGTTACACAGCATGATTTTGCCTTGCAGATCAGTGGTGATCACTCCGCTTACGATGGAGGCGAACACATTGTCGAGCAGATCCTTCAATTCGGTGGTCTCGGTCAACGCGTGGCGCAATTGAGCCTGGTGTTCCTGCAGCCGCTCGGCCATCCGGTCGAAGGAGCAGGCCAACTGGCTCAATTCCCCGTGCCCCGGCAACAGCCCGGCGCGCGCTTGAAGATCGCCTTTCTCCAGCCGTTCGGTGGCCGCGAGCAGGGCGCGTGCCGGACGCAGGATAAATACTGCGCCAAACCACCAGGCCGTGGCCAGAGCGAGCAAGGCGACTGCGCTGAAGAACAGCAGGCGGTAGGCGAAGGCGCGGTTGACCTGTGCGAACGCCACCGAGGTGGGGATGCCGACCGCAAGGTACCCCTGCGTGGTGATGACCACCCCGCGTGTGCTGCGCAGCGGCGCGAACGCGAACAGGCTGGTGACGCCTTCCAGGTTGGGGAGCTCAACCGTGCCTTCCTCCTGGTGGGAGAGAATGGTTTCGACCAGCGCGTTACCCTTTGCGGCAACCCCCATCCAGCGTCGCCAATCCGGATGCTCGAAGAGCACGGTGCCGTGGCGGTCGAGCAAAATGAGCACGGCATCGGGCGGCAGACGCGCCTCAACAGCCAACTGATCGAGCCACCTCAGATCGAGTGCGGCGAATACCACCCCTTTGGGGGAGCCGGTCTCATCGAGGATCGGATAGCCGAAGTTCACACTAGCTTTGCGGCTAGTACGGCTGATCTGGTAATCCCCGATCGCCAGGCCTTTGTACTGCAGCGCACGCTGGAAATAGCCGCGGTCGGCGACATTCACCGGTTCGGCCAGGCGCAGTCCGCTGCAGTACACATTGCCTTCCAGGTCCGCAGCGGCCAGATTGGCATAGAAGGGGTACTGCTTAAGGAAATTACCAAACAGAGTACTGCAGGCCGCCTCGGAGCGATCGTGCACCACCGGAATTTGGGCCAGCGCGATTAGCAATTGTCGTGACCCCTCGATGAGTCGCTCGTGCTGGCTGATCGTCAGGCGGAGGAGGCGTATGGTACCGTCCTGGACGCGCTGCTCCGCAGCACGCCGCTCCTCAAGGTTCGTGGTAAGAATCAGCAGGAGCATCGGCAGAATGGCAAGCAGCACCAACAGCAGCATCCGCACCCGCAGGCTACCGGTTTTACCGCTAACGGCAGCCCATCGGCGGAAGAGCCTTTTGAGGCGAGGGGCAGACATGCGGTCATTCCCTCCGCAGTACTCGCCCGAGAGCGCTGAATGACGCGCCTTGGCCTTCCAGGGCCTGACCCCGTAGGATCGGCTGGGTGGCGCTGACATTCGGCATTCCTCGCTCCGCTCATAGGAAGGTGTCTGTGATGTCTATCTTAGAGCGTTGCCCCGGCGCGTCGAAGTTTGCCGTCAGCCAGGCATCGGGAGGGCACTGTCAACTTGGCGCAATGGAAACTGGCCAGTGGCCGACATGCCCACTGCTCAGAAAGGAGACCGCGCGAAATCGGGGCAACGACGACGTTCGCCGCAGGGAGACTAATGAGCCACCTGCAATGCGCGCATGGCTTCCGATCCTGGGTCCGCGACTTCCGTCCAGCAACGCCGAATGGCTCTGCGCGGCTTGAGCCCGCTGGTCTGGCGGCGTGTGCTCATTCCTGAGCACGTCACGCTGGCTCAGCTCCACGAGGTCATCCAGGCAGCTATAGGCTGCACGATCCGCGTAGTCGTGGCTGACTGTCGAGCCCATGTCCATGCCGATGTCCAGCGTTTCGGCCGCCGGGAAGCGCGCCGGGACGACAGCGTCGAGCATTTGCTGGCCGACTGGCTGGTCATTCAGGTAAGGCGTAGCCGGACCGCCGGTAAGCCTCTTCAGGAACTTGAGCGGCTACTGCCCAGACCAGTGCGCCTTCGCGTCGCTGCCGGCCTCCTGGTCCAACTGTGCGGCGGCCTTGGCCACCCCCAATGGCAAGTTGGCCAATCTACTGCCTTCGATCTGCAAGGAAGGATTGCACCCGCTATATCCGGCCATTCTTGCATCACTTCCCGCCAGTACCCTCGGAACAAGCCGGCCTATCGTGTGGAGAAGCATCCTCGGACTGACGGCAACAACGACACTCCTACGCCACGACTCGCGAGGAGCGTTGTCTATCGCGTCAGGCGCTGGCGACAGCGTTTCCCGTCCTGAGTCATCCATCGCTTGCCGGTTGCAACCTCGTCGTTGAACACCAGGCGGACGACCAGATCGTCTACACGCTGCTATGCCGGGGAAACGGCGGCAAGATTTCCGAGACCACGGGCAGCGCGCTGTGGCACCTGAACGCCGCCGGGAGCAATGGACTTCTGATGGTCAAGCTGGGGGGAAGAACATGACGTTCTCTCAGCATGTCACGGCCCGATACCTGGGCAACGGCATGCCCGCACCGCATTGAGCGCCAGCGCGGGCTGCACAGCAACGCCGTTTTGCACGCCTTTCAACACGCCGCCTGACTCGCCCCCCTCCCGTGGCCGAGAGGCCGACGCGACACTGCAAATGGCCGGCGTGACGCGCGCCGATATCGGATCACGCCGATGGTGAAGTGGTCGTAGATCTGCACCACGTTCCTCGTGAAGCTCGCCACTTTGAGCCGATGCCCGGGATCGACCCGTTTGCGCCGTTCGTGTTTACGCCGCCTCAATGGCGACTAACCGGGTCCAACGGTCATCCGCGCACACATTCGCTCCGGCAGTTGGTCGGCCGAACCGGCCGCTCCAACTTTCCCAGGTGCAGCCGGTCGACGAAGTCCGTTTCCATATATCGCGAGTGGGTAGTCTCGCCCCCTAGCCGCCAGTGCGCGGTCTCATCCACAGATGTTCCCCTCGCTTCAGGCGACCAGCCACGATGGACATGCTCGCATGGAAGCCCCATGCAGCCGGGCTACGCCGAACTTGATGGGGCATCTGGTTGCCATGATCAGGATCTTCGTTGATCAACGAGCTTATGAGGCCATGATCGGCGCGAGCGCGGCGCCGATTCGCGCCCCTTGGACTGGCGTGATCATCCCGTTCAGCAATGCGTCGAAACGTGGAATTTGCACGCCCGACACGATGTACTGCCAGCGATACGCGGCAAGAACAGTGGCATTTACGGCTTCGGCCTCAAGCGCCGTCATTGGTCGACGACAGATTTCGACGAAGTAGCGCGTGTCGGCTGCAGATTGGTCCTGCAGGATTCCGTCGATGGCGCCTACCAGTGCGATCACATCCTCCACGGCCGCATCGCGTGCCTGGGCTATAAGCTTTGCGTTCTCGCGCACCCATTCCAGCTCGTCCAGGATCGCGTGCTGCGACTCCTCCTTCCAGTGAAACAGGAACACGTCCTTGAACACCGGGCAAAGGTCGTTGTCCGGCGCGATGCTGGCCCGGTAGTGCTCCTGAGTGAATAGCTCGATGAGGCAGGTCAGCGCCAGCACCGACCAGGTCGACTTGCTCAGTACGACCGACGCGACGTCGTTCGGTCGCGGCAGGAACGTATACCCCGCCGGCATCCCGGCGCCGATTAGAATTTCCATTCGCCGAAACAACTCTTGGTGCTTCAGCTCTTCGTCGGTGAAGCGAACCAGCGCCTCGAGCGCAGTCTGGTCGCCGAGCCAGTGGTCGTGGCTCACCTCGAGGATCTTGGCGCCTATGAAGCGCTCGACCAGACCGAAGATATTGACGTACGAGCGTCCCTGGATTTGCGACAACAGGCGGCGCTCGTCGGAGCCGAGGAACGGCAACCGGTCAACGAATGACAAGCCGTCAGGCAGGAATTTCTTTGTAAAGTCGAGTTCGCGATGGCGAATGACGTCGCGATTGATGTCCCACCGGATGCGCTTGGAGACCTCGATGCACTTGGCGTAATGGGCGGAACTGAAGTGGGGTTGCAAGATGGATTGCGCAACGGGCATGGACGTTCTCCGTGAGGGTTGGGTGAGTACGGCTGCGGCATCGCCGAATCCGTCGGCGGCAGGGGCGTGGCTAATGTCTTGCGTGTTCATGGTGGGGATTCCTTTTTCGGGTACAAAAGCTCCCGCCCGCAGCAGTGCAGGTGCGGAAAGTGCGATGCGCATTTTGGTGACGCGACGTAAAGCTCTAGCGATACTGCAAAGCGGATTTCTCTCGGTCTGTATCGACCCCGATTTTGTTATCGCCGCGCTAGCCTCGGTTGGCGTCGTTGTTGCACGTAAACCATCTTGCTGATGTAGGGTTGCTCAGCGGACTGATGACCGCTGGAAGGCATCACTTCCGCTCGATCACCACTTCGAGGTACTCGCTCGGCAGCACCAGCGTGCCGTCGTCCGAGCGGTTGTCGCGCGCCATGAGCGCAAGCAAGTCCCGGGTGAAGGCAGCCTGCTTCTCGGCATCAAGCGCGTCGAAGGTCTTGGTCACGGGGCCGTAGTAGGTGCGGAACACTTCGATCCAGTGCGCGGGCGAGCGGTAGCGGAAGGCGAACTCGCGGGTGGTTGTGCAGATCTGCCGTGCGGTTTTTCCGAAGAGCTCCTCAAGCCTTCCCTTCGTGCCCCAAAGTCCCGGCGATTTGACGCCTGGCGCCGGGGGAATGTATTTGCCGATCGTCTTGAACACTTGTCCAATGAAACTCTCGGGCGTCCAGTTCGCCAGGCCGATCCTGCCGCCGGGCTTGCAAACACGCGCGAGCTCGCTCGCCGCCTTGTTCTGGTTCGGGGTGAACATCACACCGAAGGTGGACATCACCGCGTCGAACGCTGCGTCTGGAAACGGTAGGTTCTCAGCGTCGGCTTCCTGGAACTGGATCGTGTGGCCTTCGGCCTGCGCGCGCGCCCGCCCGGACTCGAGCAGCGAGGACACATAGTCGGTGGAGGTCACATCGCACCAGCGGCGCGCGGCCGCAAGCGTGGCGTTGCCGTTGCCGGCGGCGACGTCGAGCACGCACGCACCGGAACGCAGATCGAGTGCTTCGCACAGGTTCTCTCCGACGATCTGAAGCGTGGTGCCTACCACGGCATAGTTGCCCGTGGGCCAGGCGGCTTGCTGACGGGTCTTGACTGAGGCGAGGTCGATGGCGGGCGAGGACGTTGTGGCGAGGGCGGGCATAGCGACACTCCTAATGGCATTCAGGGGGATTTGTTTCGGTGCAGAAACGCATTAGTCGGACGGCGTCTCGGCTGGCCGGTGCGTGCCTCGCGACAACCTGCGAAGTGCCTTCCACATTCGACTCCTTCGCCCGGATATTGCCGGTTTGCGGTCCTCTGGCACGGCGCCAGTGGTGCTAGTATTGGCGCAGCAGGAACGACATTGAATAACCGGGCGTCCAACTTTCTTGCGCGCGACGCCGCGATTGCACAATCGCCACGATGGATGCCCTCTCCGACGTACTGCGCGTCGTCCAGTTGACCGGCGCCGTCTATCTCGACGGTTCATTTTCGGCGCCATGGTGCGTCATTGGTCACGCAGATTCAGCACTTTGCTCGGCCTATCTGCCGGCCTCCGAGCGCGTCGTCTCGTTCCATCTGGTAACAGAAGGAGGGTGCTGGGCGATGTTGCCAAACGATCCCGGTAGCGCATTGCAGGTGGAATCAGGTGATGTCATCGTGGTGCCGCAAGGCGAAACCCACGTGCTCTGTAGTTCCACTGACCTGTCACCTGAACTCTTGGCGCCGTTATTGGCGAATCAAGTGGACACAATGCAGGGTGAAGTCATGAGGCTCGTCCACGGCGGCGGCGGGGCGGCCACTCGAATGGTCTGCGGTTTTCTCGCGGCGCAGAACATTTCGAGAAATCCCTTGCTTTGCGCGCTGCCGCGTCTGTTCAAGGTCGGCATGCGCGGGTCCAGGGCGTCATGGCTTGAATCGTCGCTGCGCTTCGCGACCGAGGAAGCAGCCTCAGCGCATGCCGGTAGTGCAACGGTGCTGGCCAAACTTGCGGAGCTGGTGTTCGTCGAGGCGGTGCGGCGTTACGTCGACACGATGCCCGACGATCGCAAGGGGTGGCTAGCGGGATTGCGCGATCGCCTCGTCGCTCGCGTGCTTGCGCTGATGCATGCGCGCCCGGCGCACCCGTGGACCGTGGAAGACCTCGCCCACGAAGTTGGCATGTCGCGTTCCGCGCTTGCGCAGCGTTTCGCCGACCTGCTCGGGGTGCCGCCGATGCAATACCTGGCGCAGTGGCGCTTGCAACTCGCCGCGCAGCAACTGCGCCTCACCGATCGGCCGCTCGTGTCAGTTGCGGAGGATGTTGGTTACGAATCCGAAGCCGCATTCAATCGCGCGTTCAAGCGCGAGTTCGGTGTGCCGCCGGCGACTTGGCGCAGGAACGCCGCGGGCACTGCGACTCGCGATCAGGGTGATGCGAGCCACGCCGTGTCGAGCGGCACTGCATCTGACTGACGCGCCCGCGACAGCGGCACGCATGGCACTCCGGATAGTGTCGCGTCCTGGCTTCACCGCCTCGGCTGCCCGCGCCGGGTGCCCATTCGGGCGCGCCCGGCGACTGCAGTTCCGCGGAACATGGCCACAGTGGCGGTGGCGTATGTTGGCCATCACTCCATAGAACCGTCATTCGGTGGCAATCCGAGGCGGGATGCGAGGGCCGGAAAGGCCGATGAAGCGACTTGTGCCAGCGAAAGTCCGTTAGCCTGGCCGGCGCCGACGTTCGAACGACCGAGTGATCGCGCGGATCTACGACGCTTCATGGCCGGTCACGGCCGGCTATCCCCTCCAGGTCGAGGCCGTCTCTGCCCGACCCGGAGCCGCCGTTCGGGATTGGGCCATAGCAACGGCGGATTCCGGGCGTACTGCTGCCATTCGCAAGTTGAGTTAATCGTTGAGTAATCGGCTATCTCAGTCCCACCTATAGAAGGGCCATACCTTCTGACCGTCGACTTATTAATAGCTCCCGGCAGGAGATCCCATCGAGGATCCAGACCATGCGTTCCTGGCGAACTGTAACCGGCACGGGGTAGTCGTCGATGAAACTAGAGCCGTCGAGGGAACTGAAATGCTTTTGCATAATGGCTTTTTCTTCATCACGATTGGAATTACGTCCTAACGGCTGGCTTCCTCGGACTGGTGGCCTTGAGCTAGCATGCGCGCCACCTTATGACCGCCGCGTAGCCACGGCCAAATCCATCTCACTGACGGACACAGAGAAAGCCTGCCCCCCTGCCCGGCGATGGATTTGCTCGGCTTGCTGACATTTGTATCGCGCGTCGGCGGAGCCGTGGTCATATCCTGTTGCGACCTCCTCGAGGTATCCAGGAGGAAATTGTTGCTCTGGCGTGACCTGGGGAACTCCTCGCGCCATGGCGGTCTCGGCCAGATCCCTTACCCTACGCTATGGCGCCAACCCGATGATGGTGGCTGGATCTCCGGTGTGCGCCACCGAACGGCCGGGAGCGCGGCTCAGTCGGACAATAGTGATCTCTTCATAACGGTCCGGCCGTATAGCGCGACTTCTCGCGCTTACAGCTTCTTTGATCCAGCCCAAATCCGTGAATGGTTCATCACCTACCTTACGAACATGACCATGTGACTTGTGCGGTAGAAGTGAGTCGCAGAGGCCTGTGATCAGTCGCGCTTCGCGATGCCCTGCGGCCAAACTTACGATCGTCGCCGTCTTTGCCATTCAAGGAGAAAGTGATGCAAATCGTACTTGCGACCGATGGCTCGACGTACAGTGATGCGGCGGCACAATGTGTGGCTGCCGGGACATTATTGAAGGGGCCATTGCTCGTACACCTGGTTCATTGCATGCCAGACGTGTCGGGAGAGGTGAAGTCCTACATCAGCGCCGCGGATCTTGCGGCATGGCACTCGGACGAGAGTGGGCGGACGATGCGCTCCGCCGCTGAGATCCTGAGCGCAGCGGGTGTTCCGTTCGAACAGCACGCGCTGACGGGTTTTGCACCAGAGCGCATCGTCGAGTTTGCACGCTCTGTCAATGCGGCAGCGATCGTGATGGGCACACACGGCCGGGGTGCATTCCTGGATGCCATTGTCGGTTCCGTAGCGGGCCGCGTCATTGCTCACGCCCCATGCCCCGTCATTCTGGTGAAGGCTGGCACTGCCAGTAGCTAATGACTGGGAATGCCATACGGAATGACCCCCGGTAATGAGGTCAGCTCTGCTATGTCCAACGATCGCAGTCCGCTCTTTCGCGTGCGCGACGTCTACAAGACGTATCAAGCGGGCGAGGTGGTCGTCCACGCGCTGAACGGTGTGGACCTCGACCTTTATGACCGGGAGTTTGTCGTCCTATTGGGAGCATCAGGAAGCGGAAAATCGACGTTGCTGCATATTCTTGGCGGACTGGACCGCCCGACGACAGGGACCATCGAATACCGGGACCATGACCTGGCACACGCCGATGAGGCTGGTCTTACCCTTTACCGCCGCGAGCACGTCGGCTTTGTATTTCAGTTCTACAATCTCATTCCGAGCTTGACGGCCCTGGAAAACGTCGCACTGGTGGCCGATATCGCCGACCATCCCATGAATCCGCTCGATGCCCTTGAGTTGGTAGGGCTATCGGCGCGCAAGGGCCACTTTCCAGCGCAACTCTCCGGCGGAGAACAGCAGCGCATCGCCATTGCCCGTGCCGTCGTCAAGCAGCCGGACATTCTTCTATGCGACGAGCCGACTGGAGCGCTGGACTACAGCACGGGGAGGCCTGTACTTGAGGTTCTTCAGCGCGTAAATACGGAGCAGGGGGCAATCACTGCCGTTATCACCCATAACACAGCCATAGCTGCAATGGCTGACCGGGTGCTGCACATCAGCAGTGGCCGCATCACGGAGATTGAGCAGCATGCAACCCGGGCAAATCCATCGGAGCTGCGATGGTAGCCGCACGCTTCACCATGCTATCGCGCGAGTTGTGGCGGCTTCGTGCCCAGGCTATTGCCGCGGCGCTGGTCGTCGCATGCGGCATAGCCGTGCTAGTCGCGATGAATGGGGCATGGCGCTCTCTTGCATCCGCCAAGGACCGTTACTACGAGATGCAGCGCTTTGCCGACGTGTTTGCCAACGTGAAACGTGCGCCGGTTTCCCTCGAAGGACCCATTCGGGCCATCCCGGGCGTGCGGGAAGTCCTCATGCGCATCGTCCATGACGTTAATGCGGATGTACCGAGCACGCGCGAGCCGGCCACACTTCGCCTGATTTCCCTGCCAGCCGTTGGCAAGGCCGGCATCAATGCGCTATGGGTTTCACGGGGCCGACTTCCCGACCCTTCCCATGACGACGAAGCCGTCCTTAGTGTCGCCTTCGCAAATGCCAATGCACTGGATGTCGGGGGACACGTGACGGCCATACTCAATGGTCATGCCCGCCGGTTGACGATCACTGGCCTTGGAATGTCACCAGAGTACGTCTATGAGGTAGGGCAGGGCATGGTGTTTCCGGACAACCGTCGGTTCGGCGTCATGTGGATGGGGCAGGCCGCAATGGAATCCGCCTTCGATATGGAGGGGGGCTTCAATGATCTGGCTATCCTGCTTGACGCGGAGGCCCGCCCCCAGGAGGTCGTCACAAGGCTGGACCGGATGCTTCTCCGTTACGGCTGCCTCGGGGCGTATGAACGGACGCTGCAACAATCGAATCGATTCCTTAGCGATGAACTCGACGAGATCCGCGTGATCGCCAACTATGTCCCGGCCCTATTCTTGGCGGTGGCGGCTTTCCTGTTGTATACGTTGCTGAGTCGCCTCGTTACCTTGCAGCGGGCTGAAGTTGGTTTGTTGAAGGCGTTTGGCTACAGCACCGGGACCGTGGCGATCCAATATGTGTATTTTGGTCTGGCGACGGTATTGCTTGGGGTGCTGCTCGGCGTGCCTGGCGGCCTGTATCTGGAGGAATTGCTGGTCGGCCTATACCGCCAGTATTTCCACTTCCCCGTGCTGAACGCCGAGCTCTCTCCTGGGATCGTGGTCGGCGCTGTCATGGCTAGTGTGTGTGCGGCCTCCGTGGGCAGTGCATCGGCCGCCCTGCGCGCAGGCCGCTTGTCACCGGTCGAAGCAATGCGACCTGAGTTACCCCTCGGCTTCCGGGCGAGCTTTCTCGACCGTGCAGGCCTTCTGGCGGTGCTGCCCATTCCCCTGCGGCTGATTTTGCGCAATCTGGCTCGTAGGCCGGCCAAGGCCTTGATGTCCATCACCGCCATCGCGCTGGCCGTGGGTTTGACCATCGTCGGACGGTTCGGCCTCGACGGCGTCAATACGATTCTCAACCTCCAGTTCGGCCGCGTTCAGCATGAAGATGTGACGTTGATCTTCAACGAGCCGCGCTCCCTGCGGGTCGCCCATGACCTGGCCCAGATGCCGGGAGTCCTGCGAGTCGAGCCATTTCGAATTGTGCCGGTATGGTTGCGCAATGCGAATCGCTCCAAGCGCACCGAAATCACAGGCCTGGAAACCACGGGCGAGTTACATGAGGTTGTGGGCTACACCTCTGGACGTCATCCGATTGCTTCGGACGGGCTTGTACTCTCGGCAAGACTGGCGGCGGAGCTCGGCTTATCGGTGGGTGAACGTGTTGAGGTTGAAGTGCTCGAGGGCCGCCGCAACAGTCTGGTCATGCGGGTAGCGGATGTCGTCGATGACCTGCTGGGCGCCGCTGCCTACATGGACCACAAGGCATCGTCCCGCTTGCTGGGCGAAGCGCCGGCAATCAGTGGGGCGTACCTCCGCGTCGACGCCGACAAGGCACAATCTCTGTACCAAAGGCTCAAGAGCCTGCCCGTCGTGAGTTCTGTGATCATACGCTCCGCTGTGATCGCCAGCATCGAAAGAACACTTGATCGGACGTTCGTCGTCTCCAGTCTTGTGCTGGCGGCCTTTGCCACGGTCATCGTGGCTGGGGTCGTTTACAACAACTTTCGCATTGCGCTGTCCGAGCGCGGGAATGAACTGGCCAGTCTGCGGGTACTTGGTTTTTCCCAGCAAGAGGTTTCTGGGATTCTGCTTGGCGAGCAGTTCTTTCTGACGGTTTTGTCGTTACCGGTCGGGATCGCCGTGGGCTATGGCTTGTGCGCCTTGCTCGTCCCCATGTTCGACCGAGAGGCCTTTCGCATCCCGCTCAGCCTGAGCAGGCAAACACTGGCGCAGGCATTGCTGCCAGCCATCGGCGCTGCGGCCGTGGCCGGACTGCTTGTCCAGCAGCGGCTGCGACGGCTGGACCTGATCGCAGTGCTGAAATCCAGAGAGTAGGGCGATGCGCTGGTCAAAAGCCAAGACGTTCCTGATGGTGGCCGCTGTCGTGGTTGCGGCGGGCCTTGGCTATCTGCTCATGCCAGAGCCAGTGGATGTCGAGGTGGTGCGATCCTCCGTTGGCGCGATGGCAGTCACCACTACCGAGGAGGGAGAGACCCGCAGTAGGGAGCGCTATGTTGTTGCCGCGCCTGCCGCAGGAAAACTGATGCGGATCAGCTTGCGGGAGGGCGACTGGGTGCATGAGGGCGAAGTGGTGGCGGAACTTGCGCCACTGCCACTGACGGCCCAGGAACGCGAAGAAGCCGAAGCAAGGGTCGCTGCGGCGCGTGCGGCATACCGTGAGGCGCAGGAGCGCGTCCGGCATGCCGCCGAAGACTACACTCAGGCGCAGCGCGAACTGCAGCGTGTGGAGAGGCTGGTGCGGGAGCGCTTCCTGTCTCCTCAGGCCGGGGAGCAGGCCGCCAACGCCACCATTACCGCCGGCAATGATCTCGCCGCAGCGCGCGCCCGCGCCAGCGCCGCCTTGCAGGAGGTCCGCGTGGCAGAGGCCGGCCTGCTGGCCATCGAGGAGCACAAACGTGGGCGCTGGCCGGTCGTGCCGGTTCATGCACCGTTCACCGGCGCCGTATTGTCCATTCCGGAGCGCAGCGAGCGGGTTGTCGCTGCGGGCGAGCCCCTGCTGACGATCGGCAATCCACATGACCTGGAGATCGTGGTCGAGCTACTGTCAACGGAAGCAGTCAAGGTGCGGCCGCAGATGCCGGCGAGGCTGGAAGGATGGGGCGGCGAGCAAGTAGTACAAGGCAAGGTTAGGCTCGTGGAGCCCCATGCGTTCACCAAGGTATCCGCCCTGGGCATAGAAGAAAAGCGAACCCGGGTGATTATCGACGTTTTTGATCCACCCTCTGGACTGGGTGACGGATTTCGCGTCATCGCGAGCATTGTGCTGTGGCAGACCGATCACGCGACAAAGTTGCCCGCGAGTTCGCTGTTCCGCTGCGAGACTGCGCATTGGTGTGTGTTTCGGATTGAGGGCGATCGGGTGCGGAGGACGGAGGTCAGGATTAGCCACCGGAATTCGGATGAGGCGGAACTGCTTTCTCCCTTGACCGACAGCGTACAAGTGGTTCGATATCCGCAAAGCAGCCTTCATGATGGCCAGCGGGTAAAGCTGCGTACCGGCCCCTAGTCCATTGTGTCATTCGAAATGTACCCCGATTCGACTGCGCCCCCCAGGGTTACATGCCATGTCGCCGATGTTCGCAACGGCCGCGCCGTTGCCGCGGATTGCGCTTAGTGTACGGTGCCGGAGGTGCAGCTTTCCGGTGCGGTTACTCTGGCGCCGTGGGCGAATGAAGGCTGGTTGTCTTCCATGGTTGCCGCCGCCGGCCCGGGTTGGTTGAGGTGTCCGCAGGCATTCAATTGCGGGTAATCTTAAGCATCTTGACGTGAATTTTCTGTTCCGTCAGTCAGTGGTGATCGTGTCCCGGCACGAAGTTCAGGTTGTGTTAATTCTGCATGTCGTTGTGGCTCCCCGATCTCCTTCTGCTCGTCTATTAGGAACACATCAGCAGCCCTCCCGTTCTTGTAGCCCTCGATGAACGGCTCGACCGCAGCGGTGAGTTCGGCGGTCACCAGGCCATATGCGACGCTCGCAAAATCAACGGGGTCTAGTTTTTGTTGGCACTTCTCATACAAGGCGTAGCGTTGCTCATTGGTCAGGATTGACGCCTTGCTCGCGCTCTGTTCATACGAATCAATCGAAATGGCTGTAGTCAGAACAGAAACGACAAAAGCTAACGAGAGTAAGGTTGCCAACACAGCTTGCCTCCTATTCCTTTGTGCTCAGTTCGGACTAGCGCCGGCTGCCGATGCGCAGATACACCTGGAAGGCTTGTGTGTCCTCGCAGCACGCTTCCCTGATCCCCGACCATGGCCCTCTCTGACAACGCCTGTTGGCTTTATCCGTGATCCTGTAAGGGGATAGGTCATAGCGAGCTTTTCCCCTCGTCCCTTGACTTCCGCAACTACCTCCGTCGATGACTGGGGGACTGACAGAAGGGCGCCAGTGTGGTCGTTTTTGGATTCCGGCTGCTGGATGATGGTGCTCCGCAATGTCCTTAATGCCACGATGAAGACGGGCCGACGCGGGCCGACGCAAGTCCTAGACTGCAACTGTTTCAGGAAGGCCAGCTCAAGTGCTGGGCGACGCCTCCCTTCGATGGGATCGTAACCTCCGTCTTACGCTCGACGCCGTTTGCAGTAGCAACCACACGATACTTTCCTGCTGGAAGTTTGATGTACATAAAAGGCCCGTCAGAAATTGCCCCAAAGATCTGTTTTCCGTCTGGCTTATAGATCCGAGTGTCAACGTCGGCCAGAAATTCGCCCCGCTTGCCGGTGAAGGTAAGGCGCAGGCTATAAGACGGCGCGGCACGCCGGAATGCGGCGGCTTCGTCCTCGCCAATGCCACCACTAAGGTAGGCCAGACCGCCCGCCTGTTTCTGCGGCGGCAGCCCGCCTGCTGCTGGTTGGTCAGTGTCGGCACTACGGCTCATCATGGGGCCGCAGTCCAGGCTTGCAGTGTTCCCACCGCCGCCGTACATGCGCTGTCCGCCCCCGCGCTCATGATTAAGCACTATGCCTTGTTGATCGGCGCGTGTCTGCACGAGATCGTGCAGACGACGCGTGATTTCCTGGCGCTCCTCTGGTGTCCTGGCGGCGTGCATGCGGGCGCAGAAATCCGCCTTTTCCTCGTTGCTGAGCAGGTCAACCCCGCGCATGGTCCGGGGAGTTGCGGGTGTTGCAACCTGTCCAACGACTTCCTGTGCTTGGCACTCAGGGGTAAGCAAACTGAGGCTGGCGATGCTGACGATACAAAATAGCTCAAATGCGCCTTTCATGATGTTGACTCCAGTTGTTCATCGATCTGTCGATCTTGCATAGACTTCAGTGTTTCGAACCGGCGAAAGTCATGACCGGTCCCTCGGAGGCACCCAACGCCTGCTTGTTCATCGCTGGCCTGATGGAAGAGTTGGCGCGCCCGCGTGGAAACTGATTTACGGAGAGACATCGCTCGTGCCCGTGCAGTGGCGCATTTATTCCCCCATTCAACCTAGCTGGTTCCATCAGGGGAGCCTTGACCCTTGTCAAACTCGGCGTTCTGGACGAATTACTCGATGAGATCGACCAATGACTTGCTTGGCTGGATCACCGGTTCGATCGGCCGTCAATGACAGATTGCGACAGATCGAGGCGTAGCCTGATCACTGTCAATGTCCCAGGTGAGGAGGGCGAGCATGCGGGTTAGATTGGATGTGGGCTACGCTACCAGGCCGAACCTCGCAGCGCCTACGCCGGTGGGGAACGTGGGTGACACGTGGTAGGAAAGCGGCTGGCGCCCTGAGTACCAGAGTTGACCATGTTTCCGGTGCGCATGAGGGTAAGGGGTGGTGCCCATGCACCATATTTGATCGCATTCACGATGCGGACGGAATCGTCGAGCTTGCCACCGTGGCGGCGCCAACGATATTCCACTTCGAGGTGCTCAGATCGTAGTGTCGAACTTTGTTCGCCGAGACTAACCTCGGCACTCTACGGAGTATCCCATGCAACGCGTCCCCGCGAGCAAGCTCGCTGGAGCCGTCCGGATTTGTTCCGCCGAACGGCGCCGAGTATCCCGTGCAGGATCTTGCTTTTTCTTTCGGACGTCCAATGTCCCTTTGCGGAGCAGGAGCTGACGTCTGAACGTCTTCCTGACGGGGCGCGTGACTGGCGCTTGATGGCCGGTCACGGCCGGCTGTCCCCTCCAGGTCGCGGCCGTCTCTGCCCGACCCTTCTCCGCCATTGCACCTTGATAAGGCAACGGCCGCGCTACGCTACAGAACGGCCGTCCGAAGATTGCGCAGTCTTATCCCCGAACCAACCGCATGTACGCCGTCCGCGCGGAGAACTGGAAACCTGTGGGTGGAGAGTCCACGGGCGGCGTAATTCAATTTTCGGGCTGACGTTCACTCTCGGCGTCATTGTGGGCAAAACCCTTCTGCGCTGTCTCCCCGATCTTCCTAGATTTCCGCTCGACATCTGCTTTGGCAGCATTGAGTACGTCCTTCACCGCAGACCCCTCCTGCGCCATCGCGCGCACCGCCCCTCACAGGGGCGGCATTGTCCAAGTTTGCCGAACCTTGTGTACAACCCATGACGGCTGCCCAATCGGTATCTGCCGTCATAAGCTGTTGCACAGGAGCGGCTATGCGCTGTTTCTACATGTCTATTTCAAACTGGAGAGGACAATGTTAATGCTCAAGGGATTTCATCATCTGACCCTCGGCGTAAGGCACGCACAGGAGGATGTGGACTTCTACGTCAAGCTGCTCGGGCAGAGCCTCGTGAAGAAGACCGTGCTTCTCGACGGCGAGGATCCCATCTACCACCTTTATTATGGCAACGCGAATGGCGATCCAGGGACCCTGGTGACGTCGTTCCCGTTCCGTCAGCGGGGCGTCATGGCGCGTCCGGGATCGGGCCAGGTGCGGGTCGTCAACTACTCGGTTCCCAAGGGCTCGCTCGAATTCTGGCGCAGCCGCTTCGATGCCATGGACGTACCGTATGGCAGCGAGATTGTGGAACGCTTCGGAGAGCGCCGCCAGCGGTTCCAGCATCCGTGCGGCATCGAGTTCGATCTCGTCGAAACCGATCTCGATTCGCGTCCGGCTTGCGTGGCCAGCGATATTCCCGAAGCCCATGCCATCCGCGGCGTGCACAGCATTACGCTGTCGCTGCGGGAAGTCGCCGAATCGATCCGCTTCATGAGCGAAGCGATCGGTTTCCGGAACGCAGGCCAGGCGGGATCCTACTACCGCTTCGAGACGTACCACGGCGGCCCGGGCATGATCGTCGAGTTCCTGCATGAGCCGGACCGGCACCAGGGTTCGTCGATCTACGGCGAAGGCACGGTCCACCATGTGGCCTTCGCGGTGGACAATGTGGAGCAGCAGGCGATCCTGAAGGAGAGAATGTTTGCTCTGGGCTACATCGATACGTCCGAATCGGTGCACCGCAACTACTTCCGCTCGATGTACTTCAAGATGCCCGGCGGCGTGATGTTCGAGGCGACCACCACCGACATCGGCTTCGCGATCGATGAAGAGCCCGGCCATTTTGGCGAGGAGTTCCAGCTCCCGCCGTGGCTGGCGGATCGCAAGGACGAGTTGCTGGGCCGGCTCGAGCCCATCTCTGTATGACGTTGCCGGGGATCACCATGCAAAAACCGAAAGTACTGATTGTTTTCTACTCACGAAACAGCTCCACCGAGATGCTGGCCAAGGCTGTCGCCGAGGGCGCCCTCGAGGCTGGCGCAGAAGTCCGCATGCGGCGTGTGCGGGAGTTCGTCGGCCCCGATGTCATGCGGCAGGCGCCGGGCTGGCTCGAGAACGCCACGGAGATGAACGCGAAATATGAGGCGCCGACCGAAGCCGATGCCGAGTGGGCTGACGCCATCGTATTCGGCACGCCGACGCGGTTCGGGACGATTTCGGCCGAACTCAAGTCATATATCGACGGGCTCGGCGGCCTCTGGTTCGCGGGCAAGCTGAACGGCAAGGTGGGCTCGGTCTTTGGCACGACGTCCTCGCGCCATGGTGGCAATGAAGCCACGCTGCTGGCGACCTACGCGCCCATGGCGCACCTGGGCCTGATCATCGTGCCGCTGGGCTACGCCGACGCGGCGATGTTCAAGGCCGGCACCCCGTACGGCGCGACTCACGTCTCGCACCGTGACACCGTCAAGCCCGACGACGATCACCTGGCGGTTGCCCGGTTCCAGGGCAGCAGGGTGACGACGGTCGCCCGTGCCTTGCACGTCCAGCCGCAGCCCGTGGCAGCCTGAAAGTAAAAGCCTGAAGGCAAAAAGGGCGGAGACTCGCAGTCTTCGCCCGACTCCTGCATCCGGCACCGGCCGATGGCGCGATGACAAGCGCTCAAGCTGGCGCAGTCTCCACGCGGCTTTCCATGGCATCGATCTGGCACGATGAAGGTAGCGGGTCGCTCGTGGCGCGGAATGGCGCTTGAACAGCGCTCGACGTAGCGGGCAACGTTGGGCCGGCCGCCGCAAATCGAGGCGAGCGCGCCTCATGAGGTTCCCCCCAAAAAGCACGTCACTAAGATCGAACGTTCCTCCCGCAAGATAGGGGGCTGCTGCTGAACCCGGCGTGGGTCCAGCGCCTTCAACACGCCTTCGACATGAAGGCGTGCTGTGCGCTGGAATGCCGGCATCGTCGCGGACGGCGATGCCGCCACGTTCCTTAGCGATCCTGATGCGACCGGCGGCAAAAAGTCCCGCGTTCCCGCCATGGTCGACGATCATGGACTCGAGCGCCGCGATCTTGTGATCGCGGACCAATTCCATGACCGACTTGAGCGCGTCACTCAGCAGCCCGGGCGTTACCCTGTCCGCGGGCGTGCGGACACACCGCTGGCGGATCGCCGATGAAGCCACGCGCAGACCAGAGTTCGGGGAACGGGATCTCGTTCATGGTTGGCAGGAGCCAGGCAATGCCCTCGGTGCCGAAGTAGGCCGGCCGAGCGCCGAACGTCCGGCGCGTTGCCATCAGGTGCAGGTGCTTCCACGCGGAGAATCCCTCCGCGATATCGGCCAGCGTCTCGCCGAGCTGCTGCAATTCCCGGTGCTCGTCCGGTTCGGCGTAGACGTCGCGCCAGACGTTCTCGACCGCCTTGTCCGGCGTGTAGGGCACACTGAAATCGCGGTCGAGTACCACCGCCGGAACCGCGAAGCCCTTGCGGCCCAGGTGAGCAAGCACGTCGTCATACAGGCTCGGCTCTGCCAGCGCCTTGCTGAGTTGTTCCCAACGCCGGGGTTGCGGCAGGAAGTGCTGCAGGTGCTCCCCCTGCTTGATGCCGAGCAGGTAGACCATCTGCCGGAACGTCCAGCCCTGGAGGGCGGTGTCCTTGCCGAACTTCGGGCCAACGCAGGACAGGATGGCCAGCAGGTCGACAGGCGTCATCCACGCGATGGAGCGCCATGTGGCATTGAGCGGCTCGTGGTGGGCGACGACGCGCCGCAGCGTCCGGCAGGCCCCGGTCAGGTCATCGGCACGCAATTGCGCCTGCGCGATCTGAATTTCCTTGATGATCAGCATCCAGTAGAGCTCGGACACCTGCGCCGATACGATCCAGGCGTGTTCGCCGGGATGGTCGCTGACCGGGTGCTGCAGCGAGTGCAGCACGTCTGTCTGCAACCAGTCACTGTATGGTGTACGCCCGGCTGGCGTTCCGGCCGGCGCGGGGAATCCGGGCTTGACGGTATCGTTCACTTTGATCTCCTCATGGTGGTGGGGTCAGGCAATTTCTTTGGAACGGCGAATTACCACAGGCTCTCCAATAGCGCATCCAGCTTCGTGCCGGCATCCTCGCCAAGGTCGCCGACCTCGGAGGGATAGTTCTGCCTGAGCAGCGCCGCCATCTCGGGAAGCTTCGCCCGATCGAAATCGAGGTCGCCGAGCCGGCTCGGCAATTCCAGTGCGTTCACGGCTGCCTCGATGCGGTCTGCGAGGAATGCGGCGGGCGTGCGGCTGCCACGGTCCGTGGAGAAAATCTCGAGCTTTCGGCCATAGACGTCGGCGCAGGCGCGGATGACGGGTGCCAGCGCAATGCACGATGTCACGCTGTGCGGTACCTCGAACGTCCCGCCGAGGATGTGCCCGATGCGATGGCTCAGGCCGTAGATGACCGAAGCAGGATAGAAATAACACTGCCAGGCGGCCAACTGAAGCTGCAACAGGTCGTCGGTCGATACGTGTCCGCCCGCGATGGCCTCGCGCGTTTCGAGCTTGCGCGGCCACTTCTCCAGCACGGCAAGGAAGCGCTCCACGCCTCTGGCGGCCAGGATGGCGTGAGGGTGGTCCACCTCGACCCGGCGCATGCCTTCCACCGCATGGTCGATTCCCTTGATGGCCGAACTCAGCAGCAGCATGCGTGGCGTGTCGACGATCATCCGGGGATCGAGCACCACCAGCGCGGGTGTGGTTTCGCGCACGGCATAGCTGCGCTTGAATTTCTGCGGACCGTCCGTTTCCGTCACGCCGAAGTAGTGGGAGAACTCCGAACCCGACAGGGTCGTCGGAATCGCGGCAATGGGCAGGTAGCGGCCGGTCTGCCTGAAATGCTGGTAGGAGACTGCCTTTGCGGCGTCGAGTACAGAGCCGCCGCCGAGGGCGACGATCGATTCCGCACCGGCCTCGATGCAGGCACGCAGTCCGTCGCGTACGGCGAAATCGGGTACATGCGGCGGCAGGCCGGTGAAGGTGCCAACGCCGTCGCTGATGGCAGGCTGCAGGTGCTCGCGGTTCAATGCCTCAAGGAATTCCACCGTGAACGTCATTGGACGGCGGATGCCGTAATTCCCCAAGGCGGGGGCGACGGCTTTCAGCACGTCGCGCCCCCAGACAATCTCTTCCTGCGGCAAGCATTTCAACTGGTCCATTCCACTTCTCCACCGTGTCTTCGTAGGCGATCGGGGCTCCGATCCCGACTAGGAAGATAGGCGAATCGCGTTCGCGCGTGCGCGCGGGATTGAGGAACGGAGCGTCCAGGAATTTGGACGCCGCACATGCGCGAATGTACGCCTGTCGTTCGTTGTTTCCGAACGAAGCTTTCAGTATTGCCATCTTCACAAGGCAGGGGGCGTGTCTGATCCTTTCCACCGTAGCGACCCCAACACAAGAACGGAGACCTGAAGATGGAGACAATCCAGATAACAGAAGCGCTGATTCGCGGACGCCACAGCAAGCGCGGCTTCCTTGACCAGCCGGTGCCAATCGAGACTGTCAGGGACATCCTGTCGGTCGCGAAATACGCGCCGAGTTCGAGCAACACGCAACCGTGGCGCTGCCATGTGCTGACCGGAAAGGCTCGCGAGAAGATTTCCGGAGCAGCGGTCGAGGCGTATCGTGCCGCGCCTGAGGGACTGGTGCCCGATTACCCGTTCTTCCCCAAGGAACTGCCGGCGCCATTCTCGTCGCGCTTCAATACGTTTCGCGGGATGCTGGGCGATGCGCAGGGCGTGCAAAGGTGCGATATCGCCGGGCGGCGGCGGGACGTCGAACGGCAGTTCCGGTTCTTCGATGCGCCCGTGGGACTGATCTTCACCATGGACCGGCGCCTGGAATGGGCCAGCTTCATCTGCTACGGCTGCTTTCTCCAGAACATCATGCTGGCCGCGCGCGCCCGGGGGCTGGACACCTGCCCGCAGCAGATCTGGTCGCTGCAATCGGCGGTCCTTCGTGAAAGCCTCGACATTCCCGACGGCGAGATGATCGTGGCCGGCATGTCACTCGGCTATGCGGACAACAGTATTCCGGAAAACAACATGGAGCTTGGCAAGCTGGAACTGGACGAGTTCGTCTCGTTCGTCGACCGGTGACACGCGGAACCGTCCGGGTCGCGCCCTGACCTGGAAAAGCGCGAAGAAGCGATGGCCATTGTTAGCGGGTTTCGCCAAGTTGCGGAGATGTCGAATCGCTAATGCTGGCGCGCTTCACCGGCTGATGCGGATGCCCCGAGCCCTCAGCCGAAAAATAGAATACAGAGACGGAGGAGACATGATTAAAGTGCCCGCGAGGTTTTCCGCGGTGGTTGCGCTCGCATGCTTGCTGGCCTCGAACGCCGAGGCAACCGAGAATGGTCAGACCAGTTACCCTGTTGGCGTCAATACCGTATTGAATGGAATCTTGCCACCGCCTGGTGAAACCCAGTTTTACAATTACACGCTCTACTACGATGCCGGAAAGTTCGCTGGCCCGAATGGGGGGAGTCTCGTGCCCGGGTTCCAGTTGAAGGCGTTTATCGACGCCCCGCGTATCGTTCACACATGGGGCACTACATTTGGCCCCTTTACTCTGTCTAGTGGTGCAATCTTCCCGCTCGTTCATGTTCGGGCGGACACGCCAGGCGGCAACGACAAGCGCAGTGGAATCGGAGATATCATCGTTGAGCCGTTGTACATCGGTTACTCAAATCCATCGCGATCATTCTTCGCCTACCTCACCACCGAAATTTCAGTGCCGAGCGGGTCCTACTCCGCGAACCGAGTGGCGAACACTGGCCGGAATGTCTATGCGCTAACGCCTCAACTCAGTACGACATGGTTCCCCACGCCCGCAGTTGAAGTCTCTACCACCATGTCGGTAGAGTTCAGTTCACCGAATTCAGCGACTCGATATCACTCTGGCGCCGTTGCGGCACTTGAGTATCTTGTTGGCTATTCGCTTGACAGCAAGTTCCAGCTCGGACTTCAGGGATATCTGCTGAAGCAGATCACCGATGACAAGGTCAACGGCACGCCCATACCTGGGGATGGGTTTCGCGGAAGAGCTGTCGCAATCGGCCCGCAACTACGATACATGTGGTCCCAGGCGTCCGGCATTGTGTTCAAGTATCAGCGCGAGTTCGACGTGCGGAATCGGCCACAAGGCAACAAGTTCTGGGTTGAGCTGTGCTTCCCTCTTTGATCGGAATGCTCCCTCGACCTGTCGGGAGCAGATGACAGCGCCGGCATGAGCAGCGCGAGAGGGATATCGAGGCGACATTCGAAGCGAATGCGCAGCTTGCCGAACCGGCAAGCTGCGCATGCGTGCGCTCGACAATCCGGCGATGTCGGGCAAGGCGGTCGTTCTTCTCGATGCCACTGCGTGCGTTTCGGTGGCGCGCCACGCATTGACGGTGGCGCGAGTGGGCGGCGGCGCACCCGTTGCAGTACCATGCGATGGAAAGCACACGCCATTGGCCCGACCCAACCGCTACCAAGGCAGCCTGATGCTGGACCTGAAAGACGTTTTTTACTTCGTGCAAGTTGTCGACCGCGGTGGCTTTACGTCTGCCGGCAATCGGCTGGGGCTGCCCAAGTCCACGTTAAGTCACAGGGTCAAGGAGCTGGAGGCTTCGCTGGGCGTTCGCCTGATCAACCGGACCTCCCGCCAGTTTGCCTTGACCGACGTAGGCGCTGAGTTCTACCAGTACGCCGTCGCCTTGCTGCAAAGCGCCGACGTCGCGGAACAGGCGATGCGCCAGAGGCTCGCGGAACCCAGCGGGATCATTCGCGTGACGGTAGCGGTCGAACTTGCGCAGTTTGCGCTGCGCCAGGTCCTGCCGACGTTCCTGAGCAGCAATCCCAAGGTCAGCATCGTGGAAGTCGCCACGGACAGGCTCGTCGATGTTGTCGGCGAGGGCTTCGACCTGGCGCTGCGCGGACATACCTCGGCACTGCAGGATTCCAACCTGGTCCAACGGCCCATTGTCAGGGCGCCATGGTACCTGTTTGCGGGTGCCGACTACCTCGAACGGATGCCAGTCCTGGAGGAACCGGAGCAACTTGCGTCCCATGCCATCGTCTCGATGGTGCGCAAAGGGCCGCTGCAGTGGCAACTGCGCGGCCCCGACGACAGGCTCGTCACCGTCCCGATCGAACCAAGATTCCAGAGCAACAGCATGATGTCCCTGAAGGAGGCCGCCTGCGCCAACGTTGGCGTGGCAGCCTTGCCCGGATATATCTGCCGGTCCGAGTTGCAGGCTGGCGTGCTGCGGCAAGTACTGCCGGGCTGGATCGCCGCAGATGCGCGCATCTCCGCGCTCATGCCCTATCGGACCGGACTACTGCCCGCGGTGCGGTCGCTGGTCGATTACCTCGCCGTAGAACTGCCCAAGGTCACCGCGTTCGACGGCCGCTGAGCCGGCGCTACCTCCTCTTACTCCAGTGCTACGCGGGCTGCGTGCCTTGTGGCTCGCGGGGCGTTCCATCTTCATGGACGCTGCGTTCGGCGCCAGCCAGCTTCCAAGGCCGGGCCGATCCACTATCGTTTCCAACCAGGGATAAGCCATCCGCAACTTCACCCTGGAGTGGAATACATGAAGCAACTGAGCTGCCTGCCACAAGACGCGATCTTCTGGGGCCACGACATACTTCCGACGGCTGTCGCGTCGCCCGGCCAGCACGGCATCCGCCGACCGCTGACCGGCGGCAATGCGGGCCAGAAGCTGGAAACCCTGCCCGAGAGCCTGTGGCAATGACCGACCTCCATCAACCCTCCCGAACGAGGGCCCCGCATTCCATGGGCTTGCGCAACGCGCTGGATGCGCTTGCCACGCGGCAGATCACCGCGACAGCATTGACGGAGCAGGCACTCGAACGCGCGGAGGCCAGCAAGCGGCTGCTCAATGCATTCTCGGCAATCGATTGGGACCGGGCCCTGAAGGCGGCCGCGGAGAGCGATCGCCGCTACGGCGAAGGCCGGCAGCGGACATTGGAGGGCCTGCCCATTGCGGTCAAGGATCTGATCGACACCAGGGGCATGGAAACCCGCTACGGTTCCGCAGCCTATCTCGGCCATGTGCCCGCAGCCGATGCCGACATCGTGAAAGCACTGGTGGAACGCGGCGCGATCATCATCGGCAAGACTACGACGCACGAATTCGCGTGGGGCGTGACAACCGCCAGCGCAAGGTTTGGCGATACCCTGAATCCGCTGGACCCTACGCGCATACCCGGGGGGTCCAGTGGTGGCGCCGCGGCGGCGATTGCGCACGGTGCCATCAAGGCGGGCGTGGGCACGGATACCGGCGGCTCGGTCCGGATTCCTGCCGCGCTGTGCGGCGTTGTCGGATTCAAGCCCACGCTCGGCACGCTATCCACGCGCGGCGTGTTCCCCCTGGCGCCCACTTGCGACCACGTCGGCCTGCTCGGCGAGCAGGTCGACGACGTGCTGTTGCTCGCCGATGCCCTTGACATCCAGGTCCCCGAGAGCGATGCGTGGCTGTCCGCACGGCTGGGCGTCATTCGTGACATCGCACCGGTTCCAGTCAGTCCGGAAATTGCTTTGGCATTTGACGGCGCGATGAAGCGGCTGGCGCAAGTCTTTTCCTGTGTGAACGTCAGCACGTCCGGCCTGTTCGACGCGGTATTCGGTGCCTTCGCGAGCATCGTCCTGATCGAGGGTGGCATCGAGCATTTCCGCCGCAACGACTGGGACCGTATCTCGACGCACTACAACCCGGAAACCGTCGACCGGCTGAAGCGCGCCGAGGCCATGGACCTGCGCGCCTATGCGGCGGCCCAGCAGACCAGGCGAAGTTTCACGGCACGGCTGCACGAGGTGATGTCGACGGTTGACTATCTCGTGCTGCCGACATGCCCGTGCACCGCACCGCATCTCGATGCCGGCACCGTCAGCATTGGCGCGTGGACCGGCACCGTCCGCGAGGCGCTGATGACCTATACCGCACCGTTCAATGTCGCGGGATTTCCTGCCATTTCGATTCCCCTGGCGACCGGCGAGCGCAGCCTTCCCCCTGCATTGCAGGTCGTCGCGAAGCCCGGCGACGACGGTGCGCTGCTGCAGGTCGCGCAGCAGATGGAACTGATGCTGCGAACGGGCAGCGCCCCCAAGGGTTGACAGACGCCAACCCCACAACGAGGAGACAACGATGAGCGATGCAATGATTCACGACAAATTGATGAATATGGCGGCCGGCGCCCGTGCCGCGATCGCGGACCCCGCGCGAATCTCCCTCGTGGGTAGTGACGCCAACCCGCGCTTCGAACTGTTCCACGCGGCCAGTTCGCTCTGCTCGCAGAAAGTGCGCGCGGTATTGTTCGAGAAGCAACTGCCATATCGTTCGAACAATATGATGATCCTCGGTTCGATGGGCCCGGATGGCCTTGTTCCAGCCGAGCACTACCATCCCCCCTACGTCCGGCTGCGGCTGATTGCAGGCCGGGAAGTGGGGCAGGATCTTGTCAGCAGCTATAGCGGGCGCACTTCGGTGGAGACCGAAGGCTTTGATCCCTGCACGGTCCCGTTGCTGGTGGACTACGAGGCTGGCCGCGTCATTGCCGATTCCAAACGGATCTGCTGCTATCTCGATGCGGCGTCGCGCGATCCCATTCCTCTCGTGCCGGAAGATGCCGATGCGCGTGCCCGGGTGATGCATCAGGTGAGCATCGTCGATCAGATCCCGAACGGCACGTTGCTCTACGGCTTTCATCCCGATGCCGACCTGCGGCCTGAAGCGCTCAAGACCGCCATGGAGACGGTCTACGACTACAAGATCAAGGCGCTCGAAGCCATGATTGACGCCAATGCCGACGATGCCGAACTTGTTGCAGCCTGTCGCGCGAAGATCGCGAAGGAGCGGGGCGGCAAGTCGGTCCGCCACGATTCGGCATTTCAGCGCGCCGCCCGTCAGCACGTCGCGGGCGTCCTGACGGGCCTCGACCATGCGCTTGGTTCGTCGTCACCGTACCTCCTGGGGGAATCATTCTCGCTCGGCGATGTGCTGTGGGGTGTCAACCTAGTGCGGATGGCTTATCTGGGACTTGCGTCGATGTGGCAAAACCTGCCCAACGTCGAGCGATATGTGAGTGCGCTGGCGAAGCGTCCGTCCCTGTGCACGGAAGCAGTCCAGGCCACGGTCGATTCCATGCCGCCTTCGCGCTACATGCATGTCATTGCGGGCTGCGGGGAAGCGGTGCTGGGGTAGTCCTCCATCCCGGTGCGCCGTATGGCTCACCGACACCCACAAGGACAGGTTCAACGCCGACCTGTTGGCATTCATCCGTAGTTGAAACGACACCACATCCGCCGGGCCCCACGAAGGCGCCGGCGGACTGGCTCGTCCTAAGAGGGACTACCCATAGAGGCGACTCGCATGCCCAAGATTCCTTCGCGGTACAGCCATTACGCCTATGGCGTTATCCAGGCCGGCCTGACCTGCTCCGTCGCTGCAGCCATCGCAAGCATTCCATTTGCGGAAGAAGGCCGGTTCTTTCAGCACTGGCTGAGGTCCTGGAGCGTTTCCTGGCTGACCATGCTGCCGGTTGTCGTGTCGGCCACACCCATCATTCGCCGCCTGGTCGATCGCATCACAAGCCACCCCTAGGTCACACGCCGTCCTATGTCGATGGCCTAGTTGAAAGCGATAAACTTGTGCCTGTCGACTGAGTCATCGCTCCACTACATTGAAGCCTGCACAAACCAGTACGCATTGGCACCATGACCAGGAACCTGACTCTCAGACATGCGGAAACGGAGGCCGAGATCCGTGCCTGTTTCCCTGTCATGCGGCAACTGCGCCCCGAGCTGCAAATGCCGGAAGCCTTTCTCGACACTGTCACGTTGCAAGGCGGACAAGGGTACCGGCTGCTAGCGCTCTGGGACGATGGCAAGGCTGTTGCAGTGGCCGGATATCGACGTCTTGACAACCTGATCCACGGGCGCTTCCTGTACGTCGACGATCTGATCACCGATGCCGAAGGTCGGGGGAAGGGTCACGGCGAGCGTCTGCTGAATGCGCTTTGCGAGCTGGGGCGCACAGAAGGCTGCCAGAGACTTGTCCTGGATACCGGACTCGCGAACGCGCTGGCCCAGCGCTTCTATTTCCGTTCCGGCCTGCTCGCCAAGGGCCTCCACTTCTGCATGGAGCTCCAATGAAGCCCCTCAATTGCAGCCCGCGCCGTGACTATTCGACGAGCCGGCACCTGAGCGGGCAACTGCTGCCTGCGTTGTCCGCGCATTTCGGGCGGGAGATTCGTGTCATGCGACGCAACCTTGGCACCGAGCCGCTGCCGGCCATCACCGCGGAGTACGCGGAGTCGCTGCTCCTGCCCGCCGCCGAGGCAAAGGAACGCCATGGCGCCGCGCTCGCCGGGTCGGATGCGTCCGACTCGGAGCGCATGTGTCTCCTGTCTGGTATCGATCTGGCGCGGGCATGCCGCGTTCCCTAACATGGAATCGTTTCACCTTCCTCAGCAAGGAGAAGCATCATGAAGATTGTCATCATTGGCGGGACCGGCCTGATCGGCTCGAAGACCGTCGCCCTCCTGCGCCAGGGAAGCCACGAGGTCGTGGCCGCCTCGCCCAGGAGCGGTGTCAACAGCATCACTGGCGAGGGGCTCAATGAAGCCCTGACCGGCGCCCAGGTGGTGATCGACCTTGCCAATTCCCCGTCGTTTGAAGACAAGGCGGTGCTGGAATTCTTCGAGACTTCCGGCCGCAACCTTCACGCGGCGGAGACCGCAGCGGGCGTTCAGCACCACGTCGCGCTATCCATTGTCGGCACCGACCGGACGCCCGAAAACGGCTATTTCCGCGCCAAGGTCGCGCAGGAAAAACTGATCAAGGCCTCCGGCATTCCCTACACCATCATCCGCTCGACCCAGTTCATGGAGTTCATCGGGGGCATCGCCGATTCCAGTGCGCAAGGCGATGTCGTCCGCATTTCTCCCGGGCTGTTCCAGCCGATTGCCTCGGACGACGTTGCTGCCTTCGTTGCCGATGTAGCGCTCGCGTCCCCCAGAAATGGCATCGTCGAGATCGCCGGGCCGGAACGAGCCCCGTTCAGCGAGATCGTCGCCCGCTATCTCAAGGCGGTTGGCGACCCGCGCGAAGTCGTGCGCGACCCCGAGGCCCGCTACTTCGGCGGCCTGGTCGAGGAACATTCGCTCGTGCCGCTGGGCGAGGCACGCCTCGGCCGCATCGGCCTGGACGAATGGTTGCGGCAATCGCAGCAACGATAGTCCCCAGGGCGCATGCACACACATGCAACACCGGTTTCGCAAGCACAACATTGATCAGATCACCAGGAGCAAACATGACCCAACGTACCAATTACTTCCAGCAATCCCAGGAACTGTCCAAGAAGCTCATGGAGTTCGGGCCGCTGTTCCAGAAGACCACGATCGAAGCGCCCATTCGCGAGCTCGTCGAGATTCGCGCATCGCAACTCAATGGCTGCGCGTTCTGCGTCGACATGCATATCAAGATGGCGAAGATCCATGGAGAGCGCGAATTGCGCCTGCATCATGTGGCGATCTGGCGCGAGTCGACGCTGTTCTCGCCGCGCGAACGCGCCGCGCTGGCCTGGACCGAGGTGTTGACCAGGCTTCCCGCCGACGGCGTGCCCGACGATATCTACGAGCGCGTGCGCACCCAGTACAGCGAGAAGGAACTGTCGGACCTCACCTTCCTCGTGGGGACGATCAATACCTGGAACCGCCTGAACGTGGCATTCCGCATGGTGCCCGGTTCGTCGGACAAGGCGTTCGGGCTCGACAAGGCCAACCTGGAGTGATGCCATGAAGACGGTCACTTCCGTTGCGGCAGCACTTGTGTTCTCGTGCCTGACGGTTGCACTGCCGGCCGCCGCCGCGCCGGAGGCAAGCGTCATGCCCTTGCTCACGGAGGCGTTGCCCGAATACCCGGGGAAGGAGGCCACGATGATCGTGGTGGACTATCCGCCGGGCGCCGTCGATCCCGTGCATCGCCATGACGCGCACGCCTTCGTCTATGTGCTCGAGGGCAGCATTGTCATGGGCGTCAGGGGCGGCAAGGAGGTGACGCTCAAGGCGGGTGAAACCTTCCACGAACGTCCCGACGATGTCCACACCGTCGGGCGCAACGCCAGCAATACACAGCCGGCAAAATTTGTCGTGTTCCTGCTCAAGAAAAAGGGCGCGCCAATCCTGACGCCGGTGAAGTAGCCGTCGTCCATGCTGGCGCCGGCAATGCCGGTGCGCACCATCCGGCCGGCAAGAGCAGTGCTATCGCATACTCTTGCCGGCCGCTGTTTTCCAGGGTGGCGTGACGGTCATGATGAAGCGGCTGGGGATGGCCCGGCACGGTGAACGCGGTCCCCCTTGAAAGGGTTGCGGGACGGAAATTGATACTGCGGGAGTTTCTTGGCAATATCACCATTAGAAGAACAGGTCCTGGGCAGCGATCTGGCCGGTGGGTGAGGGCGGTTGGCCACGTTGCCTGACGGCAGTTCGGACCTCGGACCCGCCGCGAGATGCGCACACCATGCACCTGGGAAAATCGTACACAATATCCGAGTTCACGTTCTGGTCGAGACGGCTGATCTATGCCTCGCTAGCGTGCGGTTCACTGCCGGTTGTCCTCTATCAGTTCCTCGGACTCAAATGGCTGTCGATCCCGGTCTCGGTTGTCGTGCTGCTGGGCACGGCCACTTCATTCATCGTGGGTTTCAGGAACGTGCAGACCTACAGCAGGGCCCTGGAGGCACAGCAGATCTGGATTGAGATTCTGAATGGCAGCCGGTGTCTGGGTGTGATGAGCCGGGACTTCCTGGCAGGGCAGGCGGGCGGGCGAGAACTGATTCTCCGGCATTGCGCGTGGCTGACGGCGCTGCGCTACCAGCTAAGGACCCCAAGGATCTGGGAAACCGCGGGCAAGGCATCCAACCTGGAGTACCGGAAGTACTACCGGATTCCCGAGTGGGAAACTCCCTTGGACGAGGCGCTTGCACGGTATCTGCCACAGGCAGAACTCGACTCGCTTGCGCACGCCGAGAGCAAGACAAGCCGGTTGCTGGGAACGCAGTCAGCGACGCTAAGGCGGTTCCTTGACGCTGGCGAGATCAGCAATGCCTTCTATCTGGAGTTGGTAGCATCGATCAAGGGCCTCTTCGCGCAGCAGGGGCGGGCGGAGCGTATCAAGGACTATCCGTATCCCAGGCAATATGCGGTCATTAACAAGCTCTTTGTCCGTACCTTTTGTCTGCTGCTGCCTTTTGGCATTCTTACGGAGTTTGAAAAGCTCGATGCCAGCGTTTCGGGCTTCATGCATGGCAACATGATCTGGCTGGTCATTCCGTTCAGCACGATGATCTCGTGGATGTACCTTGCGCTGGAGCAGGTAGGCGAAAGCACGGAGAATCCGTTCGAAGGCATGCCCAATGACGTGCCCATGGCACAGATCTCCCGGAAGATCGAACGCGAACTCATGGACATGATTGGCGAGACGAGCGATATCTCCGAGCCAACCGGAGAGAACGGTATTGTCCTCTAGACCATTCCATGGCTGGCGCTTTCCCGGAGACTGCGGCAAAGCGAGGGGCAACGGATCGTATGCGGACGGGTTCTCCGGATCTCGGCACTTGTCAGATTTCGCGGTGAAGAGGGCGCTGTCGCGAAATATCGCGCCCGCCTGCCCCGCATTCAGGCGGTACACCCGCGCTCTCGAACCGTTGCAGCACTTGCAACGCCGGCTCTCCCAGTGCCGTCTCCAGCGCCGATTGCAGCCGCTGGCTCATTGGCATTTCGAGTGAGTCCAGCAAGTCGCGGCCTGCATGACTGAGCGATAGCGAAACGCTGCGCCGGTCCTGCCGCACCCGGGCCGCGGCGATGAGTTGACGCTGTTGCAGCATGCGCCGCGCGAAAGTGCGCCGGCATCGTGGTAGCTGCTATCCCGGTCAGGGTCCGCGCGTCTCGTTCGCGAAGATGACAAAGGATCAACCACTGCGACACGGTGAGGCCCGCAGAGTCCAATACCTCAGTTGCTCCATGTCGCAGAGCCTGATTCATGCGGCCGACCGCGAGCAGAAGCCGGAGAAGTCCGGCGTTGACCGCCGTCGCGTTGTCTTCGCTCTGGTCAAGGAGCCGTACATTACAGCGATCTTTTGACAGCCACATAATGTTCCGAAGGTTCCGGGCCGGCTGGAGCAGCGGTTGATGGCATGTCGCGTCAGCGCAGGCTGCCATCCAGGTGGAGCAGCGCGGTCGCGATGGCGTACATCGAACATGCGGCCGCCATCAATAGCATGATGCCGACAGTGGATGCAGTCATCATCTGGAGCGCGACATCCGAGAAGAAGGAGGCCGCCTGCCAGCTGGCTCCGACCAGCCAGTGAGAGGCACGATGGAGTTCTGCCAGGCTGGCGGAAGGGTCGAAGTTGTGCGACATCGCTGTTGAACGAAGTGGTCTGGCGATCCGTTTCTGCGGTGCGGCCGAACGGCTCTCAGTGGGCCGCGGCGGCGGCGTCTGACGCCTGGCCCTTGCCTGGCTTGGTGAGCCAGATCAGCGGCACGATGGCGACAAAGATCACTCCTGATATCCAGAAGATGTCGTTCAGGCCGAGCATGATGGCCTGCGTGTTCAGGCTGCGCTCGAAGTAGGCGACGGCCTGCCCCGGCGTGAAGCCCAGTGTCGACTGGATCGATTCGAGCGCTGCACCGTACAGGGGGTTGTTCGGGCCGGCTTGTTCCGCGAGGCGTGCATGGTGCAACACGGCACGATTGTTCCAGGCGGTGGTGGCGAGCGACGTGCCCACGGCGCCGCAGAAGACGCGCACGAAGTTCGACAGGCCCGCGGCGGCGGGGATCTTCGCCGGGGCCTGGCCGGAGAGGATGATCGCCGTCAGCGGAACGAAGAGCAGCGCCATCGGAATGCCTTGCAACAGGGTCGGTAGTACCAGCGTGTAGGTGTCCACGCCGGTGGTGTAGTGCGAGCGCATAAGGAACACAGCCGCAAAGCCGACGAAAGACAGCGTGGCGAGTACGCGCAGTTCCGACTTCGGCAGGATCTTGCCGATCACAGGCGCCAGCAGCACGGCGAAGATGCCCAGCGGCGCGGTAGCCAGCCCGGCGTTGACGGCGGGGTAGGCCAGGTACTGCTGCATCCACTGCGGCAGTACCACCAGGTTGGCGAAGAACACGGCGTAGGCCACCGAGATCGCGACGGTGCCGGCCAGGAAGTTGCGGCCCATGAACAGGCGCAAGTCGACGATGGGATTCGGTTCCGTCAGTTCCCAGATCACGAAGAAGAGGAAGCTGAGCAGGGCGACGATGGCCAGGGTGATGATCACGGGCGAGCTGAACCAGTCGAGGTCCTTGCCCTTGTCGAGCATGATCTGCAGCGATGCCACCCAGGTGATCAGCGAAGCGAGGCCTACCAGGTCGATGGGCAGCTTGCGCGTCGGGGTCTCGCGATCGCGGTAGATCGCCCATGTGACAGCCGCGGCGAACAGGCCTACCGGCACATTGATGTAGAAGATCCATGACCATGAATAGCTGTCGGTCATCCAGCCGCCCAGCGCCGGGCCGGCGATCGGCCCCACCGTTGCGGTCATGGCCCACAGGGCCAGGGCCGAGGCGCTCCTTTCCTTGGGGAAGGACGACAGCAGGATCGCCTGCGACAGCGGAATCAGCGGACCTGCCACCGCGCCCTGCAGGATGCGCGCGGCCAGCAGCACGGTCAGGTTGGGCGCAATGCCGCACAGCCACGACGACAGCACGAACAGCAGGATGGCGCCGACGAACAGGCGGATCTGGCCCACGCGCTGCGTGAGCCAGCCGGTCAGCGGAATTGCCACGGCATTGGCGGCGGCGAACAGGGTGATCACCCAGGTGCCTTCATCCACCGAAACACCGAGGTTGCCGGAAATCGTCGGTATCGCGACGTTGGCGATCGACGAGTCCAGCACATTCATGAAGGTGGCCAGGGCCACGGCGAAGCTCCCCATTACCAGCTTGCCGCCGGTGAGCGGCGCTGGCATGAGTGAGGTCTGGGCTCGGGATGACATGGTGCGCTCCGGCTGGGAATCTGATTCGTCAGATAAATGGGCAGGGCAAGGCGGTGGCGGGCGGCTCACTCAGGCGCCGGAAGCCTCGCTGGCCGGCTGTCCGGCACGATGCGCCAGAGGCTGTGGCCGGACCTTGTTTCCCTGTTGCGTCACGTGCTCGGCCACCGGTTCTGCGCCGTCGCTGCCCTTGCTGTTTTGCGCAATGATTCGCCGGATTTCGCGATCGGCGTCTTCGCCGTACCGCTGGAACACATCGGTGCGGTAGGTGGTGCGGTACGGCGCCGCGTCGGCGCTCGCAAGGCGGGAGCCATCTTCCTTGCGCGTCTGTACATCGACCTGCATCGACAGGCCGATCTGCAGCGGGTGGGCGCGCAGTTCCTCTGGATCGATCCGAATGCGCACGGGCAGGCGCTGCACGACCTTGATCCAGTTGCCGGTGGCATTCTGCGCGGGCAGGGCAGAGAACGCGCTGCCGGTACCGGCCGAGAAGCCGACCACCTCGCCGTGGTAGGTCACCTTGCTGCCATACAGGTCGGCGTGCAGTTCAACCGGCTGGCCGATGCGGATGTGCTTGAGCTGGACTTCCTTGAAGTTGGCATCGACCCAGACGCCGTCGAGCGGCACGATGGCCATCAGCGGATTTCCCGGCGCCACGCGCTGCCCGACCTGCACCGAGCGCCGCGCGACATAGCCGGCGACCGGGGCGGGAAGGGTATTGCGGGCATTGGCCAGGTAGGCCTCCCGCACCTTGGCCGCCGCGGCGAGCACGCTGGGATGGTCGACAACGCTGGCCTGGTCGGTCAGTGCGTGATTGGAGGCGAGCTGCTGGCGCGCAGTCTCGAGCGCGGCTTCGGCTGCCCTGACCGCATTGCGGGCGTGGGCCACGTCTTCCGCGGCCACGGCGCCCGCTTCAGCCACTTCAGTGCGGCGGCGCAGGTCGTCCCGGGCACGGGCCAGATCCGTCTGCCGCTGCTGCACCGTGGCTGCCAGCACGTTGTTGTTGACATAGAGCGCGCTGACCTGCCGCACGGTCTGACCGAGCGCCGCTTCGGCGTTGGCCAGCGCAATGCGGGAGTCGGCGGCATCGAGGGTGACCACGGCTTCCCCGGCCTTGACGATCTGCGTGTCGTCGGCGTTGACCGCGACGACGGTGCCGCTCACCTGTGGCGTGAGCTGGACGAGGTTGCCGTTGACGTAAGCGTCATCGGTTTCCTCGTGGAAGCGCGCCACGGTGTAGTAGTAGGTGCCATAGCCGGCCGCTGCCAGCGCGGTGGCCAGGCCGAGCATGGCAAGCAGGCGCTTACGGGTGTTCTGCTTGGGGGGCTGTGCATGGGCGGCAGCCGGCGTGCCGGACTGTTCGGCCGCGAGGGTGGTATTGGTCGTTTCGTTCATGGCGTCACCTGTTCGTGTTCGTTGCGTGCGGATTCAGCGGACACGCGCCCTTGCCGGATCGGGTCGGAGGTATCCGCATAACCACCGCCCAGCGCGGCGGCCAGCGCGATCTTCCGGTCGCGTCGGGTCATGCGCAGATTGGCTAGCACCTGGCTGCTGCGCAGCGCGTTGGTCTGCGCATTCAGGACGGTCAACTGCGTGGTCAGGCCTGCCTTGTATTGCGCCAGCGCCAGGGCAAGGGCGCGTTGCGCGGCGGTGTCGGTGCGCACGGCGTTATCGATCTGCGTATCGATGGAGCGGATATCCGCGAGTTGCGTGGCGACGTCGGTCAGCGCATTGACCAGCATTTCGTTGTAGTTGGCCACGGCGAAGTCGAACTCGGCGTAGCGACCCTTGAGCTGGGCGCGCAGTGCTCCGCCATCGAAGATTGGCAGGTGAATCGCGGCACCGGCCGAAGCGGTGCGGCTGGCGGCCTGCAGGAAACGGCCCCAGCCGAAGGCTTCGAGGCCGATCATGGCGCCCAGGTTAATGTCCGGATAGAACTCGGCCTTGGCGACCTTGATGTCGTGCAGCGTTGCATCGACGCGCCAGCGCGCGGCTACGATGTCGGGCCGGCGCGAGATCAGGTCGGCAGGGAGGTTGTCGGGCAGGCGGACTTCGTCGCCGGCGCCCAGGGCAGGGCGGGCGATCGCCATGCCCCGGTCCGGCCCTTGCCCGAGCAGCGCGCCGAGCTGGTAGCGCGTGCGCTGGATGCTGCCGTCGAGCGCTGACAGCGCGACTTCACTGGCGGCCAGGTTGGCTTCCGCGGTGCGCTTCTCGACCTCGGTGTCCAGCCCCATGCTGACGCGGCCATTGGTCACCCGCAGCACTTCCAGGCGCTGCTTCACCTCATCCTGCGCGATGTCATGCAGCGCATAGAGACGGGCCAGTTCGTTGTAAGCGCGCGCAACCGCGCTGCTGAGCGTCAGCTTCACCTGTTCCGACTCGGCCTCGCTGGCATGCAGCGCGGAGACGGCGGACTTGAGCGCCTCACGGTTCTTGCCCCACAGGTCAAGTTCGTATGACGCGCTGATGAACGCCTTGTTTTCCGATTGCCAGGAACCGGCGAAGGGGGGAGGCACCATCGCGTTTTCCGAGAAGCGCTGGCGCGTCCACGAATAACCGGCGCCCAACTGCGGCAGCGTGTTGGCGTTCGCGCTTTCGCTGAAGGCGGTGGCGGCGGCGACCCGTGCCCGGGCCTTTTCCAGTGAAGGGCTGCCCTGCAGCGCTTCAGCAACCAGCGCCTTGAGCTGCACATCGCCGAACTGGTCGGCCCAGTCCGCGGAAGGCCAGTGGCCCCGCTCGGCAGGGATACTCTTCGTTGTGGCATAGGAGGCGGCGTCGGCGATGTGCTTGTCGCTCTTGATGCCGGCATAGTTTGCACAACCAGCCAGTACGGTGGCCATCAGGACAGAGAGGGCGGTGCCCGCGACCCGACGAGATCGGCCAAGGATGCCTTGTCTCTGAGTTTGCATTTTCTGATCTGTCAGATAAATTGACATAAAAAAAGACGCACTTACGCGTCCGCAAATTTGGCGAGTAGTCGGCGGAATTCGGCAAACTCCTCCCTGGTGAAGTGCTTGAGTCGGCGATTGAGCACCTTCGGTGCCACGTCCGGAATGCGCTTGGCGACTTCCTGCCCCTTCTCCGTAAGGAGCAGGTTCACCACACGGCGATCGTCGACACTGCGGCTGCGGGCCAGAAGGCCCCTGGCTTCCAGCTTGTCCAGCATGCGGGTCATCAGACCCGTGTCGATCTCCAGCAACTTGCTCAACTCGTACGGTGTGGACGCCGCGCCACTGGTCAGCGACAGGAGAATCCCCATCTGCTGGCCGGTGATATCCAGATCCTTCAGCGCCGCATCCATTTCCATGAGCAGGGAATTGCGGGCACGGTTAAGGAAGAACCCAATGCTATGAGTGAGCTGGAAGTTCTCCTTTGAATAGTGGTCCATGGCGCGCGTCCTGATTTTATTGATATAACAATAGCTGATCTGTCAGATATTTGCAAGAAAAAAGGGAGGGGGTGTCGCGTCGCGGCGCTTGCATGGGCGGAGTCGGTCACCCGCGTGGCAGACACCCATGTGCCAGACGCAGACTTCGAAGCTGCGTCCGCGGTGTTCAATGAAAAGGAGCTTGCTGACCTAACGATGGCCATTAGCCTGATGAATGCGTACAACCGACTGGCCATAAGTTTCCGTCGTGTGCCGGATTCCGTGTTGACTGCGTGAGTCCGAAGCGGTCCGGCATGAATTGGAGCAAGTCGCGGAGCGCTCTCCCGACAGGTGCGTTCGGAGTTGGCTTGCGGGTGTCGCACGGTAGATTTCAACGACCGCAAACGGCCGGACTCGGCCTTCGACCAGAAACACCCGAGGGCGCCGCCACGGTCGGCCACTGCCGGCCGCGGATTGAGCCGCTTACGCAAATTCCTTTTCAGCGACGAGCGCGCTTCTCGGCAACGCGTTTGTTCATCGGCTTACCGTGATCTGCTTAGCCAGTGTCTGCACGGCGTTTCACGACAGAGGGCGGATGATGTTCTCATGCAACTCTCAAGAGTACTTCTCCTGTATGCGAAACTCGAAACAGATCTTTGTCGATCAACTCGACGAGTTCGCCGCTGGACAAGCGCCAATTCTTGGCGCCTGGGTAGACGCGCAGGCCTCTAGGGGTCATGACTGATGTGAAGTAGCGACACTCAAGCACAAAAACGCAACGGTCGTCGTCGCCAGCGCAAGTCAGACGCTGGATAACTTTGTTGCCACGGCGCGGGCCGGATCGGGGATGCTGCAGCGTGATAGCCATGTATGGATAAATGCATGGGACAAACAAGTCCTATCGTGATGAGGGGTCGGCATATTCCCTTGGTCGATTGCCATTTACTGAATAGTGCACGCTAATTTGTCTACAGGCATATTTTTCACACCTGATCGGGCTGAGGCGGACGTTTCCCTGCAAGCCATGGCGGAAGCCGGAAAGAGGCCGGGTACGAAGTTGAACCGGGCGACTTGCGGCCAGCGTGCAATGGAGACTATTCCGGATCCCCTAACCATTCAACTCTGCAGGTCTCGCCCAACGACTACGAATCTCTCTGTTGCGGACATTCGTTGTTGGCGCATTCGCGCGTCACAACGACGGCTTGCGAATTTTGCACCATGCAAAACGCTGCGATTGGTGCCGATGCGACAACAGAGTTGGTACCGTGAGAGCACTACCGCGTGGTCTGTCGAAGCGTATTATTTTGTCCAAGCCGACCCCTAGGCAAATAATGCCGCGCAGCCTCGGTGAGCTCAACTTTTAGTCAACTGCCAGGAGAGAATCATGATGCAACGCCTTAACTACTTCCAGCAGTCCTCCGAACTGACCAAGAAGCTCATGGAGTTCGGCGCGCTGTTCCAGAAGACCACGATTGAAGAGCCCATTCGCGAGCTCGTCGAGATTCGGGCATCGCAGCTCAATGGCTGCGCGTTCTGCGTCGACATGCATATCAAGATGGCAAAGATCCACGGCGAGCGCGAACTGCGCCTGCATCATGTGGCGATCTGGCGCGAGTCGACGCTGTTCTCGCCGCGCGAACGCGCCGCGCTGGCCTGGACCGAGGTGCTGACCAGGCTTCCCGCCGACGGCGTGCCCGACGATATCTATGAGCGCGTGCGCACCCAGTACAGCGAAAAGGAACTGTCGGACCTCACCTTCCTCGTGGGGGCAATCAATACCTGGAACCGACTGAACGTGGCTTTCCGCATGGTGCCTGGTTCGTCGGACAAGGCGTTCGGGCCCGACAAGGCCAATATCGAGTGACATCAAGAAGGCGATCGTCGCGTTTGCCGCATGCGGCTAGCGATGCTTCGCCCCTCCGTTCCGACGCGCTCCTATACGCAAGTCTTGTCATGGCACGCCCGATGCATGACTGCGTTTCGAGGACTGGACTGCTACGCATTGCACGCAATGCAGACCACCACATCCATCCGCCATGGACATCTCCGCCCAACACAAGTCGTCCGCCGATGCATCCGACGCCATGCCGGAAGCGGCCCCGGACGTCGTAGTCTTGCACCAGCGGCAGATGTATCCGCACTTATCTGCCGCCGATATCGCGCGCATCGCGCCCTATGGCCGGGAACAGACCTGGCGGGCCGGCGAGTACGTGGTACGTACCGGGGATCCGGCCAATGGCATGATCCTCGTCATTGAAGGACGTGTGCGCATCGTGCAGCGCGATGGCATCGGTGACAGCGCTCTGGCCTCCGAGCACGGGCCCGGCAATTTTCTGGCCGAAATCGGCCAGCTTTCTGGCACGCCCGAACTCGTCGACGGCATCGCCATCGAGGATGTGCGCGCCATCGTCGTGCGCCCGGCATGCTTGCGCGCGCTGATGGTGGCCGAGGCCGCGCTCGGAGAGTTGATCATGCAGGCGATGATGCTGCGCCGCACGGCGCTGATCCAGCGTGGACGCGGGCCGACGCTGATCGGCCGTGGGAGCGATCCGACCATGTTCGACCTCCAGGCGCTCCTGCGGCGTAACAACTATCCGTACTCGGTGGTTGATGTCGACGCCGATGCTGAAGCGGCGGAAATGCCCGGCAAGTTCGATGCCACCGATGACGATCTGCCGCTCGTCATCGACCCCAATGGCACGGTGCTGCGCCGTCCCGATTCCACGCAGGTGCTGTCGTGCCTGGGGTTGCTGCCGCATATCGATGGCAGCCGGATCTATGATGTGGCGATCATCGGCGCGGGCCCGGCCGGGCTGGCGGCGGCGGTCTATGCGGCGTCGGAAGGGTTGCACGTGATCGTGCTCGATGCGTTGTCGCCGGGCGGTCAGGCCGGTGCCAGTGCGCGCATCGAGAACTACCTGGGATTTCCCGCCGGCATTTCGGGCCATGCGCTTACCACCAATGCATGTGCGCAGGCGCAGAAGTTCGGCGCGCACATCGCCTTTCCCACGGAAATCGAACGGCTCGATTGCGGCGCCGTACACCAGTTGCGTACGCGGGCCGGCGATACGATCCAGGCGCTAACCGTCATCATCGCCAGCGGCGCCGCGTACCGCCGGCCGCCGATTCCGCGCCGGGCGGAGTTTGAAGGGAGTGGCGTCTACTACTGGGCGTCGCCGGTGGAAGCCAAGCTCTGCGCCAACCGGGAAGTCATGCTGGTGGGAGGCGGCAATTCCGCCGGGCAGGCCGCCGTGTTCCTGGGCGCCCATGTCGCGCACGTCCACATTGTGATTCGCGGCGATAGCCTCGACACCAGCATGTCGCGCTACCTGGTCGACCGCATCGCCGCGCAGCGCAACATCACGGTCCATGCCCGCACCGAAGTGGTGGACCTCGAAGGCAATACGCGGCTGACAGGCGTAACCCTGCGCGATTGCAATATGGGCACGCAGATGACGATGCGGGTGCAGCACGTGTTCCTGTTTACTGGCGCGCAGCCGAACACATCGTGGCTGGACGGCTGCGATGTGGAGGTAGATGCCAAGGGGTTCGTGCTGACCGGCATAGACGCCGGGCTGCAGTCCAATACGCTGGAGACCTGCGTGTCGGGCGTCTTCGCCATCGGCGATGTCCGCTCGGGCTCGACCAAGCGCGTGGCCACTGCGGTGGGCGAGGGCGCAGCGGTTGTGTCGCAGATCCACGGCTATCTCGCCGTCGCTCGGGAAGCGGCCTGAGGCCCTCGGGGCAGGTTCTCTGGGCGCCCGTGTTGTCTCGCTACTGGTGATTGGTACACGTCCCTGGGTATGCGCGAGGTGGGCCATGGCGTCGAAGGCTGTACACTGCAGGGCACACGCCGCTGTGCGGCACAGGCGATCACGCGAATCGATCCGGACTCCTGCGTCGGACGTTTGTGAAAGCTTACTGAATGTCTTCCGAATGCTTGTACCTTCAAAAGTATCCGTCGACAGGCCGCGCCACTGGACTAATTCGGAACCGACGGGTACCACATGTATACGCTCGTCCCAATCGTTGACTAGGAACATCTGTCGGCGATGATAACCGCTCATGGCCGCGCCGACGCTTACTGAGCGGTTCGGAGGTTCTAGAGCCCGGGACTCACCACGTCAATCCACAATTGGAGGAGGTGTGGCATGAGCAACCAACAAAAGGTCATTGTTATCACGTTGTCGCAACGGCCCGCTCCATCAAAGTGACTCCCGACGCCGACCAGTTAGCCGTGGCAGGCGATATCGGCGAACCCGCTACCGCGCGCGGTGTGATCGATGAAACGATCAAATGCTTTGGACGTGTCGACACGCTAGTGAACAATAGCGGCATTTTCGTCGCGAAGCCTTTCGCCGAATACACGGCCGAAGATTTCACGTCATTGATCAATTTGAACCTGGCGGGCTGCAAGAGCAGTCTGCCTTGGCGAATGGGGGCGGCAGGGAGAGAGCGACACGCCTGCGGCAGGGCCTGCACCAACGCGCCCGGTGTCTGACTAGCGGTTCTTCAGCGCCTCGGCAACCCCTGCGCCATAGGCGCGGTCGGCCATCGTGCAATTGCGGATATGCCGCTGCTGCACCTCCTCGCTCGCACCGCCGAGCGAGCGCGCCGTGTTGTCGAAGAGCTGCAGCTTCTGCTCGGGCGACATCAGTCGGAACAGCGCCCCCGGCTGCGAGTAGTAGTCCTCGTCCGCGCGATGGTCCCAGTGCGCGGCTGCACCCGAGAGCGCCAGCGGCGGCTCCGCCAGCCGCGGGCTGTCGGCCCACTCGCCGCGGCTGTTGGGCACGATGCCGGGCAGCCCGCCCTGGTTGCCGTCCACGCGCATCGCGCCGTCGCGGTGATAGCTGTGCACCGGGCAGCGCGGGGCGTTCACCGGGATCTGGTGCGCGTTCACGCCCAGCCGGTAGCGGACCGCATCGCCGTAGCTGAAGAGCCGCCCCTGCAGCATCTTGTCCGGCGAGAAGCCAATGCCCGGCACGATGTTGGCAGGCGAGTGGCCCCGGTCCTCGGGTGCGTACTGTGGCATGGAGTGAACCAGTTTCCCCCTCGCGCAGCAGATCGCAGATCAGGTACCCGCCCAACTGAGCGATGCCTTTGCCTTGGAGGACGGCCTCCAGCACTAGCCCGTCATCGTTACATTGTCGACCGTTTGAAGGACATGATCATCAGCGGCGGCTTCAACGTCTATGCGATTGAAGTTGAAGCGGCACTGGCCTCCCACCCAGCCGTCATGATGTCCGCTGTGGTCGGCATTCCGCATCCGGAGTGGGGTGAGGCGGTCCACTCTGCGCTGGACTGGCCCACTCCGCCTATGCGCCCCGCATCCCACATCGGCGATCCTTCCGAGGGTCAGCCACCCTAGCGCCGAGGATGGCCTACAGTCAGAATGGCTTGGTCGGCAAATACTTGCCGTCAAGGGTAATCACCGCGCGGTGACCTCCTTCCGGATCCGGTACCTTCTGGATGTTCAGCTTGAAGTTGATCGCGCTGATGATCCCGTCGCCGAATTTCTCGTGGATAAGGGCCTTGAGCGTGGATCCATAGATCTGGACAATCTCGTAGAAGCGGTAGATGGTGGGGTCAGTTGGAACTCCGCCGGGAATGCTGCCGCGCACGGGGATTGTCTGGAGCCGTTGCACGGCATCTTCACCGAGCTCAAGCTTGTCGGCGACCTTCTTCGCTGCCTCTGCAGGCAGCGGGTGCTGGCCGAGCAGCGCTGCTGTCACGAAGGCCAGCGATAGCCCGGTGTCCTCGTTGATCTGTTCGAAAGTCAGATTCTTGCG
Organism: Cupriavidus sp. WKF15; assembly: GCF_029278605.1. Classification (NCBI taxonomy): domain Bacteria; kingdom Pseudomonadati; phylum Pseudomonadota; class Betaproteobacteria; order Burkholderiales; family Burkholderiaceae; genus Cupriavidus; species Cupriavidus sp. WKF15. The sequence goes on from NZ_CP119574.1 coordinate 92,293, forward strand.
AATCTTCGCCTCAACGATGGCGTCAGTGAGGGCCTGGCGATCGGCTTGGTTGTATTGCGATTGGGGCATTTTCAAACTCCTGAAGGATGGGGAGAACTCAGACAGTTGCGTTAAGTCGGGGTGGATTTGCAGAGACCCGGGGGTTCTCCGCCAGAGAAACGAAGCCGTTCGTGATGCCGTCCAGCACACTAATGGAGCCGGTTTCAATGTCGTACACCCAGCCGTGCAGGTTCAACCGTCCCTGCTCGACAGCGAGTGCCACAGAAGGGTGGGTTCGAAGATTGACAAGCTGGGCAATGACGTTCTCTCGCACCATGGAGTCAATGCGCGCCCGCTCGGATGCATGCACTCGCGATTCATTGACGGCCTTTGCGGCGCCGGCGTGGCACAGCCAGCCAGAAACAGCAGGCATATGGTCCAGGCACATGCATGTCGCGACTGCCGTCATGGCACCGCAGTCGGAGTGACCGCAGATGACGACATCGGCGACGCTAAGGCCGGCGACCGCGTACTCGACACTGGCCGAGACGCCTCCAGGTTGCACTCCGTAGGACGGGACGATGTTTCCGGCATTGCGGATGACGAACAGTTCGCCCGGTTCCTGTTGTGTCAGAAGTTCAGGTATGACGCGACTGTCCGAGCACGCAATAAACAGGGTGCGAGGGTTCTGGGTGGTGGCCAGATGCTTGAATAGCTTTGTGCGCTTGGGAAACTCCTCGCGCTGAAACTTCAAAAAGCCTTCGACAAGGTTTTGCATGGGGGACGCTTCTGTCATTGGGTGCAAAGTCGATGTGCTGCGGTCGCAGTCACAGCTCGCTGTGATCTGATCGGCTTGTCTGTGTGGTGAAGCAATTCTTCATCCTTCCGCAGCCGCAGTCCTTTGGAAGGCACCTGCGGCCGCATTCTCAGAGCCCACTGGAATGGCCGTGGATTGGTGCGGTTACCTCAGCCAAATGCTCGCGCCGCAGAGCGAGGCAATCACTGGTCACCGCGCGGTGGGCTTCGCGAGCCGGGCGACAACCTCATCAGTCGTCCATAGCGCGTTGGCGATGTAGCGGAAGTTGATGAGCGCGCTGAGATTTCCATCGCCCTCAGGCAACTTCGGGGCCGCGACCGCATCACGCACGACGGCCACCTCGAAGCCTTGCTCCTCAAACTCGCGCAAGTGGGACTCCACACACAGGTTGGCTAGCATCCCGGCGAGGACGATCTTGGTGATGCCCTGCTTGCGAAGCTGGAACGTGAGATCGTTGGTCTGGGGGCTGTAGAGCTTGTGGGGCGAAGCGACGATGGTCTTGCCGTCCTCGATGTAGGGCTTGAACTCGGGCATGAAGTCTGCGCCCGAACCGCGGAACCCATCCAGGCTCAGTGCGCTGGGCCTGTCGAAGATCTTGATCTTGTGCTGGAAGAGCTCGACGGGGGCCTGGAACTTCCATTGGTGGTCGTGCGGGTAGTAGTAGTGAGGCGAGATCGCGACGACGATGCCCGCCTTCTTCGATGACTCGAACAGGCGCAGCAGGTTCGGCACGAGCCGTTGCTCGGTAACGGCCTCACCCACAGCGGACCAAGCTGCGCCCTTCGGGCTCATGAAATCGATCTGGGGATCGATCACGACCAGGGCGGTGCGTTCCAGATCGAGTGTCATCGTGGGAACGGGCATGGCGCGCTCGGTCGGATCGGTGTACTGCGCCGCTTTTACCGGTTGTGGATGTGCCATCGCGGTTGCGATGCTTGCAACGGCCATCGCAAGCGCGGCCGTCAACCGAAGCGTTGCGCGAGTAACGCATCGGTGGTCATGGTTCCTGAAAGGTTCCGACGATTGCTGTTGGTAGTTGATGCGTTGGTTCATGTTGGCTCCTCGGACTGGGGTGGACAACGAACACGCCGCGAGGCTCTCGATGCGATTCATCGAAGCTGACGTGATGCGTTGAAATCTAGAAGCAAATGCCGGCCGGCACTAGGCGCTGGTTGTGGACATATCTGTTGATCGCCACGTAACAATCGCGCTCACCTAGAGTCAGTCAAACATGAGCCGGCGCATTTGAAGATCCGGTCGCGTGGATGGCTGAGCTCAGTGAACGACCCAGCGGAGCGCGCTGGATGCGTTGCCGCGACATTGGTGAAGATCCGGCAACATCGAATTGCCCGTGACCATATCGCATGGGGAGGAGACCATGGCTAGACTGATCTCGTCTCCACTCAGGTCTACAGCCATGAAGATTGAACCCGCACCAATTCAGCCTAGATTCGCTGGCGTCACGCGCCGTCAGTTGTTGATCATTGGGGCAGGCACTGCAGCAGCAGCGGCTCTGCCATTCGCAGCGTCCGCTGCTCCTAGTGCGCCGAATGGCGCTGAAAATCCGGAAGGAAATCCACCCATGAGCTATGTCACCACCAAAGACGGGGTCCAGATCTTCTATAAGGATTTGGGTCCCTCCAATGGCACCCCGATCGTCTTCTCGCACGGATGGCCTCTGAGCTCCGACGATTGGGACGCGCAGGTGATGTTCTTCCTCTCCAAGGGCTATCGTGTCGTCGCGCACGATCGGCGCGGGCATGGCCGCTCGGCGCAAGTCTGGAACGGCCACGACATGGATCACTACGCCGACGACCTCGCCGCGGTCGTGAACCATCTCAACCTCAAGGGCGCGATCCACATCGGCCACTCCACCGGCGGCGGCGAGGTCGTGCGCTATCTGGCTCGCCACGGCGAGAAGCGGGCCGCGAAGGCCTGCCTCATTAACGCCGTGCCGCCGCTGATGGTCAAGACCGCGTCGAATCCCGGCGGCCTGCCGAAGGACGTGTTCGACGGCCTGCAATTGCAGACGGCCACGAACCGGGCGCAGTTCTATCGCGACATTCCCGCGGGGCCGTTCTACGGCTTCAACCGGCCGGGCGTGAAGCCGCAGGAAGGCATCATCCAGAACTGGTGGCGCCAGGGGATGATGGGCAGCGCCAAGGCGCACTACGACGGCATCGTCGCGTTCTCGCAGACCGACTTCACCGACGACCTGAAGAAGATCGGACTGCCGGTGCTGGTGATGCACGGCGACGACGACCAGATCGTCCCCTACGCCGATTCTGCGCCGCTATCGGCCAAGCTGCTGAAGAACAGCACGCTGAAGACCTACAAGGGCTTCCCGCACGGCATGCCGACAACGCACTCGGACGTCATCAACGCGGAACTGCTGGCCTTTATCAAGTCCTGATTGCGTCGAATCAGTCGGCACCGTCGATGGCCGGTCCAACCTTGAGGTGGCGGCCATCGACGCGACTCCCACCTTGGACGTCCAGTCCTCCCGCCTGAAGACGCTCCGCCGACCCACTCTTCTTTCCCACATTGCCATGACCAAACTCACTCATGCCAACGGCGCCCCCGTTGTCGACAACTTCAACATCGAGACCGCCGGTGCGCGCGGCCCCGCGCTGCTGCAAGACATCTGGCTGCTCGAGAAGCTCGCCCACTTCGACCGCGAGGTGATCCCCGAGCGGCGTATGCACGCCAAGGGCTCCGGCGCTTTCGGCCACTTCACGGTGACGCACGACATCTCGGCGTACTCGAGGGCCAGGCTCTTCTCAAGTATCGGCAAGAAGACGGACGTCTTCGTGCGCTTCTCCACGGTGGCCGGCGAGCGCGGCGCAGCGGATGCCGAGCGAGACATCCGCGGCTTCGCAGTGAAGTTCTATACCGAGGAAGGCAATTGGGACCTGGTGGGAAACAACACGCCCGTGTTCTTCCTGCGCGACCCGCTGCGATTTCCCGACCTGAACCACGCAGTCAAGCGCGACCCGCGCAGCAACCTGCGCAGCGCCCAGAACAACTGGGACTTCTGGACGCTGCTACCCGAGGCGCTGCACCAGGTGACCATCGTGATGAGCGATCGCGGCTTGCCCGATGGCTATCGCCACATGCACGGTTTCGGCAGCCACACGTTCAGTCTCATCAACGCGGACAACGAGCGGTACTGGGTGAAGTTTCACCTGCGCAGCCGCCAAGGCATCCGTAACCTCACCGACGCACAGGCCGCCGCGATCGTCGCCAACGACCGCGAAAGCGCGCAGCGCGACCTGCTCGAGGCGATCGACGGCGGCGACTTCCCGCGCTGGACGTTGTGTATCCAGGTGATGACCGAGCAGCAAGCGCAGGTCTGCCCGTTCAATCCCTTCGACCTCACCAAGGTCTGGCCGCACGGCGACTACCCGCTCGTTGAGGTCGGTGTGCTGGAGCTCAACCGCAACCCCGACAACTACTTCGCCGATGTGGAGCAGGCGGCGTTCTCGCCTGCCAACATCGTGCCGGGCATTGGCTTCTCGCCGGACAAGATGCTGCAGGGGCGGCTCTTCAGCTACGGCGATGCGGTCCGCTACCGGCTGGGCGTGAACGCGCACCAGATCCCGGTGAACGCCCCGCGCTGCCCGGTGCACAGCTATCACCGCGACGGCGCGATGCGCGTGGACGGCAACCAGGGCGGGCTGCCCGGCATCGTGCCCAACAGCCGCGGCGAGTGGGCCGACAGCCCGCGGCTGGCGGAGCCGCCGCTGGCGCTCTCGGGTGCAGCCGCGCACTGGGACCATCGCGCGGACGAGGACTACTACTCGCAGCCGGGGGCGCTGTTCCGACTGATGTCGCCCGAGCAGAAGCTGCAGCTCTTCGACAACACGGCGCGCTCGCTCGGCGGTGCGAGCGAGGAGGTGCAGCAGCGGCATATCCGCAATTGCACGATGGCCGATCGCGCCTATGGCGCAGGGGTTGCCGAGGCGCTGAAGAACCGCTAGTCAGACACCGGGCGCGTTGGTGCAGAAAATTGCCCAGGCGCCCATGAAAGGCGAGGCAGAGTGCGGACGTTTATGCGCATCAATGAAGAGGTTCACTTGAAAAACGCTGATCACAATGCGTTGGACTGTCCTCCCTTGGCGCGGTGCACACCGCATTCGCCCTCGGGGCCGATGTCCGCGGCTATGCAATGCTCCCGCGCTTCGGCCAACTTACCAAGCTCTTACTGCAATCTTCCAATTGACATATTGTCACGTGCCGAACGTTATCTTGATCCGCGCCACTGTCGCAGTGGCCGAACTCCAATACGTCTAAAGCGCTCGCCGTCCGTTGGACGCACCCGGCGCAAGGAGGCTTTCATGAGTGCCCCGTCCGTTGTCCGCTGCATCGTTTCCGCTCCCAGCGACGAATGCCTATCCGACGTCGCTGCGCTTTGCCGTTCGCTATGGGCGAGCCTGCTCAATCCGTACTCACATGTTCACGACGAGCTGGTCTGCTGCGAGGGTGGCGGCGAGACTGTAGGCAAACTCGCCGACAGTCACCTGGACATCCTCCCTGTAGGCTCGGCGGCGTCGCACGGGCAGACGCTGGAGCTCGTTGCCACACCGGAGCCCGGCCGCCACGTCCCGTCGAGCCTGCTGGAAACCATCCTGTCGGCCGTACTTATGCCTCATGTCAAGGCGCTAGTGTCCTTCGATGTCTACTGGACCACTATCCAAGGGCCTCCCCCCGATCCCTCTAAAACGTCGTGACTATCGCGAGGGCGGGTGCCCGCTTCCCACGCTCATGACGCATGTGGCGTTACTGGGTGACGAATCCCAGGATGCTTTCGAGCAAGGCGCAGGCAGGCTGACTTCGCGCACGTACTGGAGGAGGCGGGGCAGGCGGAAGCAGGTACAAGAAGGCAACGGGCTGTCGCTGGCCTTTATCGTGGCGCAGCCGCTCGTTGAAGCTCTCTATGAGCGTGGTCGATCGTCCTACCAAGTCTATTGACCCCGTAGGGGTACCAATGGCGCCGAGGCGACCTGTCGGTTCTCAGGCGTTGGTGAGAACGCCTCCGGGCATTGGAGGTCCAGCGCCCGAATCGCTGCCGTCATGTGGTCGACGAACACGCGGATACGCGACGGCAGATGCTGGCGGCTCAAGTAGCAGATGTAGTGGCCTCGGTCACCGGGTGCATACTGCGGCATGGAGTGAACCAGTTTTCCCTCGCGCAGCAGATCGCAGATCAGGTACCCGCCCAACTGAGCGATGCCTTTGCCTTGGAGGACGGCCTCCAGCACTAGCCCAACATCGTTGAACATGAGGCGCGACGGCGGCGTCAGCTTACGCGATCCTGCCTCTACCTTGAACTCCCATTCGTACACGCGGCCCGACGGCAGACGGATGTTGATGCAGTCGTGCTGCATCAACGCGTTCGGCGACTCGGGCATACCGCGCCTTGCCGCATACTCGGGCGAGGCGCACACCAGAGTCTGCATGGGGACGATCTGTTTCGCAACGATTCTAGTGTCTGCTAGACGCCCGTTGAGAAACGACACGTCGATGCGGCCCGCCGTGAAGTCACTCCCGACGCAGCTCAAGTCCAACTCGATCTCGATCTCAGGGTACTTCTCCTGGAAGCCCCACAGCAGCGGCGCAACCACCTTGCGGCCAAAGCCCACAGAAGCGGAGACCCGCAGGCGTCCTCGCGGCGGACCGTCGCGCAGATCGCGCAGGTCCTCTATTGCTTGTGTGATGAGAGTGACACCGGGCTGGCAGCGGGCATGGAAGATCTCGCCTTCACGCGTGAGCGAAATGCTGCGCGTCGTCCGACTCAACAGACGAAAGCCGACCTGCGATTCCAGCTTCTGGACGCCGCGGCTGACCGCGGAGCGAGCGATTCCGAGCCGGTCAGCGGCCTTGGAAAAGCCGCCTTCGGCCACAACGGTGATGAAGGCGACGACTCCGGGATAGCTCGTCGCGAAACTCGATGCAAGCACGCCCGAGTTGTCCGCACCGGCAGGCGCTGAAAGAGGGGACTGCGAGGCGAAGCTGGATTGAGCTTGGTAGCGACCAAGCCAGTCCTCGAACCGGATCGCGCCAAGGCGGGGGTTCTCCCCGGGTGTGAGCGTCCGATCGGAGAGGAGGCCACCGAAGTAGCGTGCGTTGACGTCCGGCACGACCTTGCGCGTATCCTTCGTCGCCCGCAGGAAGCGCCTGACCACGTCGTCCAGCGGCATTGCCTCTGGACCGGCGACTTCGACTGTGCCGTTGACCGGCGGGGCGACTGCAACCTCGGCAAGCGCCGCTGCCACGTCCGCTGACGCGATCGGCTGGATCAGCGCCGGCGATACGCGAATCTCCTTGCCTAAGGTGGCCAACTGGGCGGCCGACTGGGCAATGTTGCCGACAAACTCGTAGAACTGCGTCGTACGAACGATGGTGTACGGAATGCCGGATGCCTTGACGAGGCGCTCCTGCGCGACCTTCGCCCGGAAATAGCCGCAGTCGGGAAGCCGTTCGCCGCCAACGATCGACAGGGCCACATGGTGGCGTACGCCGGCTACAGCCCCCGCAGCCAGCAGGTTGCGGCCCGATGTCTCGAGAATCTCGAGGGCCGCCTCGTCTTCCCATACTGGCGCGTTCGCCACATCGACGACGACCTCGGCGCCGTTGAGCGCTTTGGCCAAATCCTCGCGGCTGATGTTGTTGACATCGCTGTCAGGGGCGGCTGGGAGCACGTCATGTCCGCGCTTTCGAAGATCCTTCACAAGCTGCGTTCCGATGAGGCCGGTGCACCCGATGACGACAATCTTCATGCTCTTCTCTCCGTTTCTCGACATACCGTTGCCGTCTATATGCGTGGAGATTGCCCGCGTGCTCCGGAAAGGTCCTTGCCTTCACCTTGAATTTTTCGGCAGGAGAGGTTGGTTTTTCGTCCAAGCGTTGCCTGACGGGGGATGAGATGCTCTCACCACCGGTTGCAGTATCATTATTCATGGACGGAATTCGCCAGTTGCCCCCCCACCTGGGAGCCGAATCGGCCAGGGGATGTCAAGTGCAATTCGTGTTTGAAGACTACGTGATCGACCCGGAACGCCGGGAGCTTTCGCATCATGCGAGAGTCGTACCTGTCGGGCCGCAGGTCTTCGATCTGCTGCTGCATCTCGTCAGGAACCGCGACCGTGTCGTCAGCAAGGACGACCTGCTGCAGGCGGTATGGCGCGGCCGAATCGTCTCGGAATCGACGATCACCAGTCACATAAATGCGGTTCGCAAGGCCATTGGCGACACCGGCGGGGAACAGCGCTTGGTCAGGACTATCGCCCGAAAGGGTTTCCGCTTTGTCGGCGAGATCGGCGAACACATCTCCAGAGAATCGAGGGAGCCGCCGTCCGCGCTCCTCCTTCCGGATAAACCCTCCATTACCGTATTGCCCTTCCAGAACCTGAGCGGCGACCCCGAACAGGAGTATTTCGCTGACGGCGTGGTGGAGGACATCATCGCTGCGCTGTCACGCATACGCTGGCTGTTCGTCATCGCGAGTGACTCAAGTTTCACCTACAAGGGCCGCGCGGTCGAGGTGAAGGACGTCGGCCGCGAGCTTGGCGTGCACTACGTGCTGGAAGGCAGCTTGCGCAAGACCGGCAACAAGGTGCGCATCACAGGGCAGCTCATCGATGCCAGGACCGGGACACATCTCTGGGCAGAGCGCTTCGAAGGCACGCTGGACGATATCTTCGAACTGCAGGACCAGGTTGCGGAAAGCGTGGTCGGCGCCATCGCGCCGCAGCTCGAGCGGGCGGAAATCGAGCGTGCCAAGCGCAAGCCGACGGAGAACCTGTGCGCCTACGACTATTACCTTCGCGGCACCGCGCAGGTGCACAGCGGAACGCGCGAATTAATCGAGGCGGCGCTGCCCTTGTTCTACAAGGCCACCGAGCTCGATCCGGATTTCGCATCGGCCTATGGCATGGCGGCCTGGTGTTATATCTGGCGCAAGATGAATGGCTGGATGATCGATCAGCCCCGGGAAATTGCCGAGGGCACTCGCCTGGCGCGACTAGCGGTGGAGCTCGGCCGGGACGATGCTGTGGCGCTCACGAGAGGAGCTCATGCACTCGGGCATCTGACCGGCGACCTCGACGGCGGTATCGCGCTGTTCGACAGAGCTTTGCTACTTAATCCGAACCACGCCCCTGCATGGTCCCTGTGTGGGTGCCTGCACGCTTGTCGCGGTGAAACAGACGCTGCGATTAAGTATTTGGCGCGTGCCGTTCGCTTGAGTCCATTGGATCCGGAAATGTTCAGGATGCAGGCTGGGATGGCGCTGGCACATTTCTTCGCAGGGCGCTTCGACGCCGCTTCGGATTGGGCCGAAAGGGCCAAATGCAATCTACCGAGTTTCCTTGCCCCGGTCGGCGTTCTGGCGGCGAGTCATGCGCTCGCTGGACGCATGGATAAAGCGAAGGAGGCGATGCAGCGCCTGCGCACGCTCGATCCGTCACTCCGCGTCTCCAATCTCAAGGATTGGCTTCCGATCCGTCGCCCAGAAGACCTGACCCAGTTTGCGGAGGGGCTGCGGCTGGCCGGATTGCCCGAGTGACTATGGCACGATTGCTCCTCGCCGATGGCGCATACCGTGCCGAGCAGAGCGTGCTCTCGAACGGCCGCATAGATTGCAGGGATGAGACCGCGAAGGCCTTCCCGGCCAGCGGCGTGCCGCCTGGTGCCGCCGGTACTGCGATCATGCAGACCCATGGATGCGTCACTTCTCAATCTCACGTCAGTCATTGAGCCGAGCAAAGGCGTCGCAATTGGGCAAGGTCGAGTCCGTCCATCGAGGCCACGCAAGAGCGCGGATGCGCGCAGATGCTCGTCACCCATGATTCCGATAGGAACGTTGCGATGGGTGGACCTGGCGAGGCTCGAGTCCCATCCTCGCTTGAACGACGGTAGTTAGGCCAGCTTCGGTCATCATGAGTCTGGAGCCATCTGACTCAAACTGGCCGGGTGCGGCCCGACGCTCAGCACAACCGAGCGTTCCTCCTGGACTGGTCCGCGTAGGGCAGGAGACGACCCAATTCGGTCATTTAGATTTCTACAAACCAGCCATTCGTTCGTCGTGGCGTGCAATAAGGCTACTGTCCCAGCGAGAACGAACCGAAGCGGAAAATGGCAACTCCTACGCCAATCGCAGATCCCGCAACATATCAAGTACGTGTTGCGTGGAACGCTCAACGTACCCCGCACGATGTGCAATGCCGAGCCGACGCCACAGCGCCGGGCGCAGCGGACGCATGACAATGCGCTTGTCGGGTAATGGCGCAGTCGCCTCATGGGGCAACAGCGCGGCGCCGTAACCTGCCGCTACCAGACTCTTGATCGCGTCGTTGTAGTTGAGCTGAATGCGAGGCGCAGGATGATACCCCCCGGTCGCGAACCACTCCGCAGTGAGACGTGAAAGACGCGTGGTCGCGTCATTGAGAATGAGAGGTTGGACAGCGAGCCATTCAGGCGTGACGCGGGCTGGGCACCGCCAATGCGCCGGCACAAAGGCCATCACGGGGTCGCGCCTCCAAGGCTTGATCACGAGTCCAGCCACCGGGGGCTGAGGCAGTGCAACTAGCCCAACGTCCAGCGTCCCATCCGCCAGTCGGGACAAGGTTTCATGTGAAGTCAGCACTGCAACTTGAATGTCGATAGCGGGATGGTGCTGGCGCAGCACCTCAAGCGCTTGCGGCAACAGGTGCGCGATCGCGCCAGTCGACGCACCGAGCCGCACGCGCCCTTCGAGCCCCTGCACTTGGCGTTGAATGTCGTCTAACGCCTGCTCCGCATCGGCCAGAAGTCGACGCGCGCGCTCCACCAGCACCTCTCCTATAGCCGACGGCCTGACATGTCCGCGCTTCCGCGACAGGAGTGGAGCCCCAATGCGGTCTTCAAGTTCAGCGATATGGAGGCTAACCGTTGGCGGCGCCAGGTGCAATGCACGCGCCGCATCGGCAAATGAGCCGCGGTCTGCAATGGCGACCAGAGTGCGCAAGCGGTCGAGGCTGATCTCTCGCATGTCGGTGTCCAGATTCAGAAAAACTGAATGTTCGCGTTATGAAATTCAACTTTCTCTATTGTAGCGGTCCACGGAACATAGGGGCTTGTTCTTCGTTCTACTTCTTACAACCCAAAGTCAGCGGAGTATTTCACGTATGAGCTCCCCCATTGTTTTCATCGACGGCGACCAAGGCACCACCGGGTTGCTAATCCACGAACGGCTGCGTAACCGGACCGACATCAGACTGATTACGCTTGCTGCTGCGGAGCGCAAAGATTTGCGGCGTCGCGCAGAAGCCATCAACGCCTGCGACATCGCCATCCTCTGTTTGCCGGATGCCGCCGCGCGCGAGGCAGTGGCCACAATTGTCAATCCTGCGGTTCGAGTTATCGACGCAAGCTCCGCCCACCGTACACAGCCGGACTGGACTTACGGATTTCCGGAGATGACGCCGGGGCAAGTTGAGAGAATTGCAAACGCACGTCGGGTCACCAACCCCGGTTGCTATCCGACCGGTGCGATTGGCCTGCTGCGTCCGTTGGTGCTGGCTGGGCTCATACCGGGCAATTACCCCATCAGCATTCATGCGGTATCCGGCTACTCCGGACGCGGACGCGCCGGCGTGGAGGAATATGAGGGGCCGGGAGCCGCCAACGCGCCTTCATACCAGGTCTATGGCCTGGAACTCGCGCACAAGCACACGCCGGAGATCCAGCAGCACGCCGGGCTCGCGCAGCCTCCCATTTTCGTCCCTGCATACGGAGCGTTCCGCCAGGGCATCGTGCTGACGGTGCCGCTGGCGTTGCGGCTGCTGGCACCCGGCGTGAATGGCGCCACTTTACACGCCTGCCTCGCGCGCCACTATGCCAAGGCGGACCACGTACATGTCTTGCCGATGCAAGAATCGTGCGTCTTAAAGCACCTGGACCCGCAAATGCTAAACGGTACGAACGACATGCGCTTGAGCGTATTTCCTAGCATGGAGCACGGGCACGTCCTCCTGTCTGCGGTTTTCGATAATCTTGGAAAGGGCGCATCCGGCGCCGCGATTCAAAACCTGAACCTCATGCTCGCGTAGCAATAGTTGCCATTGGCTTGAGATAACGTTCGGCCGCATCCATGTGCCAACGATGGTTGCCTCATCTGTTCGTGGCCGTCGAATGTCTCTTTCTGGCCGGCAAGCGCCCTTTGGGGGTCCGAACCGGCCATCAACCGCAACTGCCGGATCCCGGCCATGCTTCAGGTGTACGATGTGCAATTGAGACCTCCCCATTGGACGAAACAGTTTGGACTCCAAGGTTGGTGCATGAGGAAAAGCGATGGGGTTCGCCTGCCGAAAGTTTCTCATCGCCCCTGACGATACTCTCTGGCGGCTAGCCACCACCAAATTCGAGCGAATGCTGCGGGAGCCGGCGAGCCACTGCTTGTCCGCTTTTGCTGGGCAACGCGTGCGCATGGCCGATGTGGTCGTCGAACTCACGGCCAGAGAACCCGTGTGCGTCCTTCGCGCAACGTTTTCCATTCTCACTTTCGATGCCCAAGGTCGCCTCGATCCAGGGGGCTTCGAAAAGCAGCAATTTGCCCTCGCGGAGTCGATCGTTGCCCCCGTCATCGCCGTACCCGCTGATGTGAGCCAACAACCCGTCGTCGACGCGTCCGTGCGATTCATCGCGCAAGGGGGCCAATGGTGTCCCTCACGAGCATTGGCGCGTGCGATCGATGAGGCCGCGTTGGGCCAACGACGTTGCGTACGCCTGTAGGTCGTCGAGCAAGTGCGGCGGTTTCGTACGTACGCATGCCGACGTCCGCACATTGCCAGCGGAAACCGGCAGTCCGATCTGTTCGAGGCCAATGTAGGCAATTCTTGGCCATCCACCAAAAGCTGAAAATCTTCCGCCAGCCCTCTCCAGGCAAGGCTGGGGGTGCAGTTGACCTTGAAAGCGGGCCGAGCAAACGGTTCCAGACCGTCTACTTGTGTTCTTCCGGAGGACGCAGCCAGCGACTACGAGAAGCTCAGAAGCTGTAACCTTGGTCGCACCAATAGTGCCAGTCTGAGACAGCAAGCCGCGTGCTCTGGTCGGCCCGAATCGGAACGAGCTGAGCAAGGGGCACGACGAGTTCACGCTGGTTGTGTTGCGCGTGAACGAAGATGGTAACGCGGCACAACTGGTCACGAGCGAGCTCGGTGACAGAAAAGCGTTCGCCTGCGCGTAGCGGAGACGCAGGCATGGTCTGACGTACCCGCGCGTCGAACGGAAAGCTCAGGCTATCTTCGAGATGGCAATACCATGCCATCGCGCATTCTTCCTCGGTGTACGCGTCGACAACGATCTCCATCGAGATTCGCTGTTCGTGTGGGTTGTCGCCGGGCTTTGCCATAGAGGTACGTGGAGTTCAGACGTCGATGAGCTGGCATGGCAAAGTTATTTGCTCGCCTTGATGCGGGACCGGGACATCGTCGCCGATACGACGGGTGGTGCAGCCGGGATCGGCTCGAATAGCGCCTCGATGTCATCGGCGGAGAACTTGACAGTGCCGGGGGCATCCTCCGACAGGATCGCTTCGGCAAGCGCCGCCTTCTGTTCCTGCATTGCGACGATCCTCTCCTCGACACTGCCGGCGGTAATCAGCTTGTAGACGAACACGGGCTTGTCCTGCCCGAGACGGTGAGCGCGGTCGGTGGCCTGATTTTCGACGGCAGGATTCCACCAGGGATCGTAGTGAATGACGGTGTCGGCCGCCGTCAGGTTCAGGCCAACACCGCCGGCCTTCAGGCTGATCAGGAAAAGCGGCACCTCACCCTGTTTGAAGCGCTTGACCGGCGTGACTCGATCGGTGGAATCACCGGTCAGCATGACATATGGAATCCCGGCTTTTCCTAGGGCCGCCGCAATGAGGTCGAGCATGCTGGTGAACTGCGAGAACAGGAGGATGCGGCGACCTTCCTCAATCAGTTCGGGCAGCATGTCGAGCAGCAGGTCAAGCTTGGCCGATTCCTTGATCCGGGCCGCCTGGCTGATCTTGACGAGCCGCGGATCGCAACAGACCTGGCGCAGCTTGAGCAACGCCTCCAGCACGATGATGTGGCTGCGCGCGAGGCCTTTTGCTGCGACGGCCGCTCGGACCTTCTCCTGCATGGCCGCGCGCACCGTTTCGTACAGATCACGTTGCGCGCCTTCGAGCTCTACCGAGCGCACAATCATCGTCTTCGGTGGCAGCTCGGTGGCCACCTCATCCTTGCGCCGTCGTAGCATGAATGGCCGGATACGCCGCGCGAGCAGGTCGCGTCGCACCGCATCACCGCCTTTTTCGATGGGTGTGCGCCAGCGTCGGGTGAAGTCCTGGCGGGTGCCGAGGAAACCTGGCAGCAGGAAGTCGAACTGGGCCCACAGTTCGCCGAGATGGTTTTCGAGCGGCGTACCGGTGAGGCACAGGCGATGTCGCGCACGCAGTTCGCGAATGGTTGCCGCGGACTTGGTGGCGGCATTCTTGACGTACTGCGCCTCGTCCAGAATCAGCAGGTGATACTCGTGCTTGGCAAGGAATTCTTCGTCACGCCACAGCAGGGCGTAGGTGGTCAGGATCAGATCGTGCTCGCCGATCTCGTCAAAGCGCTCGTGACGTTGGGGCCCATGCAAATCCAGGACGCGTAGCTTTGGCGTAAAGCGCTGCGCTTCCTCGCACCAGTTGTGCATGAGGGTCGTCGGTACGACGACCAACGCAGGCCGGTCCAGCCTGCCGCGTTCCTTCTCGGTGAGGATGTGTGCAAGCGTCTGGATGGTCTTGCCAAGGCCCATTTCGTCGGCAAGCACACCAGACAGTTCGTGTTCGCGCAGGAACTGCATCCAGGCAAGTCCCTGCTGCTGGTAGGCACGCAGTTCGGCCTTCAGACCACGCGGGACGCGCACATCAGTCACCCCAGGCCCAGCCATCAGGCGTTGCGCGAGTTGCCGGATCGATGCATCACCGTGAAACTGCCAGCGCCCGGTCTGATCCAGGGCATGGAGCCGGGCCGCATCCCACTCGGAAATGCGCATGCCGGTGCCGAGCGAGTCGAATAAGTCGATCAGCACACGCACAACCGGTTTGAGCCGATCCGCACGCAGGCGCAGCCGCTCGTTGCGGTCGGTCTTCAGGTCGACCGCTTCGTCGTCAGCGATGGTATCCAGCTTGCCTGACAGCCAGCGCGCATCCCGTCGAAAGAGGTCTGCCAGCAGCGGCTCCAGACGCACCGTGCGGTCATTGACCGTAATGCCCATCTCGACATCAAACCAACCATCGCCAATCGGGCGCAGGTTGCCATCAATCGCTTCAATCTCGATCACGTTGTGCCGGAACGCGTCGCTCATCACGACACGCCAGCCGTTAGCCCTGAGCGCGGGCAGCACCAGCTTCATGAATTCCGGCCAGTGTTCGTCATTCTCAGGGCCAAGCATGCCATCCGGAAACGGCTTTGGCCCGAATGCATGGTCGGCCCGAATTTCCCGAAATCCGGCCTTTTGCAGCTCCGTCAGACGTTGGCGCTCGAGATCGGCGTCTCTCCTGATCTGGACGACCTCGCCGCCGGAGGTCCGAACAAGCGTGGTATTGCTTTGCGCCGAGAGTCTGTGCTCTGCGTAATCAAAGCTGAACGTCGCAAAATCCAGCGATGATGCCCAGGTCGGCAGCGTGTCGAGGGCCAGCACGGGCACCGCCACGGTGTTGACGACCTGCACCGACGCTACGTCATGTGCGGGTGGTACGGGTAGGTCGGGAGCCACTTCACGCAGCACATTGCCAACGAGTGCCGCCTCGTCCAGCGTAATGGCCGGCATCGACAGGAAATCCGCGACTTGGTCCGCTGGCCACTGCATGGCGAGTGGTCCGGCTTCGCCAGAATGCGCGTCGACATACCAGCATGGCTGCGTGGTCGTGAGCAACAGGGTGGCGGGTGGCTCGGCCTGCAAGACCGGCCGCACGCGCGAGTCGGGTTGCGCTTGCCACGTCATTCTGGCGCCGCGTGCTGTTCCGCAGTGCACCGGGGAGTGTGATGCGGGGTAGTGCGCGCCTGCGGGGGCAAAGGAAGTAAACGCACGTCCGGTAGCGATGAGCCGCTCTAGGATGGCCGCACCCGTTGTACCCTGCAGGCCGAAACCGCCGGAATAGGCTCCATGCGAGCGGCCCAGCCACAATCCGCGCAGGATCGGCAGATCCTCCTCGGTGACAAACTTGGGCGGCTCAATCAGCGCTTTCTCTACGTTCTGCCACGGATCGTCAAGCGAGCGAATCGTACCGTCTGCGCCCACGCGGGCCTTGTACAGAAGGACCTCGGCGCCGCGATAGGATTGCCCAAAAACGTAAGCCAGTGCATGCGTGGCTTTGGCGGGCTTCTTCTTGGCCGCGGGATTGGCCGCCGTGCGTCTGGCACGAAAACCCTCCAGCCAGGACACCAGTTCCGCGCGCACGCCGGTGGCAGTTGGCCTGGGCTGGTGCGCGAGGCCGGCGATCAGCAGCGCTGCCACGTGCTTGCAGTCGGATCCGACCGGACACGTGCATTCTCCTTCGACCCACATGTCCTCGTCGAGGTCGCGGAAATACGCACGGACGTCGTATGGACGCGTACGCGTGCCTTGCACCAGTCCTGCTAGGGTATCCCCATCGATCCAGCGTAGTTCCGAGACTGCGTTCGCATAGGAGCGTGCCTTGGACACCGTGTGGGCGTCCAGCCATTCCGCTATTTGCTTGCGATCGTAGGAGACAGACATCGAAGGGGATCAGGTTTTCAGGTTATGGGGCGTGGGGCATTCTACGCGGCAAGACCTCCAACCGGTAAGGCGGCTCCCGGTTCTGACGCGGCTTCGTTGAGCTGAAAGGGGACCAAGCCGCAATGCTCGATTGCGGTGCGTCAACTGCCGCGGCATTCCCGAGGTGTCGACGACGTCGTTGTTGAGCCGAGGAAGCGAGGGCGGCGAGCCGATCGGGCGCCAGCGGAAGAATATGCTCTTTTATGCACTCACATCCTCGTCAGCAGGGTTTCCTCAGCCAGAATCGATCTTCATCTCAAGTTGAGATACAATGACGTCATGCGCGTGATCTCAAACAAAACTCTGGTGGAATTTTCTGCCAGACACCCCGACGCCGGG
This sequence comes from Cupriavidus sp. WKF15, assembly GCF_029278605.1. Lineage (NCBI taxonomy): Bacteria > Pseudomonadati > Pseudomonadota > Betaproteobacteria > Burkholderiales > Burkholderiaceae > Cupriavidus > Cupriavidus sp. WKF15. The sequence goes on from NZ_CP119574.1 coordinate 109,223, forward strand.
GTGCCATTACAGGTGTGGCGCAAGCTAATCGAGACGGCCAGCTTCGGCAGCTTTGCCCACTTGAAGGGAACTTTTAATGGTGTGGACCGCGTTAGAGATTTTTATGTCTTTGACATTGGTGGAAACACGTACCGACTGATTGCGGCGATCCATTTTGACCGCCAGATGCTTTTCGTCCGGCACGTCTTCACTCACAAGGAGTACGACAAATGGAAACCTTGAACGTGGCAGCGTTGACCGATCACTTCCGTGCGCTTTCCAAAGTCGTGCCGCTTCATCCCATTCGCACGGAACACGACTACGATGCAGCAGTCGGCGCCATGAATGCGTTGCTCGATGCTGGCGCTGCAGAGGAGACTCACCCGTTGGCCGACCTTGTCGCTACGTTAGGGGAGTTGATTGGAGACTACGACCAAGCTCACTATTCCTTTCCTGATGTAACCGGGATAGACGCCTTGCGGTTTCTGATGGAGCAACACCATTTGACTCAGGCAGAGTTGCCAGAAATTGGCAGCCAAGGCGTGGTTTCTGAGGTGCTGAGCGGACGGCGGGAGCTCAATGTGCGTCAGATTAGAGCTTTAGCCAAGCGGTTCGGCGTCGCGACTTCAGCCTTCTTTCCTGCCGACACGTCGATGGCCATTGCGTGATGCGTGGTTACCGGCTCCGGGCTAGCAACCGCGGCAAAACAGCGTAGGCGCGCATTGAAATAACGCCCGATCACAGAATGTAGCGTGTAGGCTGTCGCGCGGCGCTTATGTCAGATGCGGCGGGCATCCCAGCGGCCGGTCGGAGTCGTGCGCCCCTCAGTTGGCCGTCGACGCGCAGGCGCTGAAAAGGGGCGCAACGTCGAAACGGGCGGCAGCATACATGGCATTGCACGCCCATACCTCTTCCCCGTTCTTATAGAAGGTGACCCATTTGCCGTCGCTGACGCAGTGGGCGCCAGGAAACACTTCGTCGTGGCCGTTCGGACCGTCCAGCGCAAAGGGCGCGTGGGGCGTGGCCCAGTAGTGGCCGCTCGGTAGGGGCGCGATCGTTCTTCGGGACATATCCTCAGCGCCGCAAGGCGTGGAACACAACACGCCATCCGGCCCGCCGCTGAGAAACGGATTGTGTCAATCCTGCGACGGCGTGGCACCGTCCCGAGATATGCTGGTGTAGTCTCACAACAAGAATCATCTCCTTTATCCGGTGCAATCTCGTCATGACGCAATTCGCCCAACTTGCTGTCCGGGCCTTCGGCGTCTGCGCCATCCTTGTGACTTATCTCCCCCAGTGGGGGACTAGCCGAGGATGCCGGTAAAGCGTGGGAATCCGGCATACCGCGTTCCGCCTGAGCGTCGGAAGCGCTTGAGCAACGGAAAGGTCGGCGACTGCAATCTGGGCCAGCCTGCATCGACCGCACGCTCCCAGTCGATGAGCGCCGTGGCTGCTCGGTGACAGTGAGTTGCTGTGAGGCGAACAAATCCGAATCTGCTGGCAATACCCCTGAACGATAGGCTGCGCTGTTGGCAGCGCAGCATAGGCATGTGTGGAAGGGGCCGATAGATGAAGTTCGCGGCGTGATCAGGCATCTTCATTCCTTTTGTATTGGTGCGACCGCAAGCGGGCAGTACTACATGCCATTGGAGTCGGGTGCGCCTTCCATCCTGTAGGCATTGTCGAGGATCGCCAGCGCATCATCATTTCGGGGAGATCGCTGTATGGTCGGCCGGGGTGGTTCGGGAGCACGTATCGGGCCGGCAATTGGTCTGCGGGCTGCGTTGCGTTGCAATCGGCCGAAACCGGTGGCGCCGAACAGGGCGGATGAGCCAAACCTCGCGCGACCAAGGTCGCAAGCGACAAGTTTGCGCGGCAAGGCATTTCTCCAAGGCCCCCGTAGGCGACTTCAGGAGTCGCCCGTCCTAACGTTCTCGAGGGGGAAGCCGGGGAACGAGTGCTGGGCGTTCCATGGCGCACCTAGCCTTGCAACACTGTGCTGGAATTGTAGCTGGCGGTTGTTTCGCGTCCTAGCTCACTTACAAGATAGGTCGGCAGGGCGTCAATTGATCATGCCCTCGGCGTGACGACGCGATTCGCAGTATGGCAAGTAGCCACGGGACAGATCGCCTGCGTAGAGGCCGGAATACGCTATTTTCCCTCGTCCGGCACGATATACATCTCGCGTAGTTGGCTAGCATACGGCCGGATCGCCTCCACGCATGCGGCGCTGTTGACGCTCTTCATAATCGACAGGTTCCAGTTGCAGCCACCGGCATCCGGTGCATGCCGGAACACGTCGCCGAAACAAGCGCCCTCGCATTCAGAAAATTACTGCTTGCTCCGCACGTAGCGCGCAGTTCGGCCTTGTTCTTGATTGTCTCGTCAAGATGTCTCCCCTATTTCTCTTAATCTGAACCTGCGGCATGGCCGAGGGATTTCCTCGCCTTGACGAAGGTAGACATGCCATCGATCGCCTCCCTGGCGGACGAGAGGGCCAGCGTGATAGCAGCGTGCGGTGCGTTTGCGAAATGCTGGAGCAACGGTGGCAGCTGTCTCCGGGAACCCATTCCTGAACTGACTTGCATGATGGCTACGGTAGCGAGGAAGCGTGGCTGAACCGAGTCGCCACCGGGGATGCCACTGGATGCACGACGTACGCTCGCAGATAGCCTGAAGCCTTTGTAGATGGTGTTGTTCTGAGACATGTTGGTCTCCCTTAATCACCGAGCATACGCTGATAACACCGGCGTGTCGGATATTTACTTTCAGCTACGAAGTCAAAGCGTCCCATCAGCCCGGAAATTGGCCTGCAAAAACGCGATGGTATTGGGGATGTCAGATGGCGAGCGACGGTGCGTCGGGAAGCCGTGCGCGTCGCATGGTGTCTGTCTGGGAACCTCTGCACCATGCCAGCTCAGATTAGGAATGCGGCAATAGCATTCGCTCAGACCTTGTGACGATAGTTGATGCGACCCTTTGTCAGATCGTATGGCGACATTTCGAGCGTGACGCGATCTCCGGCAAGAATTCGTATGCGATTCTTCTTGAGCCGCCCGGACGAATAGGCCCAGACTTCGAAGCCATTCTCCAGGGTGACGCGAAAGCGGCTATCCGGGAGGACTTCTGAAACCCTTCCGCCAAACTCCACCAGTTCTTCTTTTGCCAAGGATGCTCCTTCAAATCTTAGCGAATGCCACGCGGCAACGTGGAAGCGAGTGCCGCATGCCGATGCGGGGATGGTTGCAAGCGTATGCGCGCGACGGCGCTCTCCCCCGCGCGACGGGCGGCTTGCCGGGCTTTGGTTTCGGTGTGGTGTGTGGCATGGCGCATCGAGACGTTGGCGACGATGCGTTCAGCGCCGTCTTTGTACTCGGAGATCATGTAATTCGCGAACCATACGCCGGGCTCTTGTTGGATGGGGTACACCGAAACGGTGAACGGGGTCATGCTGTGATTCAATCTGTTGCCTGTTCGGAAGGCGCTCGGTTTCGGGGGCGCGTCTGGTGTTCCCTTGTGGGAGCGGCGCGCGTGGTCCCCGCAATCGGTTGCCATTGGAAAAAACAGTGTCGAGTCCCGCGCTCTAGCGCAGGCGGAGAAACTGGTGTGGGATTGACCGTTCTTGCATCAGCGAGCGCGCCTGGTACATGCGCAATGGCTGCGGAGCGGGACGTGCCGCCGGTCGGAAAAGGTTGCGGCCGGTTGTTGCCGCGAAAGGTTCGCGTGTACGCCCGTGCTGCCGCTGATACTTTTCTAATGATAATGTCTTGCGGACAGCGCATTTGGCGTCGACGGGTATCGACGAAAACGGATGATACCACTTTTTGGTATCTCTGCTTGCGATGCACCCAAATTTCGCAGGTACTACGGCAGCTCCGCGGTCAATCCGTTCGAACGTAGAATCCTTCAAGCTCGATCGTCTTGCCGGATCATGCCTCGGTCAGAGGCAGCAGGATGTCGGCATACCAGGCGGAGTTCAAGCCCATGGCTTCATCAAGTTCAAAGTCCCGCGAGCCCACGTCCAACCGGGCCGAATGGGTGCCGAGCAGCATCCACGGCAGCGTGCGTGTGGATGAATCGGTCCTGGGCATGCGCAAGACAACCGGTGCTCCACTCGTACCGCGGTGCGTCCTCGCATCGGTCAGGAAGTAGCCATGCCCCTGAAAGCGCATGCCGAACGAGGATGAGATGACTGCTTGGCGCACGACGGGCAAATGATGAAGCGTGTCGTGGAAACCTAGCGGGAAACCAACGATTAGCAACGGGGTGCCTGCTTCGATGCGGTCGCGTGGCCGGTAAAGGTGAGAGGGCGTAAAGGCCCGGTAGACCATTGTCGGCGGCAGCGCAGTACGATCAAGCTCTATCACGGCCACGTCGATGCCGCCGCCGCTATCGAGCCCATCGCGCCAGATACTCTTGCCGTCGTGATACAGCGGAATTGAGAAGCCGATGGATTCGGCCACGTTGTTCGGATTGACGTGCAACTCAATCTCGATCCGGTCTGGGAAGTGCTTTGTCGGCTCGTGGAGTAACGCACTGTGCGGCAACGCTGTCTCCTGGATTCACGCCCGGTCTGACATGCGAAAAGGCGCCTCCCCCAGGGTGAACGCTGGGGAGGCTTTTCTTACGCTCATCGCCGTATTTCGGGGCAGAGGTGACCGGTTGAATCTGCGACCCTACGCGGTCATTCGCACGTCAATACTACGAGGGACCGTTTTCCGCTGTACTTCTGCCCTTGGTGCCCCGGACCCATTCGTAGCCGAGGCCTGTAGTCACATCGGTGATAGATTTGGATGGGTCAATCGGGAGGGATACGACTTTTGACCACTGACTCATCCAGCTCGAATTCACGCAAACGCCGGCCAATACGGCTGCAAGTCGTGGCGGCAGGTGCTAAACGAGTTCCAGGTGTTCGAGCTGGAATACCGCAAGCATGAGCGCGGCCGGCCGGTGGCGTGGTTCCGGGAGCGGGGCGAGTAGAGCAGCCCGTTCCCTCTCGCGAAAAGGCGGGGTGGTGCCCTTCTCACGGCTGCGCGCAATCGTGTCGCCAGCGCAGTTCGGCCAATCGTCTGCGCGTTGCTTCCTCGCGCAACGTATCGTCGGGATTCACGACATGCGCGTACTCCACGGACTGCAGGAGCGGCACGTCGTTGAGCGAGTCGCTATAGCCGTAGCTGCCGTCCAGTGTTTCGCCGTGCGTTGCAAACCATGCGTGCAACCTGGTGACCTTGCCCTCGCGATAGCTGAGCACGCCGCGGGTGCGTCCGCTGTAGGCCCCGTCCCCATGTCCAGCTCGATGCTGATGACGTCCGCGACACCCAGCCGCCGCGCGATCGGCGCAACCAGATGCTCGCCCGAGGCGGAGATGACCAGGACGCGGTCGCCGCGCTCGCGGTGCAGCGCGAGCCGGTGCCACGCCTGCGGGAAGATGCGCGGCACGATCACTTCCTCGATGAAGCGCGACACCCAGGACGAACTCGGACATCCCAATCCGCCGAAAAGCAGGGACCGATCAATTGTGCTGGGCCGCGTTCAGTTCACGTGCCGGTGCGGAAGCGGCAATTAGCGTCCGCCGAAAACGAACAGGCTGAAGCTTCACGACCGGGCGGACGCTTAGCGCCGCGGCGACAATGCTCACCACCAGGACCATCAATCCCCCAAGCAGCGGCGTAAGCCACATGATGCGAAACGGGAAGCCGGCCATGACAGCAAACTGGCCGAGAATGCTGCGCAGGCCAACGCCCAGACCCGTACTGATCAACGCCCACAGGCCCGTCGTCAGTGGCCGGGAGCCTCCCGGCGTCGAAGATCCACATACCTTACCAGGCTAACAATCGCTTTCCCCCTCCAATGAAGGGTTCAGACTGGACAACCGTCGTCCGTTAAAGCCGGAAATCCGAGCCTCCGGGGCTGGCCGGCTTCGAGATTTCACGCATAGCGTAGAAATCGAGTGGGTGGCGGCCATTTTCCTGCTGACAACCAAAGAAATTCGAAATCAGCCAATAGGAAACGAGCGCCCAAGAAATACCAATAAATAGCGAAGGGAGTGGAATGACGAGCTGTACGAATTGCGGTGCCGATACCGCATCCGGCGCCCGCTTTTGCAAATCATGTGGCACGCCAGTCAAAGCTCCGGCGGCGCCGTTGAACGCATTGGTCTGCGGTGGCTGTGGCGCCGAACTAGGCACCGGTGCAAAGTTCTGCAGGAAGTGCGGGGCGCGACCGCCGGGTGCGGAGGCGCCGCCTGCGGCTTCGCAGGTGCCAGAGACAGTGGTGACCGCCGAGGCTGCATCCGAGCCCGTGCACTTGGCCGCGATCCCGGTTCGGGATACGACGCCAGAAGTCGCACCGCCGGCAGTACAGCCGGACGAATCTACCGTGATCCAGGAAGTCGAGCCCGAGATCGCACCGCTGTCCGTCGTTCCCGAGTCAGCAAACGACGAAGTGCCGGCACGAACGGCTGCGCGGTCGACATTGGAGCAAGGCACCGTCGCCGCGACCTTGCCCACAGCAACGGAGCCAGCAACACGACAATCGCAGAACGTACTGATCGCCATCAGCATCGTCGCGACAGTCGCTGTCATAGGTGGGGGCCTATTCTGGTGGTATGGCGGCAAACAGTCCAGCACGCCGGTCGATCAGGCGGCACAAATGCAGGCCTCCCAGTCGACGGCGCCTGCTGAAGCCACGCCGGCCGCTCGACCAGGCGAGCCTGCTCAGCCCGTCGAGCCTGTCCAGCCCACTCGATCGCAACCAGCGCAACCCGAGGACGCACCGGTGTCATCTCCGCTGCAACAAGCGCCTGCACCTGCGCACGCACCGGAGCCACCCCCGATCGCAGCCGCACCGCCGGCGCTGCCTGTGCTAGCGGACCCGGTCAAACACGCCAAGTCAGCAGTCCAGCCGGATCCCAAAGACGCAAAGGTCGACGAGCTGTTGCGCAAGGCGAAAGGCCATGTCGCCAATGGCCAGTTCGACAAGGCCATCGCCACGGCCGAAAGCGTCTTGGCCATCGATGCAGGCAATCGAGCGGCAAAAGCTTTGATCCAGAACGCAAAATCCAGGCAAATAGAAGCGCTCCGATCCAACACGTCTCTCGAATAACTACGAGCAACTCATGACACTACAGAAGACGATTTCATTGGTGGCCGTCGCCACGCTACTGGCCAGCGGCTGCGCAACCCAAGGCGGAGGGAGCACCGTCAGCAGTGACACGGTCCTGCGCTGCACTGCCCTCGGCGCGGGCGGTGCAATTGTGGGCGCATTGATTGGTGGCACGAAGGGCGCCATTGGCGGTGCTGCCGTTGGCCTGGCTGCATGCGCGGTGATTGAGGTGGCCACGCGCCAAACCAAGACCGCAGCGGAGGTGGACCGCGAATACAAGGTGAACAATCGCAATCACCTGCCTCGTACCGCCGAGGTCAATGCGTACAACACTGTCGTCACGCCCAATGGCGCAGTGAAGGCCGGCGAGGCGATCAAGCTGCAATCGACGATCCGCGCCGTGTCCGGCACCACTGAACCCGTTCAGGAGGTGAAGGAGATCGTGACGGTTTATGCGCCGTCCGGGGAGGAGTTCAAGCGCGGCGAGAAAGTTGTCAGCTCGGCGCCGGGCAGCGGCGAGTATGAGAACAGCTTCACGTTGAAGTTGCCGTCCGGCGCGCCGCAGGGCACCTATCGCCTGAAGAGCCAGGTGGTGCTGAATGGCAAGCCTGGCGTCACTCGGGAAAACCAACTGCAGCTTGCGCGCGTGGGAGACACAGTCACCGTTGCCATGCTGGACCACAGAGTCGATCACTGATGCGACCGCAGAACCTATAACAACACCGAATAGGCCAAATTCATGACGACAAACGAAAACGCGGCAGCGCCTTCCTACACCCTTCTTCGCGCGGCCGAGGCAATCACAAACTGGCGCGCATTGGCGATGTGCGGCATAGCGGGCGTGGCAACGTTGATTGCGGGCATGCTAACCACTTACATGATTGCCCAAAGCGTCTTCCTGGGGCTGGTGATGGGCTTGGTCACGCTGGTGGTGATGCTGGTGGGATACTCGGCCGTTGGCATCACGCTGATGCGCCGGGCGCAGGGCCAAACCATCGGTTTCGTCGATGCGGTGCTGCAGGCAGTGTTCACAGCGCACAGGTTCCTTGCCGTTGGCATCTTGCTGCTGCTGGGCTACCTAGCGGTGTTGCTCGCTGCGCTTTTGATCTTCCTGCTGTGCAAGATCCCCGGGCTGGGCCCACTGTTGTACGCGTTCGCGTTTCCGCTGGTGGCAGTAGTCATTGGCGTGACGTTCGCGGGCCTGGGGTACGTGGGCTACCCGCTGGCCGCGCCGGCCATCTGGGAGGGCAACACGTCGGTGCAGACGGTGGCGCGCCTGGTGCAGATCGGCCGTCAACGCCTGCTGCAGGTGATCGTGAACATGTTCCTGCTGCTGGTGCTCGTGGCATTCCTGTCGTTTGTCGTCTTTGGCATTCTGGGCTATGGCGCCGTGATGGCGACGTCCCTGTCGAGCGCCGTTGGCGCCAGCCCGATGAGCGCGCTGTTGTCGATGTTCTCTGGCGTCATGGGCTCGTTCGGTCGCGGCTACGGTGGCGGCTTTGGCCGCGGTGGCCTGACTGCCTTGGAGAGCGGCATGGCCTACGCGTCGTCGTTTGGCTTTGGTGCCGGCTTGCTCATGACGATTGCCTTGGTGATACCGTTCCTGACGTTTATCAACGGGACTTGCCTGATCTACCTGCAAACCGTCAAGGGCATGGACTTCTCGGAATCGGAGGCGATGCTGCGGGAGCGCATGGCACAAGCCAAGCGGCAGGCGGAGCAAGCGCGTAATCGCGCCGCAGAGCGCATGCGCGAGGCGAAGGCATCGCAGACCACGCCCGCGGTGCCGGCGGTGGCGCCTGCACCGGCGTCGTCGGCTTGCCGCACCTGCCATGCACCCATGGCAGCGGATGACGCGTTCTGTGGCGAGTGTGGGGCCAAGCGTCCGGCTTGACGGCAAAGCTGCCCGATCGGGCCCGCCAGCAGTGGGGCGGGACTAACGCCGGTCGGCAGCGGCCAGGTCGTTTCGGCCATTCATGATCCGAAGCTAACTGACTCGAAATGGCCGGACGCGGAAGTTCGGTAGTCGCTCTAGGCCGGCCGCAACTACAAACCTCTGTTTCCGACCCTAAGCGGCCGTCCGAGCCCGGTAGACCTTAGTAGCCTTTGAGCTGCCTGAGCAGCGACGCGTACTTCTTCCCGAACTCCGGATAGTCACGCGAAAGAGCCTCAATCGAACGCATGCGGTCATCTTTGCGCGTCTTGGGATTCTCGATGTCGCTGACGTAGGAATTGATTTCTGCGTCTGCAACCATCGTTGTCAAATCTTTGTCGTTGGTAAGTTGAGCGCAGCGCCGGACCGTGAGCACCGCCGGCCAGTACTCACGAGCTTTCATCAAGCCCTTATACTTCGCCGTCATCTCCGCCTTCGTGGATTTGCACACACCGGCCTGGGCGATGTCGTCGGCCGCATCCTTTTCCGCCTTTGGCGTCCGGACCAACGGGTGGATGGTTTTACTGAGGAAACAGCCTACCCAAGAGCTGCCCTTGGCGACCGGCTGCTTTCTGCCGGTCACGGATCAGCGCACTAAATTGCTCCGTGCGCCCCAACACAATGACGCTCTCATCAGACTTAAACGACGTGAAATACTGGACATGTCAGGATACACCGCTGCTTTTCCGGCCCGTCTTTTAGTGCCCCCCCGCGCTTTGGCGGGTTCTTTTTGGGCGGGGCCTGCTCGAATTGGCGCTCGTCAGCCTTCGGCGCAGCGCTCTGCTGGTCGCCAACACTGGCTTCCTCTACCATGATCGCGTAGCTCGCCGGGTCCCATTGGAGTGTCTGCTGCCTCTCCGAACCGCCATCAAGAGATGACACGGTTATCTCAACACCATCCTTCCCCATTTCACAGTCCAGGAAGACAGCGCAGTAGTTATCTCGCAAGACCAAAATGCGTCGTCCGGGGTACTGCTCCCGCAGGATATGGACCTTCTCGGTAAGTGCGATGAGCATGCGGCGACCCTCGGGCATTGTTCCCCTTAGACGAGCGAGCAAGGAGCGAGAAGTCGATTCTAGCTGCCGTCAGCCAGCCGCATATCCCCGCACTGAGGTAAAAACCACCCTTTTGATTGCGGGTTGCGGGTCGTTTTTTAGAATTCAATCGGTGCAAATATGGGGATAGCACTGAACATGTGCATGTCATTACCCCAAGGGGACTAAGCTTCAGATACCAATCGCTGCAACCTGGTGTCTCGATGTTCCCGGGGCGGGTCGTAGCGAGCAGCTAGACCGAAAACAAGGGCGAAGTGATAGGGCGGTTCTGTTGGGTTGGGGACAACAGACATCGGAACGACTGGCGAACGGAGCTACCAAGCGGCTCTTCATGGCCGGTCACGGCCGGCTGCTCACCTCCAGGTCGCGGCCGTCCCTGAACGCCCCTTCACCGCCATTGATGAGCGCTCACCACAAGCGGAAGATCTTCAATGTAGAACGGCCACAGACTGAGTCAGGCGGGCGTAGCCGTGATCCAAGCAGTCCGGTACTAATGGAACAACGACAGGCTCCCGGTACCTTGTCCCCCGACGGCGAGCACCCTGCCGTCAGGCATCAGCGTTGCCGTTGGCTGTCTGCGTGCCTGCGCCATGCTGCCGGTCTGCGACCAGGTACCAGCCGCTGGATCGTAGAGTTCGGCCGAAGCCCACTGATCGAGCGCTCTGCCGGTGAGTTCTCGGGTCGCGACAGACGTAACGGCGCTGGGCTCTGCAGAATCATCGCTTACGGTTTGTCACAACCTCATCGTCAACGCCAAATGAACGTGGGTCGTTTTTACGGGTAAGCACGGCAACTTGCAGTGCCTCTAACCTCAAAGAAGGATTTATCATGAAGAAGCTGTTCGCCGCTGTCGCCTCCCTCGCCATCGCCGGCGCCGCTTTCGCCCAAGGCGTTGCCCCGGCTCCCGCTGCTGCCCCGGCACCGGCCGCTCCGGTTGCGCAAGCCGCTCCGGCTCCCGCCGTGAAGGCACCCGCCAAGACCGCTACCCATAAGCACGCCAAGGCCACCAAGGCCACCAAGGTGAGCACGGCGAAGGCTGCTCCGGCTGAAGCGAAGGCCACCCCCGTCGCGGCTGGGAAGGTCGCGCCGGCCCCCACCGCCACGAAGCAGTAACGCGGCGTCTGCAAGGCGGGCAGAAGGGTAGTCGTTCGAGCCAAACCTTCCGCAAGCCTTCAGCGGCTTCTCAAGAAAACAGCCGACCGATTGGTCGGCTGTTTTGCTTTGTGCGCCCAGCATGGGCGCACTCTTGTGGGTGCAAGTCCCACCGTAAGTTGATCACAGCGAACGAAGCGAAACGCAACTGCGTGAGGGTGACCGAGCGTGGGGAGGAAGCGTGGAGCGAAGTTGCGAGCCGAGGGACACGAACCGGATAGAAGGCGGTGCTAACCAGGACGAGCGGGCAAGGAACCGCGAAGTTCTTGTGATCAAGGGGAGGCGGCTTAAATCCGGCGGTTGTGCAGCGAAGGAGTGCGTTCTTACCTGGGGACGCCCCGCCTTGCGCCTGAAAGGGCGACGGCGTCGAGCCGGAGCGGGGTCTCAGCAGAGGTCATAGTAGTCGGGGGTAGCGAAGGCTCGAGTCCGCCGACGAAGGACCGAACGAGAGGGAGTGTTCGAAGCCGTGTCGATGCAACAGGCATTGCGTCAGAAGCCCGCGCGAGCGGGGCGAGCGAGGGAAGCGGACGGTGAAGCCGGCCGGGAACGCGCCTGCGACGAAGCCTGCGGCCCGCGACGCGAACCGGAGAGCACAGGGTCGGCGCTGCTGGCAGCAGCGCTGACGCGAGAGAACCTGAAGCAGGCGTTCAGGCGAGTCCGACGAAACAAAGGCGCCGCTGGCGTGGATGGTCTGGATATTGATCAGACCGCCCGCCATCTGGTGTCGGCGTGGCCGGCGATTCGCCAGCAACTGCTCAAGGGGAGGTACCGGCCCAGTCCGGTACGGCGGGTAACGATTCCGAAGCCGGATGGAGGAGGCGAGCGCGAGCTTGGTATCCCGACGGCGACGGATCGGCTGAAGATCAATTCATCCCAGTTCGGTGCGCCGTGTAATTGGGCCGCAAGATCGAGGCCACTCGCGAAGTGGGATGCGTAACGTTCTGGCTAGGTTCCGGCCATGCAGATGGCCGCAGCGACCGGCTCTGCCCGACCCATCCGAGTCATTCGACTGCGCAAGGACGAAGGGCCAAGTCGGCCGATCTCCGGCTCTTCACCGGATACCAAGCTTTGGCCGGTGTCGTGCCTCGAAGCGACATTGCTCAATGGGGGACAGTCGGCGATGCATCAAGGCAGCGGAATCTCGAAGATCCATTTCAGTGTCCAGCGGTCCGCCGCTTGCGACAGGCCGCGCCCGACACCGAAGTTGAAGACCAGTGGGCCGTGGTTGACGTCGAACGCCAGGTAGAGCGTCTGCGCCTGCTTCGGGCCCATCGCTGGATGGTTGAGACGGCCTAGGTCCATGTAGTATTCCACACCGGCGCGCAACCAAGGCAACACCGAGCGCGCCACCTTGAAGCTGGGGACGAATTCCGGCACGCCGCTTTTGTCGGGGCCGGCCAGGCTCCAGTCGAGCACGGGGTTGACGGCTAGCAGCCAGCGGGCGTTCTGGTAGCCGAAGATCGGCCGCAGCTCCGCCGCGCGCGTGGACTGGTCAAAGCGCTGGTCGACGTGCGCCAGTTCGACATTGGCCCCCGCGAAATATCCCACTCCATCCTGCAGCCGCACGGGCAGCCATTTGAGGCGGATCTTGGGCCCGGTCACGTAGTAGGTGTTGTCGCGCGTCAAGACGGTCGGGATGTAGAAGCCCAGCTCCCAGCCCGGAGCCAGACCGTATGAAAACTCGGCCGTGGCGCGCCAAGCGTGGGGGGTGGTGACCTCGCCCGGATACGACGGCTGGGAATTGCCGCTCGGCGTGGTGTTCAGGTGCAGTTCCAGCCCGAATTCTCCAGGCGCGTTGATGTCGCCTGTGTAGACCTGGATTTCGTCAGGCAGCGCCGCATGGGCGGGCGAGGCCACCCACGATGCCAAGGCGACGCACAGGGTCAGGCATAGGCTGAATATGCGGCAATTCATGGTTGGCTCGGGGCAAAGATGCCAATCATAGCCGGCAAGCATTAACAGGGCAATGTCGGTAGATTCTAATAATGAGAAGGAAAGTACGAGTGATTCGGATATGCGGGTGCGACATCTTCGGAATTCTCCGCCAGAGCACGCAACAGAAATCGCCGCCTTGCTGAAGCTGGGGTGAAGCGGCCGTCTGAATGGCACAGCCTGGGCGATATCGAGCATCGCTTGCTGGCCCGACACCGGCCGTAGGTTCGTTATTTGTTGAAGGGCCGTAGATCGGCCGACTCGGCCTTCCAGTTCGGCGCCGACGGATTCTCAACGTGGCCGGGAAGGGCCCGATCGCCCCAGGTGGCCGGAAAATCCGGCAGCAACGGGCTGTAGCCGACCGAGGCCGTGTGGAAACGTCTCTCGAATCGGACCAATGCGCCCCCGTTACTATCTTCGTGTCCCGATGATCGGGGCTTTGGCCAGCCAGGCCCGGCATGATTCTCGCCCCCAGTCGCCCATGATCCGGGGGGTGTTGTCACCGGGCCTGGTGGGTGGCTGGTGATCGCTAATAGGGGCTCGGCTGGAACATCTGGAGGCCGTCCGTAACGTGGATGCCGAGACTTGCCACCGTTGTTGCAGGCCAAACCGCTCAATCTGCAAAACCTTCGATGCAAGACAACCAACAACATAGCTCCGTCGATGTATTCGTCGGCGTCGATGTCGGCAAAGGCCACCATCATGCCGTCGCTCTCGATCGGAACGGAAAGCGCCTGTACAACAAAGCGCTGCCCAACGATGAGGCCAAACTGCGCGCGCTCATCGCCGAACTCAAGGCACACGGCCAACTTCTGTTCATCGTCGATCAGCCCGCCACCATCGGCGCGCTGCCTGTGGCAGTCGCCCGTGATGAAGGTGTCCTGGTCGCCTATCTGCCGGGTCTGGCCATGCGCCGCATCGCCGATCTGCATGCAGGTGAAGCCAAGACTGACGCCCGCGATGCCGCCATCATTGCAGAAGCCGCCCGCTCAATGCCGCATACGCTGCGCTCGCTTAGACTGGCGGACGAGCAACTTGCCGAACTCACCATGCTGTGCGGCTTCGATGACGATCTCGCCGCGCAGATCACGCAGACTAGCAACCGCATTCGCGGACTGCTCACCCAGATCCATCCCGCTCTGGAGCGGGTTCTGGGGCCGCGCCTCGATCATCCAGCCGTGCTTGACCTGCTTGAGCGATATCCGTCGCCCGCCGAACTTGCAGCCGCCAGCGAGAAGACGCTCGCTAACCGCCTCACCAAACTCGCACCCCGCATGGGCAAAAGCCTCGCGGCCGAAATCGTTCAGGCGCTCAGCGAGCAGGCGGTAATCGTACCTGGCACTCAGGCAGCAACGATCGTCATGCCGCGTCTGGCACAGCAGCGTAAGGGCCCGGTGAACCCGTCTTGAAGGGAAGCAGGAGAGCAAGGAGCATCGTGTCCATCTAAATTCTTGGTGGACACGTGAACACTATCGAAGAGAGCGTACCAGCGCGACGCCGACGTCAGCATAGCGCCGAGTTCAAGGCCAAAGCCGTCCAGGACTGCATGCATCCTGGTGTTTCGATTGCGGCAGTAGCGCTGCACCATCGCGTGAACGCGAATCTGCTGCGGCGCTGGGTCGCTGAGCACCAAGCGTTGGAAGCCGCGGGCGAAGCCCGCGCATTGATGACAGTACCCCAAGCCGAGTTCATCCCGCTGCAGATCGGCGATCCCACGCCGACGCCGGCGATACCGGATATACAGATCGAAGTGCGACGCGGTGCAGCGACGATCAACATTCGTTGGCCGGGATCGGCCGCAGCAGAGTGTGGCGAATGGCTTCAGGGGTGGTTGCGTTGATCCGCGTCGAGGCAATCTGGCTAGCCACCGAGCCGCTGGACATGCGAGCGGGAACAGATACGGTCTTGGCTCGGGTGGTGAAGGTATTTGGAGCCGCCCGGCCACATCATGCTTATCTCTTCACGAACAAGCGTGCCACGCGGATCAAGGTGCTGGTGTACGACGGCATTGGCATCTGGTTGGCGACGCGGCGGCTCAATAAGGGTCGCTTCGTCTGGACCGACGGTATGACAGCCATCACGACGCCGCTGTGTCGGGAGCAACTGGATGCGTTGGTGCTGGGCCTGCCTTGGCAGCGCTTGGGCCGCGATGAGGCGATCACCGTGCTTTAGTCGTGGCTTGGCACAGGAGCCGAGCGTCCATTGGGGGCTGTGCCAATGGTTGGAGTGACCGGGAACTGGCAAGATTCGGAACATGAATCCCGCCGAGAACCTGGACGACCTGAGCCCACAGCAATTGCGCGAGTTGGCTGCGACGCTGCGGGCGCAGATCCAGGAGCATGACGCCGTCATTGCGCGGCACGCGCAGGAGTTGCGCTACCGGCAAACCAAGATCGATCAGCTCACTCACGAGCTAGCCATCCACAAGCGTTGGAAGTTCGGCAAACGCAGCGAGCAACTGACATCGGCCCAGGCAAGCTTGCTGGAGGAAGCCCTCGATGCAGACCTTGAGGCAATCGAAGCCGAGTTGGAAGCGCTGATGCCGCCGTCCAAGTCGGAGCCCAGGGACAAGCCGAAACGCCAGGCGCTTCCGCCTCAATTGCCTCGCACCGAGATCCGTCACGAGCCAGAGTCCGAGACCTGCACGTGCGGCTGCGCGCTCAAGCGCATTGGCGAAGACGTCAGTGAGAAGCTGGATTACACCCCTGGCGTGTTCACGGTCGAACGTCATATCCGGGGCAAGTGGGTATGCGGGCAATGTGAGACTCTCACTCAGGCACCGGTTCCTCCCCACGTCATCGACAAGGGCATCCCCACCGCCGGGCTGCTGGCGCATACGCTGGTGTCCAAGTTTGGCGACCATCTTCCTCTGTATCGGCAAGAACGCATCTACGCGCGGGCCGGCCTGGCAATCCCGCAATCGACGCTGGGTGCGTGGGTCGGTATCTGCGGTGTGCGACTGCAACCGCTGGTGGATGCCCTGCAGGCTGAGGTATTGACCCAGAGCGTACTGCACGCCGACGAGACACCAGTGCAGATGCTCTCGCCAGGCGACGGCAAGACGCATCGCGCCTACCTGTGGGCCTACGCACCGAGCCAGCTCTCATCGTTGCGTGCAGTGATCTATCAGTTTGCACCTAGCCGCAGCGGCGAACATGCTCGCGCATTCTTGCAGGACTGGCAGGGCAAGCTGGTATGCGACGACTTCTCTGGCTACAAGGCCAGCTTCGGCGGTGGCATCGTCGAGATTGGGTGCATGGCTCACGCGCGTCGTAAGTACTTTGAGCTGCACGACAAGCACAAGAGCGAGTTGGCTGGCCAGGCGCTACGCTTCATTGCCGGGCTCTACGAGATCGAGCGAGAGGTGCGGGACGCAGAACCAGAACTACGCTTGGAAGCGCGACAGCAGCGGGCCAGACCAATCCTGGACGCACTGCATCTCTGGCTTGAAGAACAAAGGCGGCGGGTGCCAGACGGTTCGGCCATTGCGCGAGCTATCGACTACAGCCTCAAACGCTGGGTGGCACTCGTGCGCTACGTTGAGGATCCAGCCGTGCCTATCGATAACAACCATATCGAAGGGCAAATACGGCCTATCGCTCTTGGAAGATCGAACTGGCTGTTCGCAGGTTCGCTGCGCGCTGGCCAGCGCGCCGCCGCAGTCATGAGTCTGATCCAGTCGGCGAAGCTCAATGGGCATGACCCCTACGCCTACTTGAAAGACGTGCTTACGCGACTGCCAACCCAGAAGACCGCTGACATCGCGGAGCTCCTGCCACATCGCTGGACTGCCTCCGTCCTCCCTGAGTAGCCACGTCAAGACGGGTTCACCGGGCGCTTACACAGCAGCTCGCTGCCTTACGCAAGCAACGCGACGAGGTTGCCAGCGAAGTTGAACGCCTGGTGCATGCGAACCCTCTTTGGCCAGTCCTGACCAGCATGCCGGGAGTCGGCGTCAGGACCGCCGCCAGACTCCTCACTGAAGTCGCCCACAAAGTCTTCGCTTCGGCCGCGCATCTTGCCGCCTACGCTGGCCTGGCGCCAGTAACTCGACGCTCCGGCTCATCCATCCGTGGCGAGCACCCGTCCAGGCGGGGCAACAAGGTCCTTAAGAGAGCACTCTTCCTCTCTGCCTTTGCCGCCTTGCGGGACCCTGTCTCACGGGACTACTACGCCCGCAAGGTCCAACAGGGCAAGCGCCACAACCAAGCGCTCATTGCTCTTGCCAGACGTCGCTGCGACGTGCTGTTCGCCATGCTGCGTGACGGCACCTTCTATCAACCGAAATCCGGCCCTAATGCTTGACGAACCACATAGGGGCACCCCCCGGGGCGTAGCCTGCCTTATCGAATTTTCGGCTAATCGGGTCGTGGGATGACGTCGAAACGGGTGCGAATAGTGCTAATGGCCCCTGAGGGCGATCTTCAGCCCATTTTGTGGGCGTAAATAGGTGCTTACGCACCCACCAGGCGCATCGCCTTCATTGTTTTCGAGAATCCGAGAATTCTGAGCACGCGCTTGAGGTTGTACGCCAGAACATGCAGGCTCATTTCAGTACCTACATTGGGTAGCGTGCGCGTCAGGAAGTGCGTGTCGCCCATCCAATGTTTGAAGGTTCCGAAGACATGCTCGACCGTTCGCCTGCGGACCGCTGGATTAGGATATAAACTATCTCCATTCAGATCTCGATTAGAAAGGAAACTCACATGGCGTCCTATAAGGAACTCATGTCCCAGAAGCAGGCCCTCGAAGCCCAACTGGAACAGGTACGCGCCAATGAAGTAGCCGGTGTCATCGAGAAGATTCGGAGCCTAATGGCGGACTATGGCTTGACGGCCGAAGACATTGCCAAGCGCCGTCGCGGCCGCCCCGCTGGCAGCGGTGCGAGCAAGCCGAAGTCGGAGCTGCCCCCTAAGTACCACGACCCCAAGACCGGGAAGACCTGGTCTGGCCGTGGTCGCCAACCGGCTTGGCTCGGTAAGAACCCCAAGCGATTCCTGATTGCCGAAGAAGCCTGATTCTCAGCTTCTCGCCCTGAAGTAGTATTTGCCCCTGCACTGTGCAGGGGTTTTGTTTTTTTGAGAGCAGCACCATGTCCCTTGAAGCGATTCACGCCGAGATCATGCTTGCGCGGCCCTACCTGATTCCTTGCGAACGCACTGAGAAGGGGATAAGGAATGGATATTCCTATTGGCTGCGGGTTCCGCCCAGCAAGGAGCTGCAAGTCATCCGTCTTTCGCAAGAGGACGGCAGCTATGAGCTCGTGCGTTCGGCCAGCGAGCGCAAAACCCTCGCGAAAGTTCGACAGCCTTTCTCCGGTTCAGTAGCCGAGCTCGTGGCCATCATCGATGAGCAGATCGACATCATCCGGGAAGCCGGAGCGTTAGTCACTTGGAATGATTCGCATGGAGTCGACGGCTGTCGAGTCCATGGACATGCGTGCACTTGCGGATGCTGCGACCTGTGGTGGTCACGTCCTCGGCCACAATCTCGACGCGCAGTCGGCGATAACCGACGTGGGCCCAAGAAGGCCGCCTTCCACCGACCAGGCCCTGCAGCGGCATTGCGTCGACTTTGCGCGACGCAATCGGTGATTCGCGGTCATCCGTGGCCAGGGATTCTTCGCGACAAATAGAGCAAACCATGAGGGCTCTCAAGACCGAGCGGCGTTAGGCAATACGGCGCATGGCTTCGAGCATGGAATACCCTTGACTCGTTAAGCGAGGGTGGGCATTTGCGCTATCGTGTCCGTACTCCATTGTCACCAGTTTGTGGACCAGCAAGCCGTCCAACTGTTCCGGTTCGAGATCGTCGATGTCTTGCGCATCGCCAAGCAGTAGCAGCGCGGCAATTTCATGCGGACTGAGCATGTCAGGCTCCTCTGTCGGGGAGACGGAAAAGGAACTACGACTGCTGGTCCGTGGACGGAGTTCCACGGAGGATGATTGGAACAACACTAAGTGAATTCGGTGCGAGGACGCGCTGAGTATGCGCACACCGAACGTTGACACTAAACGCTCTTGTCCCCGGAATCAAGCGCTACGTGTGCTGCAATGCAGCGACGAAGCGGAACCCATCGGCTTGTTGGTCGATGTTTCAGGCGTTTCGCAACCCAATGGTGCGCCCCGGATCACTGCAGATTGAGACAAAGGTTATACTTCGCGCTCCAACGAACAACGGATAATCAACATGGTCGCAGCAACCAAAGCAACGACGCCGACGAGCGCGGTTACCAAAAAGAAGCCTGTCGCAAAGAAGTTGACGGCACCGACGAAGAAGGCGAGCGTGCTCGCACGTGAAGCCGAGGTAGCGAAAAAGCGCTTGTTGAAACTGCGCGCCGACACGAAGAAGGCGATTGAGGCGGCAAAGCGTGACGTGGCGAAAGCAACGGAAGCCGCAAAGTCCGCCGCGCGTTTTGAAAGGCAAGCCGCCAAGGACAAGCTCGCGGCGAAGAAGGCGAAAGCTGCAGGCGTCAAGAAGGCATCGGCCAAAACCGCCGCTACGAAGGTCGCCCCGAAAAAGGCTGCCGGTAGCAAAGCCGCCGCGACGGTTGTGTCGAAGAAGGCTGCGGTGAAAGCCGTGACGAAGAAACGTGTCCCGGCGAAGAAAGTGGCATCGACCGTCACGACTCCCGAAGCTTCGGTGTGATTTTTCCCGTCGACTGAACTGGCCTTCGGCAACCGGTCGATTGAAGCAGGATGGGCGCACACCGGCGCCCAGTTTGATCGCCCGGACAAGCCGCAAGGAGCTTCGGCCTGTTCTTCACCAGCAGTATCCCGCCTCTGGCTCTGACTTCGTGAGTGCTGCGGCCCCATCCCGTTGATGCTCTGCTCGATTTACGAGGCCTGCCCAGCACGCCCCATATCTTGATCCCGCGTTTTTGCATCCGCTAACCGCTGGCCATTCGCATACATCTGGCTGGGCAAACGCTCCCGCTCCGCAGCTGAGTCACCCATTGACTACGCGCTGAGGCAAGCAACGCGTCGCCATGACACCAACTTCCCATGGCAAGCGTCAGGCCCATGCCCACGATATTCGTCTGCAGCTGCGCGTACCCATTTCTGCGTGCCGTGAAAGGAGCGTCTCCTGATCATGCGGTCATCTTGCGTGCCCCTACGCGGCCAGTGTCGGCGTCAAACGCGCCTGACATCGGGTGTCCGATTTCTTCATGGACGTTCCACGGCTCTCTTCCGCGAGGTGGAGAGCATTTTTTTGCCCTGATCGAGTGCGTGCAGAAGCGAAGAAGAGCCCCGAAACATTATCGCGTACGCGATATAGGCCTCGAAGAGGCCCCCGTGCAGGCCGCGTAGGTCCTTTCGCCGTTCCACCAAATCATGCTGGCGGCCTTGGCGCTCAAGGTTAAGCAACTCGCATTCCCTTTTCGGGTAATGTGCCCGTCGAGGGCTCGGACGCGCGTAAGAGGGCAGCAAGTCCGGGTTTTTCCGTCAAGGCCCAGGCAGGAAAGAAGGCAAGATCATCGGCTGTACCGTCACCGTCGAAATTTGCATCGAACCGCCGGCGCAGCGCCACCAATGACGAATCCCCGAGCGTTTGCATGAGCGCGCCAAGCTTTTTCGGGGACAGCCAAGCAAGCTCCGACAAAAGCGGCCACGCCGAATCAAGCCCCTGGAGCCGGTAGACCGTCTCGGCCATCCAGGCGAGCGGGATTGGAATGCGTCGCCATGACCCGATTCGCTTGATGCTGTCACATGCCTTCGTCCACTCCGCTGCGCGCATCCATAGCGGTGCCGCATGCCATTCGGGCATCTCCCGGTGAAACGGTAATTGAGAGGCGGCCCCGGCGATGGCGCGCCACAGCGGTAGGCACCAAGCCATGCCCGCTGCGTCGCCGAATGCCCGGCGCGCTGCCGCCACGCACGGCAAACACCACGCTTCGCATCTGTCGCGCAGTGCCGCGTGATTCGTGAAGTGTTCGTGGACGGGTGACTCCAGCACACCGACAAGCGTCTCCAGGGTTGGCACAAGCGCGTCGTCTGGATATTCCGCGCCCAGGCGCTGCAGTGCTTCACGCCCGGCGGCGGCATTGCGTTGCTCAAGCGCTGTGGGCACGTCGTTGCGAAGCATGACATCGCGACCATCTTCGAAGAGATCGAGCTGATTCGTCACGGCGTTCACGTTGGTAGTCACCCCTGGAGGACCGGCCCAACATCGCCGGGCACAACAAATCTTCAGGGATGGTAGCTACTGCCACGACTACGGGCAATCCGCGACCGGCCAACCATCTCTGCGTGCGAGATAAGAGTTCCGCCCAAGGCGGCCAGGCAAATCAAGGCGCGACTCACGGCGCAGATCCTGTTCTGGACCTCAGGAAGGCTGCATGGCAATGCGTTACTCCGTCCACACAGCATCGACATCCCGCATTAGGTGTCCAGCGAGGATGTAGTCCCCGAGCTTCTCCGCTTTTCCCTCCAGGCGCTCCAAGTCAGTCGCTGCTTCAACGACAAGGGCTTTCCCGTTCGGCACCGACCAACGATTCCAAGAACCTTCACTGTTCCAAGACAGTCGCTCACAAGATCAGCCACTATCGCCGGGGTCAGGACGACGTGGTCCATTTCATTTTTCTACACGTGAAGTAGCGCGAGCGTGGCCAGGACTCCACCGACTGCACCCGCGCCATATGAGACGGCCTGTAACCAGCGGCGGCGCGACAACAGGGTGATGGCCGCCAGCGCGATCGCGACCTGGACGGCGACGACAGCTTGCGCCCAACGGTGGTGGTGATGAACGGCTGCCTCGCTGGCTTCATCTGCTCGCTTTGCTTGCTCTTCTTGTGCGTCCGCCTTCTGACGAATGGCCTCCTTTTCGGACCCGTACCGCTTGGCCTCTCGCTGAGCCGCGGCCTGATCGACACCAGGTAGTTGCGCGGTCAGTTCCGCGATAGCCTGTTTCTGGCCCTTGGCCTGATAGTAGGCCCACTGATTGGCTGCCTCCGTCTTGTGGATAGCAGCTTCGTTTTTCAGCAGCAGCGCCTCGTTTTGTGTCGCCCCGCCCTGGTAGCCGAAAATGGCACCTGCCGTAGACAGAATTGCCGTCATTACGGCGATGCGCCCAGCAAAGCTGTCGGCGTGGCCAGCTTCCGCTGCGTGTTCCAGCGCGTGGTCGTGGGCCCCATGGACATGGAATCCTTCAGACATCTGTTGTTCTCTTTTCCCTTATTTCATGAGCCGCATTCCGGCGCCCTTGGCCGCTTTCGTGTCAAACGTCATTGTGTATTCACACTGCGCGTCGTGACACATCCGTTCAATTAGGCAGTCGGCGAAATCGGCCGATGATCCGCCATAAAGGCGCAATGCCTTCCAGACTGTTTCCGCCGATTCGACTACTAATTCCTTCGTCCGTAGCAGCGTCTCGACCACCTGCGTGATTTCATCGCGGTCCGCACTATAAGCCAGTCCCAATACCCACACGACTTCGACAAGGGCCACCTGTGTGACATAACCCGGGGAGTCCGCAGTCAGCGACTCGATCAGTTCGGTTGCCTGCTTAGCCTGCACAGGTTCATCTTGCGCGAAGTACCGGACTAGCACATTCGTGTCGAGACCAATCATCGGGCGGAAGCCCCTTGTTCCGCTATCGCTGCGTTCATGTCGTCGATCGAGACCGGCTTAGAGGGCTTGCGAATAATGCCCTTGAGAGCGGTTACCGAACGGGTAGCAGGGACCACTTCATATCGTCCCGTCTGTTCATTGAGCACGAATTCGATCCGGTCCCCCGTAGACAGGCCCAGATGGGTCCGCACATCCACAGGAATCGTAACCTGCCCTTTTGATGTCACGGTTGCAGAAGCCATAGCGCCTCCTGATATTTCATTTCCTTACTTTAATGTAAGGAATGCGGAAGGGCAAGCGCATTCTCTCATCCTTGTAACACCACTACCAAGGCGCAGTTGATGCGGCATCCGGGTCACACGCAGCACAAGTTGCTTAGACTGCCCCCACCTCTGCCATAGCCAGGGTCTTGGCGCGTTTGATGTTCATCGATTCTCTATCTCGGAATACGCCCGATTTTCGGACCTGTTATGAGAGAGAAACGGCAGGCGCCAGGCGTCAGCAAAAATTCCGGCTCGTGGTACCCAGCCGGCCGAGCATCGACGAAAGATCCACGACGCGCTGAGCGATCAGATGTCGCACTTCGCCTTCGCATTGCCACTGTCCGTAGATGCCGGCCATCCTCGCGGTGAGGACCTCTTTGCGAAAGCGTTCGAAGACGCCAGGCCACACGATCACGTTCACAACGCCGGTCTCATCCTCCAATGTCATGAAGATGACGCCATTTGAGGTGCTCGGGCGCTGCCGCACCGTCACAATGCCGGCCGCACGGGCGGTCTGCCGCGGCTGGTAATGCGCAAGCTCCGAGGCTGGCACAAAACGCCGCTCGGCCAGTATTGGGCGCAGCAAGGCGAGCGGGTGGCGACGAAGCGTCAGGCCCATCGCCCTGTAGTCCCCGACGATCTCCTCGCCCTCGGTCGCCTGCGCCAGTTCCGCCGGCTCTTCGACGAGTTCAGCAGCCCGCAGCATGTCCTTGTCGGGCACCGCCGCAGCGGCCAGCCAAAGGGCCTGCCGGCGCCCGCCCGTCATCGCTGCCAGGGCATTGCCTGCGGCGAGCGCTTGCAGGTCGTTCCGATCGAGCCCCGCACGCCGAGCCAGTTCCGCAGTGCTGGCGAACGGCCGAATCGCGCGGGCCTCCTCGATGCGCTGCGCGGCCTCTCGCCGCATACCGCGTATCAGCGAGAGGCCGAGTCGCACTGCCGGCCGGGTACCGCCGGACGAATGCTCAAGAGCGGAATCCCAGCCGCTCACTGATACATCTGCGGGCAGGACGATGACCCCGTGCCGCTTCGCATCCTGCACCAACTGCGAGGGCGTGTAGAAGCCCATGGGCTGGCTGTTCAGCATCGCGCAAAGGAAGGCCTCGGGCTCATGGCATTTCAGCCAGGCGCTGGCGTAGACGAGCAGGGCGAAGCTGGCTGCGTGGCTCTCGGGGAATCCGTATTCGCCGAAGCCCTGGATCTGTCGGAAGATGCTTTCGGCGAACTCGCGGTCGTAGCCACGCTCGAGCATGCCCGAGACGATCCGGTCGTAATACTTGTCGATACCTCCCTTGCGCTTCCACGCGGCCATTGCGCGCCGCAACTGGTCGGCTTCGCCCGCCGAGAAGCCGGCGGCCAGCATGGTCACCTGCATCACCTGCTCCTGGAAGATCGGCACACCCAGCGTGCGGGACAGCGCCTTTTCCATCGCGGCGCTGGGATACGTGACTGGCTCGAAGCCCTGCCGCCGGCAGAGGTAAGGGTGCACCATGCCGCCCTGAACCGGTCCGGGGCGAACAATGGCGACCTCAATGACCAGATCGTAGAACGTGCGAGGCTTTAGGCGTGGCAGCATCGACATCTGGGCGCGCGATTCGATCTGGAAGACGCCTACCGTATCGGCCTGGCAGATCATGTCGTAGGTCGCCGGGTCTTCCGCGGGAATGTCCTGCAGCTCGAAGGCCTCGCCGCGCTGCTCGGCAACGAGGTCCAGCGCGCGTCGCACGGCGGACAGCATGCCGAGCGCCAGGACGTCCACCTTGAGCAAACCCAAGGCGTCCAGATCATCCTTGTCCCACTGAATCACGCTGCGGTCCACCATCGCGGCATTCTCAATGGGCACGAGTCGTGACAACTTGTCGCGCGCGAGCACGAAGCCGCCCGTGTGCTGGGACAGATGGCGGGGAAAGCCGAGTAATGAGACGGCCATGTTCGCCCATCGTTGGGAAAGCTCAGCTTGAGCGTCGACGCCGCTTTCTGCGAAGCGCTTGAGCAGATCCGCCTTGCCATCGAACCAGTGATGCGACTTGGCGACGAGGTCCACGATAGCCGGATCCACACCCAGCGCTTTGCCGGTATCGCGCAAGGCGCTGCGCGGGCGGTAAGTCGTCACCGCGGCCGCGAGCGCTGCCCGATCTCGCCCATATTTGCGGTACAGGTACTGGATGACCTCTTCGCGTCGCTGGTGCTCGAAGTCGACGTCGATGTCCGGGGGCTCGCCGCGCTCCTTGGAAATGAACCGCTTGAACAGGAGGTTGCCGCGCGCGGGGTCGACTTCCGTGATGCCCAGGCAGTAGCAGACTGCGGAATTGGCCGCCGAGCCACGGCCCTGGCACAGAATACCGTTGGAGCCTGCGAAGCGGACAATGTCATAGACGGTCAAGAAGTAGCGCTCATAGTCCATGTCCCGGACGAGCGCCAGTTCATGCTCGAGCTACTGTTGCACGACAAGAGGAATGCCGGCGGGGAAGCGGCGGTGGGCCCCGGCGTATGTCTCGGCGCGCAGATAGTCCGCTGGTGTGGTGCCATCCGGCACCACTTCGTCGGGGTATTCATACCGCAACTCATCCAACGAAAACTGGCAGAGGTTGGCGATGTGGATGGATTCGGTGAGATAGCGGTGCGGGTAGATGTTCGCCAGGCGCAGGCGCGAACGCAGGTGCTGCTCGGCATTGGGTGCCAGGTCGTAGCCGCACTCTGGAACAGGACGGCCCACGCGGATCGCCGTCAGCACGTCGTGCATTGGCTTGCGCGAGCGCACGTGCATGGTGACGCAGCCGATGGCCACGAGGCGCAGATGGTGGCGCGCGGCGGCCGCCTCGACCGTCCCGCGGTGAATATCGTCCATCGGGCGGTACAGCAGGTTCAGGCCCATCCAGGCCCGACCGGCGAAGGTGGTGCTCACCCATGACGCTTGCGTGTCGAGCTTGTCGGCCGGCACGCCGTAATCCGGCGTGAAGACGATCAGGCAGTCGGGCAAACCCTTGAGGTGCTGGTGGGGCGCCTCCGGTGCCGCGAGGTCGCGTGGCGTCAGAACATAGGAGCCTTTGGCGGCGCGCATGCGAGCCAGCGTGATCAGAGGCCAGCTTCCAGTAATGCAGCCTGCGCCGAAGAGTCGCTAGGTCGCCGCTTGCGGAAGGTTTCCAGGTTGCTGAGCTTCCATCGCAGTGCGGGCATTTCGGCGGCATGCCGACATTGCAGCAGGGACCAATCAGGTTCCGCGCGGGCCAGGCCACACAGAAATTGCTTTTGAGCCGCACTCAGCCGTCGCGGCAATTCCTGACGCAGTCGCTCGCGAGCCTCCAGCAAAGTTTCCAGGGAACAGGGAACCTCAGTCATGCCGACAAACGCCCGGTCGTACTCTGCGGCGATATCCTTGTCGTTGCCGAGAAGGACTTCATGCGTGGGCCGGTTGTGGCCTGCTAAATAGACCACGAAGCATTCCACCATGCCGTCGGTAAGGCTGCCCGATTCATAGAGTTGCCACACGTCGAAGGTCGCGGGGATGCTGCCGGTCCAGCGCGGCCACCAGCTTGCCTGCGTAAAGTTCATCCTGCGTCAGGATCGGCAGCTCGAACTCGACGCCGAACAGGTCGCTGGCCTCGGCACACAACGGCCGGTGCTCCACCGGCAATACGGTTCCACGGAACACCACGTTCACCTCGACCTTCACTTGGCTCGTCTCGTTCTCGACGATCAGCTTGGTTTCTCCGAGATCCTTGGCCCGGATCAGGCGTGTTTGCAGGCCCAGCGGCTGAACCCGTTCCCCGATGGCAGCCAACTCCTGGTTGATCGCCCGGAGCGCCTCATCGCGCGGCACTTGCCACGGCAGGTACACCACGTCGATGTCAACCGATAGACGTGGCATGTTCCGCACGAAAAGGTTGATGCCGGTGCCGCCCTTGATGGCGAAAATGTCGTAGGCAAACACGTCGGGTGCGACGGTCAGCAGCAAGCGAACGGTGTCTGCGTAGGTTTTATCCACGGGGTTTTAGGCTAAGCAAAGTGCCGTCGTCCAGTCGGCTCATCCAGCGCTTGGGGCTGCCAGTACGTACCGCGTACTGTTCCAGCAGGGTATCCACGTCCACGAGGTTCGTTTCGCGTGCCCATGTGAGGAACAGGCGTACTGCCTTCACGCTGGTACAGCAGGTCAGCAAGCGTCCCAGCAGATCCTTTCGGGGCGAGCGCAACCCGTCGAAGAGATTACGAGCCTCTTCAAGGCTTTGCTTGACACCCACCTCGTACAGCAGTTCGAGCATGGCGCGTTCGGGGGTGGCAACGTGCAACCCTTCTGGCAGGCTCGGAGGGGTGGTCAGGGTTTTACGTGTCAATTCGTCGTCGGGCCAGTCGAACAGGTGAGCATGGACGTAGCGCCCGGGAAAACGCTTCGTGAACCAGGTCGGCAAGGGAAAGCGGTTGTCTCCCCATAGCACCAGTGCATCCCGGCTGCCGAGGTTGTGCCTCACACCTTGCCAGGCCAGCGCACTTTTGCCACCGACATGAAGCCCCGGCACCCGCCTCTGGAGGAACAACAATGCGCCGTAGACGCTGAAGTCATCGTTCGGATACGCGTAGACGCCTTGAGCGAGACGCACGAGCCACCCGCCGTCGACGTAATGGGCGGCGAGTTGGGGCGAGACGCCGAATTGACTCAGCACGGCAAGGTCGAACGGGGCTCCGCGGGGCAGCTCCGCCTGTAGACGCTTGATTACATCATATCTGGAACTTAACTCCATGTTTGTAATTCTATACCAAATCCAATCACCGCTCGTCCCGAGACAGCCTAATGATCGAAAAATAGCAATTGGCTTTATTATCTCAGCCCGATCTAATCACCCCTGATTTCCCGACAGACGGCGGTCCCACCCAGCGGGCCGAGCGTTGTGGTCGCCGCAAGCCGACGTCCGATGCACTGGCGCCCGCGGCGCGACGCCGCTGTCGCAGTCACCACCGGGGCCTGACTCGCGTTTCTTCCGGCATTGGGAACCCGTCCGTACACTCGCAACACGATTTAACATAACCCTTATTCGGCGTATTTGAGCTGTAGCGGCAAAGTTGTAATGTCCGGTTTTGGCAAAGTTCAAATGTCCGCCTGAGCGGTCCATTCGTGTTATTTAGCCTGCCCCGGTTGAACACGATGGAGACGCCAGAGGATGGCTAAATCCGAGGTCATTACAGTCAGCATGCATGAGTTAGACAGGCTCAAGACCGTCCAGGCGGTTGTGGATGGTCAGTTACGGCCCGGTGTGGCCGCAGAACGATTGGAGATCACGGACCGGCAGTTGCGGCGGTTGCTGGAGCGCTACCGGCAAGAAGGTCCGTCGGGACTCGTGACCCGCAAGCGCGGCCGTCCGAGCAACAACCGGCTGTCGGCCGACCGCGAAGCCGCGGCGCTGGGCCTGATCCGGGAACACTACGCCGACTTCGGGCCGACGCTGGCCTGCGAGAAGCTCCGCGAACGCCATGGACTCACGTTGTCCAAGGAAACGATCCGCCGCCTGATGACGGCATCTGGGCTTTGGATACCGCGCAAACAGCGGCCGCCGAAGGTCTACCAGCCGCGCAACCGCCGTGCCTGCTATGGCGAGCTGATTCAGATCGACGGCTGCGATCACCGCTGGTTTGAGGAGCGCGCTGCGGCCTGCACGCTGCTGGTCTATGTCGACGACGCCACCAGCCGGATCATGGAACTGCGCTTTACCCATTCCGAGGCCACGTTCACATACTTCGCTGCAACTCGCGCCTACCTGGAGCGCCATGGCAAGCCGGTGGCGTTTTACAGCGACAAGGCCAGCGTCTTCCGGGTCAACAAGCCGAATGCCACCGGCGGCGATGGCCATACCCAGTTTTCCCGGGCCTTGTTCGAGCTGAACATCGAGGGCATCTGCGCCAACAGCAGCCAGGCCAAGGGCCGCGTCGAACGGACCCACCTGACGTTGCAGGACCGCTTGGTCAAGGAGCTGCGCCTTCGCAATATCAGCACCATGGAAGCTGCCAACGCCTTCATGCCCGAATTCATCGCGGACTACAACGCGCGCTTCGCCAAGGTCCCGCGTAACAGCCATAACGCGCATCGTCCGCTGCGACCGGATGAGAACCTGGATCTGATCTTCGCCTGGCGCGAACCACGCTGCGTCTCGAAGAGCCTGACGATCCAGTACGACAAGATGCTCTACCTGCTGGCAGATACACCCGAGCACCGCAAGCTCGCCGGTCGCTATATCGACGTCTACCACTACCCCGACGGCAGGATCGAGCCACGCGCGAATGGCGTCGCCCTGCCCTACACCATCTACGACAAGCTGTCGGAAGTCGATCAGGGGGCAATCGTGGATAACAAGCGGCTGGGGCACGTATTGCAACTGGCGCAGTACGTTCAGGAGAAACGCGACAACACGCGATCTCTCTCTTTGCCTGCCACCGAAGGCGTTGTCCGCAAGCGTGGGCGACCGCCAGGCAAGAAGTCACAGCGCTCGCTGGATCAGAACGACATGTTGGAAGCGCTAAAACGCTTACAGCAGCAACCGTGGCCGCTTAACGGAACTGAGAACTGATTTCCGCTTACTCCTGGGAATTCAAATCCGCCCTGCTGGAATGACAGCCCCACCCTGAGCTGGACTCCGTCGTGTCAGGCCAGCACCACCGCCCTACGGGAACCTCAAAAGACTGAACAAACAAGCTGAAAAGACGCCGGACAACCGGACATTTCAACTTTGCTGGCGCCCGGACATTTCAACTTAGCTTTGACATGAGCCTTTTGGAGCACATGCCGGGAAACTGGCTTCTCCGGCATGTCGGCCGCCCACAGCAGTAAATGTGGTGTTCGGCGATAACTTCATTCCGCGCCACCGAACAGCGGTTCCAATCCCCATGCGACCGAATCGCCAAGGCTCGCTGCGCAGAGCCTGATGCTGCGCGCCGATGTTGGGTCGGGGGCATCGACTCAGAGCAAACGTGTCACCCTTCCCGGGATGTACCTCATGAGCTGCTTTTTTTGTATCAATAGAATCACATTGTTCCGGAACCCTTAGCAGATCGATAACGAAATGGCTTAGCAATCAATTTTGACTTGTTATACAATCAAAACTGAGCAAACAAGAGATCATGACGCCGAACTATAAGAAGCCCTTCAGTCAGTTTATTAAGAAGGCGCATAAGCCACTTCAGTTGAGAATCGAGGACGAAGTGGAGGTCGTCTGTGACAACCCGAACATCGGGGAAGCGAAAGTGGGCGATCTGACGGGGATCTGGGTCCACAAGTTCAAATTCAACCGCCAAGAATACTTGATGGCCTATCGGCCACCCACTCCAGAGCAGAGAGCCGAAGGCATTGACATTGATCTGTTGCTGATCGATTTTTGCCAGGTTGGCTCGCATGTGGAGGTGACCCGCTTTTTCGGACAGTGCCTATCTTGAGTAAGCAGGAGGTGCACCATGCCGAAAACGCGCCCACCGTACAGTGCGGTCTTCCGTCAGCAAATGGTTGACTTGGTCCATGCAGGTCGCCGTCCGGAGGATCTGGCCAAGGAGTTCGAACCCACGGCCCAGACGATCTACAACTGGGTTGCCCAAGCGGATCGCGATGCCGGCGTTCGTCAGGACGGCCTGACCACGGCGGAGCGCCAGGAACTCACGCGGCTGCGCCGTGAGAACCGGCAACTCAAAATGGAGAGGGAGATACTTGCAAAAGCCGCGGCCTGGTTTGCCCGGGAGACCGACACGCTGCCCGACAAGGGTTCGAGTTCATGAAGGCAAATCAGGACCGCTTTCCGCTGTCCACCATGGCGCGGCTGCTTAAGGTCTCGCGCAGCGGCTTCCATGCATGGATGGAACGACGTCCGAGCGCTCATGCCGTGAGTGACAAGCTGTTGCTCGCGCAAATCCGTGAGATTCACGCCCGCTCGCGCGGTACCTATGGGATGCCACGTGTGCATGCCATGCTGCTGCGCCAAGGTATCCACGTCGGGCGCAAGCGCGTGGCGCGTCTGATGCGTGAGGCCGGCCTGCGCGGGGCTTGCCGGCCGCGCTTCATTTGCACCACCCACCGTGCGCCAGCGGGCAGACCCGCGCCCGATCTGGTGCAGCGACACTTCTCTGCCGATGCGCCAAATCAGCTGTGGGTCGCCGATGCGACATACATTCCGACCGTTGCCGGCTTTTACTATCTGGCTGTCGTGTTGGACGTGTACAGCCGGCGCATCGTAGGTTGGGCCATGGGTAGTCATCTGCGCACCGCACTGATGCTGCAAGCGCTGGACATGGCGCTGGCGCAGCGACATCCCAGCGCAGTGATTCACCATTCGGACCAGGGCTGCCAATACACGTCTGTTGCCTTCGGGCGACGTTGCCGCGAGGCCGGCGTTCAGCCTTCGATGGGCTCGGTGGGCGATGCCTACGACAACGCCATGTGCGAGTCCTTCTTCGCAACGCTCGAATGCGAGCTGCTGATGCGTTCGCGCTTCGCCACGCACGACGACGCCCGTCAGGCATTGTTCACCTGGATCGAGGGTTGGTACAACTCGCATCGCCTGCACAGCGCACTGGGATATCGGTCTCCGCAGGAGTTTGAAAAGCTTCCCGTCAATGGCATGAATCCGGCGCTACACCGGGCATACACTGCCCCATCACAAGGAGAAAACCCATCGACATAAAATTCCAATGCGAATCTGTCCGATGAAACGGGGCAACCCCAATGAGAATTTTTACGACGAGCTCAAGAAGTACCTGAAGGCAGAGAGGAAAGCATGAACATCATGACCGCAGAAGAGCTAATGAAGACTCTTGGCAAGATGCCTGCTCAGGAGCGGCTCAAGTTTTTTGCCCTGGTGGGTCAACAGGCATTCCGCGACGAGAACCTGAGCCACGACGAAGTCTTTGGCCATTTGGCTCACGACGACTTCACGGCAGCCGAGGCCGCCGAATACCTTGAGGTCTCGATGGCTACCTTCCGCCGCTTCGTACACGATGGAAAGTTGACTGCCCATGCCGAAGTCGGCCGCAGCCAGCTATTTGCTGTGGCGGATCTGAAGGCATTCAAGCGCCAACGCCAGGCCATCAAGGGCTGAGCCCACCAGAACTGCCAACAACGCAAAAGGGCGCTTCGGCGCCCTTTGCTTTTTTCTCGCACGCTGCGTCCCAGCTCACTGCTGCGTCCGCTCATCAGTGCAATTTTCTGCGCAGAAGATTGATCCCAACTTTGTCGCTGCCAGGCACCAGGCTAGCCGTGGCCGCCCGGGGTGAGGAAAAATGCTTTCGGCTTGAGTTGAAGAGGTTGCGAGGTCAGCATCTAACCACTGGGGCGGGCCCGCCTTGCCATTGCCGGGGCCCCAGTAGAGTGAAAGCATCCATGAGACGAAACGCCCATTCGGCGAATCTGAGCCCATAAATCACATTTGATGGCCTCAACGAAGCCGTAGCCACCGCATGTTGCGCCGCACAACGGCGGCTGGTATTATTCAGCATCCCCCCATTCTGCGCACACCGGATTCCGCGAGAGGCATTCCGGCCTCGACTATCCGTGCGCCATCCCACGATTTCGTTCGCACCCCGACAGCCTTGACCAGCCGTCATGTCCGCGACGATTGTCGGCCAATCCGTCGAGGAGAGTGTATTGGCAAATCCAGTTCGCGACGATTCAGCATCCCGCACGATCGCGGTCACGTCAAAGACCGGCCGCCGCTCTTCAAAAGGAAAGATCCAGGCGGTCGCAACACCGCTGGACAAAGCGTCCATGGCGCGTCAGGACGAGGAGCGTCAACGCCAGATGCGCGCGCTGATCGCGCTTGGCCGTGAGCGTGGCTATCTCACCCACGCGGACATCAACGATCACCTTCCCGACAACGTTACGCAAACTGCTGCGATGGAGACTATCGTCAGCACGTTCGGCGACATGGGGGTGGCCGTGTACGAGCAGACGCCCGACGCGGAGACGCTCCTGTTAAGCGACGCCGCGCCTGCCGCGGCATCCGACGATCAGGCGGACGAGGAAGCGGAAGCTGCACTGTCGACCGTCGATTCCGAATTCGGCCGCACGACTGATCCGGTCCGGCTGTACATGCGCGAAATGGGCGCCAGTGAACTGCTCACTCGCGCCGGCGAAATCGAAATCGCTAAACGCATTGAAGGCGGCTTGCAGGACATGATTCAGGCGATCGCCGCGTGCCCGTCAGTCGTGTCCACGATTCTCGCCGATGTGGACCGCATCGTTGCCGGCGAACTGCGTATCGACGAGCTGGTCGCTGGCATCAGCGACGATGTGAACGAAAGCGAAATGGCGCTGGAGTCCGATGAAGTTCAAGTGGAAGCAGACGCCTCCGACGATGACTCAGACGGTGATGAGGCTGAAGCGGACGCCGGGGATCCGGAGAAAGCGAACGCAGCCCGCCTCGAAGAACTCACGGTCGACAGTCTTGCGATTTTCGCGTGCGTGCGGGCACTGTTCGAGCAGTTGCCGGACGCGCCCGTGACCGGGAAAGCCCGTTCCGCAGCCGTTGCGCGACTGCGCTCGGAGATCCAGCGCGAACTGGCGCCGATCCGCTTCACGGCCAAGACGATCGACCGCCTGTGTGCCAGTGTGCACGAACAGGTTACCGAGGTTCGAGCGATCGAGCGCAGCATCCTGGAGATCGCCGTCGACCGTTGCGGCATGCCGCGCGAGGCGTTTGTCGAGTTGTTCCCGGGACACGAGACCGACCTTAAATGGACCCGCCACATGGCGGCGACTTCGCCGCAGTTTGGCGCCGCGCTCAAGCGACATCTGCCGGCCATTCAGGCCAGCCAGCAGAAGCTCATCGACATCGAGGCCAGGGTCTCGCTGCCCCTCCAGCAGCTCAAGCAGATCAATCGCCAGATGAGTGCCGCGGAGTTGAAGATGCGGCAGGCCAAGCGAGAGCTAATCGAAGCAAATCTTCGCCTTGTCATTTCAATCGCCAAGAAATACGTGAACCGCGGCATGCAGTTCCTGGATCTCATCCAGGAAGGCAATATCGGCCTGATGAAAGCGGTGGACAAGTTCGAATACCGGCGCGGCTGGAAGTTTTCGACGTACGCCACCTGGTGGGTCCGACAGGCTGTCACGCGCGCGCTTGCCGATCAGGCGCGGACCATTCGTGTGCCGGTCCACATGATCGAGTTGATCAACAAGCTGAACCGGATTTCGCGCGAATTCCTGCAACAGACGGGACAGGAAGCGCATCCCGCTGTCCTCGCCGAGCGCATGGAGATGTCCGAGGAAAAAGTGCGCAGTATCCTCAAGAGCGCGAGGCAACCTGTCTCGCTCGAGACCCCTGTGGGCGACGACGCCGACGCGACGCTCGGCGACATGATTGAGGATGTCTCGGCGAGTTCACCGGCTGAGGCCGCGATTCAGGCGAATATGCGCGCCGCGATAGATGAGGCACTCGACGGGTTATCGCCGCGCGAGGCCAAGGTCCTGCGGATGCGATTCGGCCTCGATACGACCTCTGATCGTACGCTTGAAGAGGTCAGCAAGCAGTTCGACGTGACCCGCGAGCGGATCCGTCAGATTGAGATCAATGCGATGCGCAAACTGATGCATCCCAGTCGCGCTGACAAGTTGAGGCCCTTTCTCGAGCATTGAGAAAGGCGGAGGCGCGGCCCCTTTCGACGCCCTGCTCCAGACCCGCAGCGCAGAAGACTTACAGCGGTTTGATGCTCGCTGCCTGCTTCCCCTTGGGGCCCTGCTTGACTTCAAAACTGACCTTCTGGCCTTCCTGAAGTGATTTGAAGCCGCTTCCCTGAACCTCGGAGAAGTGCGCGAACAGGTCATCGCCGCCGTCGTCCGGCGTGATGAAGCCAAAACCCTTCGCATCGTTAAACCACTTGACGGTACCTGTTGCCATGTTCTGAATGTTCCAAGATTTAGATGACGCCGCCGGCCTGCGCCAGACGTGCGGCCATCTTGTATCACAGGTGAGCCGTCGCCGACAATCCGGTGTTATTTGAGCGGCTCCGCTGAGCCGTGCCATGACGCTTGCTGGGCGGAGTCAGCGACAAGGGGTCTCCTAGCGTTCGGCGAACGCTTCGGCCGCGTCCTTGACGCTCGAGCATGCCTCGCTCAAGCGCTTCCAACGGTGAGATGTTTTCGAGGGATGCCTTGGCAGAGGTCTGTCAGGTCGATCGCGCTCCGTCCTTCGCAGCGATCTCCCTAGCCTCGTTGAGGCCCTTCGGGCTGTCGAACTGCCGTTGCAGACTGATGACAGGCTCCGTCAGCTGTTATATCGACGCCTCACGCATTCGCATCCCCAATCTCGGCTGGGTGCGCATGCGCGAGACGTTGCGCTTTGCTGGCAAGATCATGTCGGCCACGGTCTCCCGTGTGGCCGACCGCTGGTTCGTCAGCATCACCGTGGACACACCCGACAGTTCGCACCTGCCCGAAGCCGAAAACCAAGGGGCAGTGGGTGTCGATCTGGGTGTGTCGGCGCTGGCCACGCTCTCGACGGGAGAGGCGATTCCTGGTCCCAAGCCGCACAAGGCTTTGCTAGCCCGCCTGCGCAAGCTATCGCGCAGCCTGTCGCGCAAGGTCAAGGGATCGGCCAATCGTCGCAAGGCGAAGGCAAAGCTGGCGAAGCTGCATGCCCGCATCGCAACCATCCGCTCGGATGCCCTGCACAAGCTCACGACTGATCTCACTCGCCGCTTCCACACCATCGGCATTGAAGACCTGAACGTGCGCGGCATGGTGAAGAACCGGCACCTGGCGCGTTCGATCGCCGACATGAGCTTCTTCGAACTGAGGCGGCAGCTGGAGTACAAGGCGGACATGCGCGGAGCCAAGGTGGTGGTGGCCGACCGCTTCTATGCCAGCAGCAAGACGTGCTCGGCGTGCGGACACAAGCTGGAGAGCTTGCCGCTGTCCATGCGCGAATGGATGTGTCCCCCGTGCGGGACGATTCACGACCGCGATGTGAACGCGGCCGTGAACCTGTGCAACCACGCCGTGAGTTCCACGGTGTCAGCCCGTGGAGAGGAAGGCTCTGGCTCGGATCGCAAGACCCGAGTGAAACCGTCCTCCGCGAAGCGGGAAGTCAGCTTTGTTCCTGTTTGAGCAGGAATGAGCAAGTCTGATGGAACGGTCGCCAACCTTTGCCGCATGGGGCGCTGCCTGCTCGAGCCAAGAACCATGCGCCTTCGGCACGACCAGCATCGTCAAACCCAGTCCGTCCAGCACACGCAGGACGTGCTCGAGATTGACGCCCTTGCCGTTCTCTAGCTTGGACAGCATGCCGACAGACACACCACAATGCCTTGCTGCCTGGTCAATAGGCATCGCTTCCCCTACTCGGGTGGCGCGAATGCGGTCACCCAGTTGCGGAATGGTACGGATGGTGGCGCGTGAGGGGGGCGTCGGATCAGGGAGTGGGACACGTTCCGTGCAGAAGGAAAGCCAGCGTGGAGGCGGCTCACAGGGTTCTTTCACTATCGTGAAAGTTAACTCAACTCGACAACGACCGCTTGTGAGATAGGCCGTTGGGCGAGGGATCCTTTGCTTGCCAGATTCGGCTAGATGCTAGCGAACGCCGCGCAATACACCAACTTGCGCGGCTCCACTGTCTGCGGAACAAGACCTCTAGTCGAGCGAAATCTTGCCGGCTTTGACGATTGCCGCGTAACGCGCGGTGTCCCGCTCGATCAGCTTGCGAAACTCATCCGGCGTACCACTCACCGGCACAAAACCCAGGTCGGTCAGCTTCTTTGCAACATCCGGGTTGCGCACAGCCGTAGCGATCTCCCTGGCCATCCGGTCGACGATTGCCTGCGGCGTGCCAGCTGGCGCGAGGAGTCCAGTCCACGAACTCATCACGAAGCCCGGAAATCCTGCTTCTTCCATGGTCGGGATATTTGGCTCGCCAGGCCAGCGTTTTGCAGAGGCCACCGCCAGCACGTTGATCTTGCCCTGCTTCGCGTGCGGCATCGGTACGAGCAACGGATCGAATGCAACCGAGACCTCGCCCGAAACAAGTGCCGGCAAGATCGGAGCGCTACCGTTATATGGGACGTGCGTCATCTTTACCTTCGATTCCATCGCGAACCGCTCGCCGGTCAGATGCGCCGAGCTGCCGACGCCGCTGGAGCCAAAGGTAAGCGTGTCTGGATGCGCCTTGCCGTAAGCGACCAGCTCGGCCACCGTCTTGACCGGCAGCTTCTTGCTTGAAAATAGGAACAGCGGCAGCTCCGCCATTTGAGCAACTGGCACCAGATCCGACGGTTTGTAGCTCAGTTTTGAATACAGCGACATGTTTGCGCTGTACGCCGCCAGGACCGACACGAAGGTATAACCGTCCGGTGCCGAGCGGGCCGTGACACCGACCCCCAGCGTGCTGTTCGCGCCCGGCTTGTTCTCGATGATGATCGGTTGCCCAAGACTTTGAGAGACCTTCTCGAATACGACGCGCGACACAGTGTCGGTAGATCCCCCGGGCGTATAGGGAACAATCACTTTGATCGGCTTGACGGGCCAGGCGTCGGCCGCGACGGCATTGTTGCCAACAGCAACGCAGGCGATAGCCGCAAGCTGCACCACGCTGATCAAATGCTTCTTGACGCTCAATTTCATCTCCATCTTTCATTGTCCTGCGGCCCTATTTTCTTTCTGGAGGGCATTCGCAGCCGACACGGTCGGCCGATCCATTTTCGGTGCGGCAGCATCGAAGATGTGGGAAAGAAGAGCCCTCTCCGCCGAGATTTGCGCGATAAGCGCACAAGGGCGCCGCATATGACGCTTCACGCCGTTTGAGCATCTAACCCACCGAACCCAGGTCCGGAATAAGCACTCACGCATAAGCGAAAAACCAAAATGATCGCTCATATCTGAGCGATCACTTGACCTCTCAGCGAAGGTTGGCGAAAATAACCGCGGTATAGTCACCCGCCCATAACCGCGCACATGGCCACCCGTATCTTGCAAAAACGCTCATATATGAGCGCTAGTGATGACAACGTCTTGCCGACGCCAGTCTCTCGCGCCTTGATAAAACTGGGCCACGACCTGTCGCTGGCCCGCCGTCGCCGACAGCTGACACAGGAGTCCATGGCCGAGCGCATTCAGACGTCGGTCGCCACCCTGCGTCGGATGGAAAAGGGTGACTCGCGGGTACAAATCGGGACAGTCGTCCAAGCATTCTTCGTCCTTGGCGAGCTCAACAAAATCACTGACTTGCTGGACACGGCGTCCGATGAGATTGGCTTGTCACTCATGAACGAGCGGCTGCCCCAGCGCGTGCGGCGCAAGAGCGCCAAGAAGACGGGAGCACTCTAATGGCTCTCAAACAAAAGAAGGTGAGCGTCGTGCTGGGCCGGGCCGGGATTCCTCTTGGCGAACTGTCGTATACGAAGGACGGCAAACGGGAACATTCCAGCTTTTCCTACGATAACGTCTG
Organism: Cupriavidus sp. WKF15; assembly: GCF_029278605.1. Lineage (NCBI taxonomy): Bacteria > Pseudomonadati > Pseudomonadota > Betaproteobacteria > Burkholderiales > Burkholderiaceae > Cupriavidus > Cupriavidus sp. WKF15. Next base: position 147,609 of record NZ_CP119574.1, read on the forward strand.
GCTGGCCGGTGCTGACAGGTTTTGGATTTCACCCGACCTCCCCCTTGTAGAGGGCAACCAGTTCCGCAAAGCTCCCTCCAAGGAGGACTCCATCTTCCATTTCGCGTTCGCGGACACGGAGCCCGACGGTTGGGGCTGCCGGGTCATCGCGCGCGACCACGCCAAGCGCCGCAAACAGGCCCAGCAGAACGGCAAGCCCGTCCCAGCCGCCGAATTGAGCGAGTTGGACTACCTGCTGGGCGTTGACGATGTGAGTCGAATCGGCGCCGTCCGGCTTGTCGACCAGAATACCAGGGAGTTCCTGCGGGTCATCGAAGACGACGGCCGAGGCACACCGCCGCTGCTAGAGCTCGCACACCTGATGGCAGCTTCTCGCGCGGTGGAGATGAACCAGGAGACCGAAGCCGACTTGCGCTACCTGCGCGGACGCGGTACGTCGCTGGGCGGGATGCGCCCGAAGTGCACCATCGTCGATGAAGACGGCCACCTGGCCATCGGCAAGTTTCCAAGTGTCAAGGACGACCGCAGCGTGACCCGGGGCGAGATTCTGGCCCTGCACCTGGCAGCCGCCGCGGGCATCTCGGTAGCAGACTCCCGCATCGTCATGTCTGATGACATCCCTGTCGCGCTTGTTCGCCGGTTCGACCGGGTCGCCAATGGCGGGCGAATTCCCTACCTGTCAGCTGGCTCAATGATGCAGGCTTCTCGGCAGGAAGACTACGCATACACGCAGATTGCCGACGCCATCATCGCCAACAGTGTCGATCCCGCCCGCGACCTTGAAGAGCTATGGCGTCGGCTGGCGTTCAATCTGCTTATCACAAACGTCGACGACCACGTACAAAACCACGGCTTTCTGCATGTGGAGCACGGCCAGTGGCGCCTGTCGCCGGCCTTCGATATCAATCCGTTCCCCGACAAAGATCAGGAGCTCAAGCTGTGGCTCGATGAAGGCTATGGCCCCGTCGACTCCATCGAAGCGGTCGTAGGTGTGGCTGCCTATTTTCGCCTCAATGCGGCTGCCGTTCAGCGAGTGCTGGGCCAGGTGTACCAGGCCATCGTCGACTGGCAAACCGTCGCCCGGTCTTCCGCCGTGGGCATGACCGCACGCGACCTGGACGATTTCGCGCCCGCGTTTGAGAACGAACAGATGAGCATCGCCAGGACGATGCTCCAGTAGGCTTGGGACTATTGGAGCATGATCTCCTGGGAATTCTACGGACGGATACCAGTACCTGGACTTACCGGCGTACGTCAGGATGCTTACGTCTCCGCGGTCAGCGTGATGCTCGGGCTGGCCCTAGCTTCCGACCGTCCCGCCCCCGTGCGTGTTGAAGGAAGCCGGAACGATTGCGCCCGTGATCACTCTGAAGGCTTGGTCGCATGGACCTCTGCCTGCTCGATCCAAGAACCATGTGCCTTCAACACGACCAGCATGGTTACCCAGTCCGTCCAGCACCCGCAGGACGAGATTGACGCCCGTGCAATTCCAGCCTGTCGCTCCCGCTAGATCCAATTGGCTGGCTCCCTGGGCGAGCCAACGTGCGGCCGCAATTATGAGTTTGATCCATCGGCCAAGTTCGAGGTCGAGGAAGCGGTCCGCGGCCGCACAAGAATCGGCCCGCGCTGGGTCAGCGTCGCGGATCTTCATCGACGAGAAGCTCGGCACGACACGCCCTGCCGCTACGTCCGTTGGCATACACGGATTTGGACCGACCTCACGGCCCGGTCTCTTTGACGGCTCCCATGCGGCCAGCCAGCGCTATCGTGATTTGTGGCTAAACGCACCATCCGGGTTGATATAGGGGTTCACTTCCTTTTTTGCGGTGCCCTTCGGGCCAGACAAGCCAATTTGCTCGCGCAGCGGCGCGGGCTCGGTCTTCCCGGGCTTGGCAGTCGGCTTGATATCCTCCAAGCCCCTTGCCCACTCGTCCGCCATCAGTTTCGCTGTCTCCCGAAAATCGGGGAATCGCTCCGTCATCTCTTGCATTATCGGCAGCACTTGTTGGACCGCATCTTCCACCTTCTCGAGGCAGGCTTTTCTCACGAAGGCCGGGAGTCCCATGACTTTACCGCCGACTTCATGAAGCGTCTTCCCGCACGTCCATACCTTCTTGCCTGCGAGTGTGAGCGCGGGTGTATCTCGCTTCAAGTGCGGGTAGACGGTCACAGTGACAATGTCGAACGCCGGCGCAAATCGAGCATTGTTGTGGGCTGTGTAAAGAAGTGCGAAATTTTTGAGGTGCGCGTCGCCGTTCTTCAACGCATAGTTCACGAGATGGAGCGTGAACAGTCTTGCCATATCCTCTTGTTGATGCTCGGGCGGAACGCGTAGCTTGATGATCCTGGCCAGCGCCTCAAGTGACCCTCCCCCGCTAGGACCGCCGCTGTATTTGTCCACTGGAAGATGGCCTGCGAGTGAACAAAAATCTTCGAACGCAATCATCGATCCGTCAGGAGTTCGGTCGAATCGCTTCACGGCCAGCACCTGCCCATCATTGGAAAGGCGAGTCACTGGCACTTCCAAGCCAGCATGCCGAGCCACTTCGAGGCAGAGATATTCGTTGATAGCGATCCAAGGTAACTCCGCCGAGCCCGTCTTCAGGATGTAGTTCGGCGTTTGGGCGGTGACTTTGTCCCGCTCACGCAGATTTGGGGCACGTTCCACTGCAAATGACTTTGGCATGACCCCGGAAACGCCTTGAGAGATATCCGTTCTGAGGAGGCCCAGCAAGCTCTCGCGTGAATCTGCAGAAGCCAGCACGCTGGCCATGTCCTCAACGTCCTTTGCGCTTGCCAGCCCCAATCCTTCCGGCACGACCTGCACGCGACCGATACCATTCGCTCCGGTGAGCTCAAGCAAACCGATATCACTCATGTCCGCGTGCGGGCCAACGGCTTCTCGAAGGAAGTCCTTCTTGTAGCCCTCCGGTAGATTCATCTGAAAGATTGGATGAACGCCGCGCGGATATACGTAAGACTGCAGGCGAACAGGCATGGGGAGAGAGACGAGCTTGTCCGGATCAACGCCAGGCAAATAGCTGAAAACCCCGGCCGCCCCTTCTTCCGTGAGTCGACCCACCATCTGGCCGTCGACATACACGTCGAGGTTCTTTGTCATTTCTTGGGATCTTTCTTACCAGTATTTGGTTTGAGGAAACTTGCGAGGCCAGATCGGAAATCTTGTTCGCCTGTGCGGACATTGCGGACCCGCTGCCGCAGAATGCGATTCCGCTCAAATAACGACTTCGGGAGAACGTGCTCGATGTCGGAGGCATGCGCACCACCGACGCTCTGAAACTGCTCTGCCACCAGGTCATCCAATGTGTGGCCTTGCCCCAAGGGACGAGCGACCAACTGGAGTCCGACTGTTTCGAAAAGCGACAACACCTTCACGACGCCAAGCTCGGGAAGTCCACCGTTCTCGAAGGCACTAATGCGCGAGCGCGAGATGCCAGTTAGGTCAGCGACTTCCTGCTGCGTCCTGCGCGCCTGGAGACGGGCGGCCTTGAAAGCCATCCCAAGTTCAACAAGGTTCATACGTCACCTATGTGGGACATTCATTTTACGTTAACGTCACTATAGCGTTACCTTGCAGCGAAGCAAGCGTTAATCGCCATTAACGTCACGCTATCATGACATTAATACCAAATAATGATGAGATGTCTCGTTCACGAGATCTTATGAGTGTCGTTTACTTTACATTTGATACTGAGCGCAGCGATCGCAGGACCTGCGGCGTTGTGCGACAGACACTGCGGATCGCTTAGGCATCGGTGGTGGGAGGGGGCTGGGACAGAGTGATTGTTTCCTCGCCGATTCCCCCTCACGCGTGGATTGCCGTCCATGCCGCAGCGGGAGAAAAGCCGCCCGCAGGAGCAGCACCGCATCGGATGGGCCAGCTTAGGCGTAAGGCGCGTCCGCACGCCAAGCGAACGGTATTTCCGCACAGATCGAGGACCGCATCCGAGGATGAGGCCCAGCCTGATCGGGTGCTAGGCTTCCGGCCATGCATGCTGGTCCCTGGCCGCACCCTCGCTGATCTTGGCCGCATGAACCGCTGCCTGTTCGAGCCAAGACGCATGCGCCTTGGGAACGACCAGCATCGTCAAACCCAGTCCGTCCATCACACGCAGGGCGTGCTCGAGATTGACTCCCTTGCCGTTCTCTAGTTTGGACAGCATGCCGATGGAGACACGGCAATGCCTTGCTGCCTGGTCAATGGGCATCCGTTCCGCGGCGCGGGTTGCTCGAATGCGGTCGCCCAGTTGGTGAATGGTGCGAATTGTCGCGCGCGAAGGCGGCGTCGGATCAGGTAGTGGTCGCGGCATAGAGGCCCGTCCGTGAAGAAGGCAAGCCAGAGAGCAAGCTGCTGGCCAGGTGATTTCATGATCGTGAAATTATAATCCGAAACGGGATTGGCTGCCTTCTCGGCTAGGGTAACTGCCTCATGCCGGCCCTCGGTATTAAGAGCTTTGGGGTATCGGCAATGAGCGTTTTCGCCCGCCGAGGTCCGAGATGAAAGTCCATCTTTCGAGAGGAGACGGAGACCATCACCAATTGGGGCGAATCGGGATGGCCCGCTCCCAAAGCCATGCGCCCGGAACGCACGTGGCGCGCGTTGGCGTAGGACGGACAATGCGGCAACCTCTGCTCGACACTACCTGAGTGCCGCGCATCCTTGACGTTCCTCGTGCGTGGGCAATCTGGAAGCATCATCGTGAATACCGCTTCCCATGCTTACCGCCCCCTCGCGACTGTCCCTGTTCTCAACCCCGTCGCACGCCCTCACCCATGCACCGGCCTTGTTGTTGCTCACCTGTTCCCGCACGAAGTTGGATCCGCCGGCTTGTGCAATTGACCTCTGCCGGCGTTCGGCGAGAGGATCGGCCAAAATCTAAACGGCACACCGCTCTATCGGCGGCATGACTGGATCGCAGTTGACGGTCAAAGTCGCTCATGCCGGCTCCTCGGTGAAAGGATGGAACGCTGACCCCGCGCGGGCAGATTCTCGCGCGCCCACGTACGAACTCTTCGACTTCGACGCATGGGCCAACGCCACGAGTTTGTCTGGCGTGGTTGACCCGGTCTGGCACAGCTCAACCGCCTCCCGACGCGCAGGCCTGAAGGCACGGGCGAAGGTCGGCAATCTCCAGTTCCCGCAGGCGCTACTGCGCCTGGGAATGCCTGCTCGCGTGCTGCTTCACGCAGGAGCACCGCTTGGAGCGGATCACGGGCATGCTGGATGACGCCTATCCCCGCTATGCCAGAACGCGTGCAAGGCTATCCGCCCGTCGGAATCGCTACGGCCGGCCGCAGGAGTGACCCCGTCTCCTACAGGCAATATCCGCCTCGACGAGGCGGCAGGGGTGTGGGAAGGGGCAAATTCAGTATATAACAGCGGTCATGGATACCCTCTGGCTCACGAATCCCACCTCGGCCTACCGGGACTGGCAGGCACGCGAGGCCGCCGGCGCGGATCGCCGCCCGTTCGCGGCTCGTTCGATCGTCCAGCACCAGGCCATGTTCGAGCACTTCCGCCGACATCTGATGGCCAGAGAAACGTCTGTCGTCACGTTTGGCGCCGACGATATCGAGGCGTTCTGGCTAAGCGCGGAAGCCCGCACCTATTCCCAAGCCACGCGCATGCGGTACGTCAAGTTGCTGGACCGGCTATGCCGGCACCTGGTCTTCGCCGGCATTCGGCAGGACAACCCGGCCGCCCCTTTTCTCGCCGTCGAGCGATGGCCGGACACTGAACCCACGCCGCAGTATCTTGACGCCGACGCCGATGCACGGCTGCAGGCGTATCTACAATCCCCTGCCAACGATCTGGCACAACTGCGCAGCCGCGCCATCGTCGCCACGCTTCTGGCTACCGGCATCACCGCCGCCGAAGCCCGCGCCGCGCGCATCCTGGACCTGGTCCCGGACGCCCGCCCTCCTTACCTCTTCGTGCCGGCACACGGGCCGCGAGACGCCCGCACGGTGCACCTGCCCGACTTTGCCTTGCCCGTACTGCGTGCGTGGCTGACGCGACGCAAGACGCTGCCGATCGAGGGCGATCGACTATTCACGCTCACCCCGGACGGGCGCCCGGTCACAGACATGAGCTTCGGCCGCATCGTGTCAGCGGTGCTCGAAGCGATTGGCGGGGCGGACGCGGAGATGAGCCCGCGCACGCTGCGCAATACCTTCGGCCGGCGGCAACTACTGGCCGGACGCTCGCGCGAGGAAGTCAGCCAGATGCTGGGCCTGTCCAGCCACCGCACGTGCGACCGCATCGCCGCCACGATCCCTGTCGACAGACCGTTGTAAGCGCGCACCGTTCGAACGCTGCGTGAAATCCCGGCCTTGCACAGCCGCCCCTCTTTGCTATGCTTCGCCGGTGCGCTGCAAGCCAAATCCGGCTTGCAGGCGCGCATTTCCATCCAGACCTACGACTATGGCCACGAAAGCAAAACCTGTAGCAAAGACTGCAACGAAGACCGCAGCGAAGAAAGCCGCTCCGGCCAAGAAGGCTGCCGCCCCGGCTAAGAAGGCAGCCACTGCCGCCCCGGTCGCCAAGCCGATCAAGGACACCTTCAACAAGTCCAGCCTGCTGGCTCACCTGATCGAGCAAACCCAGCTGGAAAAGAAGGCCGTTCAGACGGTGCTCGCCCATCTGGAGAACACCATCGTCAGCGCCATTCACAAGAAGGGCGCAGGCGAATTCACGCTGCCGGGCCTGTTCAAGGTGCAGGCCATCCAGGTACCGGCCACGAAGAAGCGCTTCGGCAAAAACCCGTTCACCGGTCAGGAACAGTGGTTCGCCGCCAAGCCGGCCAGCGTGAAGGTGAAGGTGCGTCCCCTGAAGAAGCTCAAGGACGCCGCCCTGTAATCGATTCGCGACCGACAGCTGCAAAAGGAAAGGCCCCGAAATCTCGCGATTCCGGGGCCTTTCTGCACGTTGACGACTTGCCTGGCGAAGAGATACGGCACGCACCTTGTGTTTGCAGATCGCTGGTTTCCGTCGAGTAAGCTGATGTCCTGCTGTCGCAATAAGCTCGACAGACTTGCGCTTAGCGAGCGTCGCATCGTGTGCCCGGCCTGCGGCATTAGTCATGACCGCGATCACAACGCAGCGATCAGCCTTGAACGGCTCGCAACCGAAACTGCGCTACCCGTGGCGAGTGGTTCGGCAACGAATCGCACTGCGAGAGGCATGTCGCCAATTGTGGGCGGGAAAGTTACATCCGTCAGAGACGAGGTCGGCCAGCAAGGAGCCTCGGGGCGGGAAGGAAACGGCGCGCACATTTGCGCACGTTTTTCGTGGCAGATGACATGATGAACCTGCGCACTCGCTTAATGCAGCAGCTGCGGGGCTGGGGGCCCGTTGGACTACTGTACATCCTGCTGTGTACTTTCACCCCAACGCGACAAACGGTGCTGCCGGAAACATTCCTGGACAGGGCCATTCCGTTCAATCCAGCAGGTGTATGGATATACCTGTCATTCTTTATTATGGTTCCACTGACCTACCTGGTCGTTGACACCCCTACCCTGCGTTGGCTGACTCGTGCCCTGCAGGCCAGCGGGGTGGTTGCAGGAACCATATTTGTGCTGTGGCCCACGACGCTGCACTACCCGACCATAGCCGACAACAGTATCAGTGCGCAGTTCCTGGTCTGGATGCAAAAATGGGACAGTCGTTGCAACTGCCTGCCCTCTCTGCATGGCGCCCTGACTTTTTTGTGCGCGTGGGCGTTGGCCAAAACGAAGAACTTTTGGGTCACACTTGTTGGTTTTGTGTGGGGTCTGGCCATCCTTTATACCGTCATCCAGGTTCGACAGCATGTGGCCGTGGACTTGAGCGCCGGCATGCTGCTGGGTCTCCTGTCTGGAATCGGTGCGCAACTCCTCCAAAAGCGTTCCTTACCTCATGGCTTTCGCGGGTGCTCGCAAACCTGACTAGCGGCCTTGTCTCTTTTCTACCGCATGAGGCCAGTGATACCGATCCTCAGCCGGTTTCATGCTCCGGCTGGTCAAACCCCTTCATCTTCAGCCATCACGGAAATCTCGCAGAGCACGTAGCGCGCAAACATAGTCTGAAACGCCTCCTTCTGCGATCCGGAAAAGAACACCCCCGCTACGTCACCCGCGCTCGCCTTGAGGCCATCCTGCACGGAGAGGCATGCAGCGTTCAGTGCATCCTCGACAAGCTTCTCGACCAACAATGCGTTGCGTTCGACGCTGGCGGTCAACCACTGGCCCAGCGCCTCTTGCACGCGGTTGGCGGCCTCGAAGAAGGCATCTTCTTCCGCGGCGCTGGTGCGCGGGAACAGGCGGTTCCACTCGCCATCGTCCTCGCACAGTCCGCCAAACTCATTGGCATCCACGAAATCGTGTAGCCCGGCGAAGTCGGTCACCGTCGGCGGAATACGGCCATCGGCGATCTCCTGCTGGGATCTGCCGCTTACCGAGCTCAATCGCCCGAGCGATCGCACCGTCCTGCTCTCCGGTCAGCTCGATAGGCTGCGGAGTCGCGACCACATCGATGTTACTTTTCATCAGAAACTCCTCGTTCAAAAAGGAAAAATGCCCGCGTCCCTTTCGGGGCGACGGGCATGGCTACAAAGGGTTGTTACGAACTACTGGGCAGCCAAGGCCACCACATCAATGACCGCATCGGCTTCGTCGACCAGGTCCGGCGTGTGCGAAATGAAGAATTCCCGCTCATACCCGCCCTGGCGCAGCACTTCCCGCTTCATTCGCATGAAGGCACGCTTGCGCTCGGGATCCAACGGGCCATCGGCTTCGTCGGTAAACAGCGTCTGGATGGCCTGCCCGGTGTCCTGCGCCCGGTAAAGCGCAATCCCACGGGTCAGGCATTCGTTGATCCAGATCTTCTGTCCGCCCGACATCACCGAGAAGTCCTTCGTGGAATCGTTCTCCCCGTCGTTGACGGCGATCTCGAACCCTTCACGCTTCTCGCCATTGGCCAGCGTCGTCTGCGTCTGAATCGCGATGGTGAATCGCGGTCCGTAGCAAGCGAGCAGCAGGTCGTTGACGATGCGCGTGAGGGCCGGCCCCGCGTCATCGATGGACAACGCGATGACGCCGTCGTTGCCCAATCCCTTGGCGAGCAGCTTCCACTGCGCGATCTCGTCAGAGAGCCGATCGGCCTTACCCTGAACTGCGGGCAAGCCGGCAACCATAGGGGTGACCCGTTCGAGTTCGGTCGACAAGGTGGCCTGCTGGCGAATCAGGACTTCAATCCTCCCATCAAGAGCCACCACCGCTTCCCGGCTCTGGCGGAGGCGCTGGTCCAGCGCGGCCAGCATGCCGGTCACGTCTTCGGTGGCCAGCCCGGATAGCTCTCGCTGGACGGTCGACAACTGCGAATCGGCTTCCGCCACTTCCCGCGCGAAAATTGCCGCGGCAGCAGCCTCCTCCTCACCGAGTGCCGTCTGGTCCCGCTCGGCCTGCACCAGGCCCTCCCGGGCGACGTCGAGCATTGGCTTGCGGGCCGCCAGCGCGGTCAGGCGCTGCAACTCCTGTTGGTCGCGAGCCAATTCCGCCTGCAGGGCAGTCAAGGCCGTGCGCTGGCCGGGCAGAGCCGCCAGCGCATCGGCCAGCGGCTTCATCGCCAACTGCTTGGCCTGGTAGCTGGCCCGCAAATCCCGCACCGTGATGACCTGTTCGGCCAACTTGCCTTGGGCTTCGCGCGCCTGCGCCAGCAACGGGCACGTGTTGTGCATCGGATCGGCCCGGCATGGCACCGTGTCGATCACATCGGCCTGGGCCTTCAGCGAGCCAGCAAATTGCGCCGCCGACTTGCCGCGGGCTTCGAGCCCCTGCAACTTGGTGGAAAGCGCGGCTTGCTGCGTCCGCTGCGATTCCAACTGGCTCACCGCCTGCTGCAACGCGCCAAACTCACCCTGCTTCCGGCCAATGGCCATCTGCAAGGCATCGCGCTGCTCGCCTGCCGCGAGGATCACCGGCCCTTCGGCCAGGGTCAGCTTGCGGCTGGCCACCAACTGCTCTAGCTCCCGGCGCCGCGTTGCGGTACGGGTGGCTGTTGCACGGTGGTCAGATTCCAGTTGCCGCCGGCGCGCCCCCAGTTCGGTTTCCCGTTGCCTGAGTTCGCGCAGACGCGCTTCGGTCGCCGCACTCGCGCTTTGCCTGGCAGCCTGCGTCGCACGCTCCTGCAGGAGCTTTGCGCCGTTGGCTGTTTCCGCATCGCGCTCGCGCCGTGCCGCCGTCAATGCCTCGTCGGTCTGGCCGATCTCCCGGCCCAACTGCACCGCCCGCTCACGCTGGGCGGACAGGCCCACCAACTCGCGCTGCAGGGTGTCCAGACTGCGCCCCAGCACCTTTGCCACTTCGCCGGCCTTCGCCGACAGGTCGCGCAAGTGCTCGATCCCAAGCAACTCAGCCAGCAGGCGCTTGATCTCGCTAGCCTGGTAGCTGGCGATCGGCCGACGGTTCTGGGCAGAGAACACGCTGGTGAAAAACGCTTCGGGAGACCCCAACACCGCCTCAATGCAGCGGTTGTAGGTATCTGCCTTGCCATCCGACAGCGTGCCGTCGGGAAGCTGCAGCGGCACCCAGTCACCTGCGGCGCCTTTCTCGAACAGGTAGTACTCCGCCTTGCGGCTCTTGCCCGGATTCCGGAAAGCGAACGCCGAACGGTACAGCTTGCCGGCGTGCTCCCACTCCAGATCCTTCTCGCCACGGGTGCCACAGAGGTGATCCCAGTAGGAGAAGCCATCCGCGGTCATTTTCGAGGCGTGGCTCGGCATGATCGGGTACGGGTGCAGGTTGTCCATCAGCGTCGTCTTGCCCGCCCCGTTGGGGCCGACCAGCGCGATTAAGCCGGGTGGCAAGTGAATCAGGTCCAACGTCACGCTGTCACGGCGCATGCCATCGCGCACGCCATGAAAGCCCGAGAGGGTCAGTTTCAGTGGACGCATTCGGACACCTCCGTACCGGTCATGGATGCCAGGTAATCCGCCGGCAACTCCATCACGTCGCCGTCGTAGAACGGCATGTCAGGGGCAACTGCTGGGGCGTCCTGTTCGGGCCGCCCGGCCAGTGCACGCTCCAGGGAACGCACGGCCGCCGCGAATTGCTGGCGAGCCAGCGCAATCACGTCGGGCCACGCCGTGCAGCCGCACAGCGCCTTCAACTCCAGCGCACTCCACTGGCTGGCGTAGCCATTGGTGAACGACCAAAGCAGGTTCTGCATTTCGAGCGAGGGGGTGACCTCGTACCAGTGCTGGCCGTCGGCGGCGTGCACCGCAAGGACCAGCAGATGGTCGCGCTGGGCGATCACCGCGCCGCGCCCTGCCCCGAACGGCTGGAACAAGGTGCTGCGGGTAAAGCCGTGTGCGTCCGCCAGGCGCGCGGCCAGGTCGGGCGCGGCGATGGTGGTTTCAAAGGTTTGGGCCCAGTCGGCGCCCGCGGGATAGAACATCATGATGCACTCCAGATGGGACGGAGTGCTGTCCCGGACGGGAAGCACCCGTCAGGGTTCAATGGGATAAAACTACGGTCGATGCGTCCGGAAGACGCGGGTAAAACCTTGTTTCGACAGCCCCAAAGGGCTCTCGGAACTTTCGGCCAGGTTCAAGAGTTAGGCGGTTGCTTCCGCAAACAGGTCATCGGAGAGCCAGTCCATCGCTTGTAGCGGTGCGGGGATCTCCTCAAGGAAGCGTTCAGGACGCGCGACAGGCACTGCTGGCGCTGCAGACACTTCGGTGTCGACCACCGGTATGGACACAACGTCCGGAGCAGCTACGGGGGCAACCTTGGTCGAGGCGTCGGCATTGTCGGGTTGCTGCAGCACCAGGTCCGCAATGGCCTGCGGATCTGCATGCTCCAACATCGACAGCCGATCCAGCAGCGGGACAGTGTCGACCTGCGTCAACTCGCCCCATCGCGTGATCTTCTCCGACAGGCTGGCGGCACGGCTGATGCCTTCCGCGCGACTGCGCACGGCGGGCAGCACACGGCCTTCGAGCTTCACTTCGGCAGCGCCCGCAAACAGCACGCCGATGGCGTCGCGATCGACCGCTTGACGGTGCTCCTCGTCCACAACCCAGCGGATGCGCACGAACTTGTCGGTAGCCTGCGCCGCCACGCGGGCCAGCTCCGACATATCGGGTAGGCCTTCGAAGTCGATACACAGGGTCTCGCGAGCCGGCGTCACCACTGGCGTAGTGGTCGCTCGTCCTGGCGTGACCTGCCATTGCAGGTAGGTCTTGTCACCGATCTCGCCATAGTGGAAGCGCCCGATCGAACCCGGATACGCCACCAGCCGGCCCTCGCGGTCCCATTGCTGGGCGCGATGGATATGGCCGAGCATGAAGCCGTCGCATTCCGCGTCGAACAGCGCCCCAATGGTGAACTCGTGATCGAATCCAGCCATCGGTACGCCGTGCTCGGTCTGGCAGCCGTTCACCGTGCCGTGCGAAATGCCTACCGTGCGAATGCCACGGGCCCGTAAAAGACGATTCACCGTGCCAGCAGCATGCAGGTAGGTAGCCAGATGGTCCCCCACCGCGGTAGCGGCCTCGGTCGTCCCGACTGCCGCCGCGAGCATGGCCTTGTTGACCGTGGGGACGCAGGTGAAGACCACCTCCGGCACCGCGCTTGCGAGCAGCTCCTCGATCTCCGCCGGCGTGAACAGCGCGCCGGTGGACGGGGTAAATGACCCATTGCACAGCGCCACCTGGTGGATGCGGTCGGCAATGTAGACCGGGTAACGGCTGCCAACGAGGCGAAACAGATCCAGCGTGCCCGGCGGCTCGTGGGAATACGTTCCCTGGAGCATAACGACGGCCATGTGCTCGGAGAGCTGCTGGATGCGTTCGGCCAACACACGCAGTGCTGGAGTGTGAGCGTCCAGACGATGGTCGGTCGAGTCGCCGGAGACGACACCGACGCGACTGCCGGCGGCGATCGCGTGTTGGACCGCGAAGCCAAAGCAGCGGTCCGCCTCGGCGAGATGGCCGGGCGAGTAGTGCAGGTCAGAAAAGTGAGCCAACAGCAGGCTCTCATTTGCGTCGAGCATGTGTGATTCTCCAAAGGAAGGTTGCGCCGGTGTGGCGCGGGCATGAAAAGGTGTGACCGGCGTGGCCACCGGTGAAAGGAAATGGGGGAAAGAACAGGGGGAACGACGCTACTGCGCCGCTCCCCCTCTCGATGCCGTCAGACCGGCAAGGTCGCCTCGCGCACGCGGGCGCGGACTTGCTCGCGGAAGGCCATGGGGTTGGCCAGCGCCGTCTGCATCTCGCCGATCAGGCTGTCGATGTCCTTGGGCCGCTTGGTCCAGCCCTGCCCATACTCGATACGGGCAAAGGTCAGCAGGTCGATCTTCTCCTGCCCCGCTGCCATGCCGAGGCGGGCGGCAAGGTCGGCCAGCATGCTCTCGCGATCCTCGGGGTCGGATGCGCCAGCCATGGGCGGCGCGCCCGGTTCGGGCAACGCTCCTGCCGTGCCCTCCGATACCGTCACGACTGGCACGGCGCCCGCGAACTCTCCGGTCGACGCCAACGGCACATCGTCCGTCGCTGCCGAAGTGCCTTCCAGCAACGCAACCGCATGGTTTGCCCCTTCGATGGCGAGCTGATCAGCACCATCCAGCAGCGCGCCAAGGTCGATCTCCGCATCCAGCATGGTGAGCATCTGTTCCTGCCGAATCGGCAGGCCATCTTCACCAATGCGGGTGATCTCGACGGCCTTCTTCGAGAGCCAGAACCTCATACCGGCCAGGCGTCCACCGCGTGCCATTGCCACCGTCTGCATGGCGGCATACGCCTTCTGCAGCACGTAAATGGAGTTGGTAGGCAATTCGATCAGGCCGAGGCCCTTAATATCTGGGACCGCGAAGAAGAAGCTCGCGCTGAGGTTGCACTTGCGCTCCTGGTACTGTGGACACTGGTGCGGATCGCACACGCCATCGGGAATGGCATCGTCCTGGCGCAGGATGATGGTCCGCCCGCCGAACAGACGCTTTGCGCGTTGCGCGCGCTGATCGACTTCCGGCGCTGCGTACATCTTGCAGTATCGCTTGCCGTCCGGCCCGTAGTCCGAAAAGTACTGCAGGCCGCGGGAGCCCCAGACCTTCAACTGGTTGGGCATGTTGGCCAGCCAGTCGTCGAAGGCGAAAATCACCGGGAAACGCCACAGCTTGAGGCCGTCGCCGCGATCCTCCCCGTACTTCTGGAGAATCTCCTCGGCGGTGGCAGGGTTGGTGAAGTCCGAACCGCGGCAGGTAAACCACCCCGTGTTCTTGGGTACCAGCGCGTTGCGAAGCTTGGTCTTGCGCTCGATTTCGTTGCCGATGGATTCGAACGACTCGCCAAGCGCCAGCATCGCGTCGTGAATCTTGACCGCCTCCGGGTTGGCCTTGGCCGCCTTGGTGAGCACCTTGATGCCCGGGCGGATCTTGCCAATGATCGGCGGCCTGGCCGGCCGTTCCTCTATGAGACTGCGGGGACTGCTGAAGTCGCTGTAGCCAATGGCTCGTTGCATGATGCGTTGCTCCTGCGTTCAAGGAATTGAACGACGGCGACGCGGATGGACGCAGCATGCTCCCGAAGGCGCAGGGCTGTGTCGGCCCCGCGCTGGGTCGTTACTTGGGAAAGGAACGCCGCTCGCGCGGGCTCCGCTAGACCGGCCACGTGGGCCGCTTCGCACAAACTTCGCCACGCGTGCGGCATGTCGACATAGTCGGGCCGCCTACGGGCAAGCGTGGCCGCAATGGCGGCACGAATCTGGGAATTCTGGTCGATGGCAGTCAGCATGATCAGCTCCTGTTCGAGGGTTCCTAAAACAAAAAAAAGCCCGCTCCGGCGATGCGGAAGCGAGCTTGTTCGCAGGAAACCCGTTGCCACGCCCCTTCCGGGGGCGTGGCAAACAGGGAGCTATACGCCAATGCGCAAGCTCTATGTGAGGACGTAAAGTCGTCCCCGTGCAGCATGGTCACGCTGCACTTCAACCCATTTAGAACACAAGGTTCACCGCAGGATCACGGATCAGCCGACGACGGCCGTTCTGCCCAGGAGGGGCCAAGAGAGAGAGAGACCCACATGGTCCCGAGCTCGAACGGTGTCCACAGCGCATGCCAAAAGCAGCACTGATGCAGGACGCGTTTTACGGATGATAGATGGGGAGCAAATGGCGAAAATGCTCATCACAAGAGAATGTCCACACCGGTAGCCAACCGGTCGGCGCATGCGCTAAGGCACGACTTGAAAATGCTATGGACTCGCGAGGGAGTCAGGTCGATGCGTCGGAGACGCGAGAAGTGAGATCATTATGCATCGAATGGGCACCGATGCAAAGCGCGTAATCTCACGAAAATCGCTAACCTTACGACACGCATCTCGCCCCTGTCGTGGCCGAGAATCTCCCCCGAGAGAGACTCACGTTCACGGACATGGCCGAGAAGCCGGGGACACTTCCCCCCAACCCACCAGATTCCCAATCCGCCCCGGCGCAAGCGGACACGCCCGAGCAAGCCAAGCCAGACACTGGCCTCAAGCCCATCACGCGGCTCATCAGCGAAGACCGCATCGGGCGCATCGTGCCCGAGACGTCAACGAGGGTCGAAGTTTCGTTCTCGTCGGTCTTCACCCGCCGATTCCTGCATGACGATTTTTATTTTTGCGCGGCCAAGTGCTCTGTCGCGCGGGATGGCAAGGTCAAAGCGCTAGATGAGGCGTTCCGCGACGCTGAAGAATGGTTCGCGCGCGTGAACGAATGGCTCGCGTGGAAAAACCAACTTGAGTTCGCAATTGGCTATGAGTCCGTTGTTCTCGAGGTCCCCAACGCCCTCGCCGGCCGGCTACTGCGTCTGTTGAACCAATACGACAAGCTCTCTTCGGCAACATTGTTCGCTCAAATCGGACGTTCGATCTCCGGGACCGAAAGAGATACGCAGCTCGATATCGCGAGCCGCCGCATCAACACCATTCACGCACTCTGCATCCCGGACAGCGACCGGTTTGCCGACGATGGCAGCCGCCTGCCGGCTTGAGTGCGTCTTCTCCCTACCGAACCTCAAGGACCCACGTGGACATTCGAGAGATCCAGCGTCTGCACGAGCAGTTCGCCCATTCCCCGCATACCATCGAAGCACCGATAGGCGTCCAGCATTCCGGCAACCGAATGTTGCCGCCTCCCGTCTACGCGGCCGCGCGCGCGTCACGCCACTGGGGAAGCTACAACAGAACCGCTCTTTTGGTCGCCGGCATTGTTGCCGGCATCCTGGTGGCTGGAGCCATCGGCATGTCACTCGCCAACTGGCAGCATCGGCGTGTCGCTGATGCCGACGCTCCCGGCGACGCTGCACTCGCCAGGGCACCCGTCACGCAAGCACCAGATCCCGCGCAACTGGCTACCCCAGTTCAAACCATCGTGAACCCGGCCGCGACACTACCAGCCGCATCGGCGCCCCGGTCCGAGATGACGCAGCCCTCCGAGCTTTCCCCTAAGCCTGCGCCGCCGCAGCCTGTGGCACAGTCACCGATGCCGGTTGCCCCAGCAGCCCGCCCTCTATCTGGCGAGGCTCTTGCAAGGAATCCTTCTGGATTGCGCAAGGCCGAGCCAGCCCCCGCGCAGGCGAAGCCCGCCGCCCCCCCTGCCACCCGTGCGCAGCACGGCAACGCAGCCACCGACATCAAGTTGTTCTGAGGCAGCCATGAAAACGACTCCCACCTTCAGCGTGCTCAATCATGGTATGAGCATCCACGGCGATGTCGCCGCGGATCACGGGATGACCTGCCTTGGTCTCATCGACGGCAATCTGTCCGCCACCGCCGGTCTGTTGCATGTCGGAACTGGCGGCGTCGTTCGCGGCAAAGTTGAAGGCGACCATGTCATCGTCGATGGCATCGTGGAAGGCGATGTCGCCGCGCGCAGTACGTTGCTGATCAATGGCCGAGTGAAGGGTGAAATCTTCTATGCCGGCACGATCCGCCTTGGCCTGAACGCGAATCTGGAGAGCAAGATCTCTCGCGTGGCCGCAATTGGCTCCGGGAGCGATGCTCACATCTTTGCGCGGGAATCCATCACGGTAGACCCGCCCCAGCCCGCCGAGCTCACAGAGACTAATACAGCGGGAACCCCGAGCACGTGAGTTCACCCTATTGGCAATAACGCGCTAGATTGACCGTCTCTTACGCTCTCTCACGGCCCGGTTTCCTCCGGGCCTCTTTATTGCTCACCCCCGACCTGCCGCAGCGAAACCAATTCATCCACGGTGAACAGTCCCGGCACGGTGAGCCATGGCAGGTTGGAGCCCTGCGCGCCGATAAAGGAAACGAAGGGGAACTGCTGCTCCACCATGCAGCGGAAGCTGCGCGCGCCCCGTACCGGGTCTTCTATTTTGTACAGGCCGCGATGCCGCAAGGCAAATGTTGCCAAGCCTTGCCGATACTGCTGCTCAACGGGCGCACCTGACCAAAGGTGCCCCTCCAGCCAACGGTCATAGTCGAGACCTCTCTCACCGGATGCCCTTTCGCGTAACCAGGAATCGTGCAATGCCAGCGGCACGTCACGCGACATGGCTGCAACATCCAGCGGACCCGAAATCTTGTTGAAATGCAAATTCTTCTCCAGCTAGCCTGACCCTGGCCGATAAGCTTCGTTTGGCCAAACGGTTGTCGGCGGATCTCCTCTCGTGGTTGTCGCGCCGCAAAAGAGTCATCGGCAATTCCGGAAAAGCGTTAAATATCACGTGGTTTAAGCCGGCCTGCAGCACCACGCTTAAGCCATGCAGAAGCGTCCTATCCAGCGTGGCCGTCCGCTCGGCACCGTGACTTTTGACTCCCACTTGGCACAGGGCTTTGGCGGCGCTGTTCGCGCTCGCCGGCTTGCAGCTGGAATCGCCCAAGAAACTCTTGCTAACCTCGCCGGGATCGAGCGATCGCACACGGGAAAGATAGAGCGCGGTCAGCACATGCCGTCGCTGGCGATCATATTTCGGCTGGCGCGAGCGCTGGATTGCAGCCCGGCGGACCTGATTGCTGCCACCGAGAAGCTGGCCCAGTCGCGCAAGACTCCAGACGCCTGAGGAGAGGGCAAGGCCCGGGTGTTTCCGCTGCTCCGGCCCCACAAAAAAGAAAAACCCCGGGACTAGCCCGGGGTTGGTTCAAACGATCACCTCCAGCGCCTCACCAAACGGCGGCGGTGCAATCCGATGGAGCGGCGTGGTCGACGCCCACAGGGTGGGATACGCCGGCGGCGCCGACGGGAACTTCCCGTGCATGTCCGTCAGGTAGACCAGGAACGCCGGAGCAATTCCCTGTTCGTCCAACCAGTCGAACGGCGCCACGAAGCTCGTGCCACCACCGCCTAGGATGGGACCCAGCTCAATGGCCTGACCCCGTTCAAAGCATTGCACCTGCGCGATGCGGGTGTCACAGTCCACCACGAACAGTCGCCGGGGCTGCAGCGAAGCGAAGACTGCTTCGATTTCCGCCCCGAACTGCCGTTGCGTCTCGTCGAACACCGAACCGCTGGTGTCGCGCACGAAGACCGCATCGCCGACTGACTGGTCATGCAGAGCCGGCAGGTACAGCCCCATGTGGGTGTACCGCCGATTCGGCATCGCCCAGCTGTA
The DNA here is from genome assembly GCF_029278605.1 of Cupriavidus sp. WKF15. Lineage (NCBI taxonomy): Bacteria > Pseudomonadati > Pseudomonadota > Betaproteobacteria > Burkholderiales > Burkholderiaceae > Cupriavidus > Cupriavidus sp. WKF15. The sequence goes on from NZ_CP119574.1 coordinate 166,222, forward strand.
GTCCGAACGGGTCTGTTCGAAGGCAAAGCGGTGCAGCACCGCGCGCCAGTCCACCGACGCCCGCGTGGCTGACTCGACCATCGCACTCAACTCGCCCGGCAACTTGCCCCGCATCTGCGCGGCCTTCGCCGCCTGCATAGTGGCCACCTTCCACTCGTTGGCCAGCGTCTGCTGGTCCGCTTGCGGTTGCTGACGCACCTCGCCGGGCGAGAACTCTGGCGAGGCCTGCGACGGATCGTCACCGGCCTTCCCTTCCGCATTGCCGTCCTGGCCATCGGGCTGGGGCGGCGACCCACCTTCACCCTCGCCGTTGCCCTCCTGCTGTGGCTGTGGCTGTGGCTGGACCTGCGGCGGCGCCTGGTCGGATGCCTCTTGGCGCAGCATGGCATAGATCTCTTCCGCGGACTTGCCGAGGAAACGTCCATCGATGAGCGCGCCGGCCGGCAACTGCAAGCCGGCGTTGAGCACCAACGGATTGATCGCATAATCACACGCCTGATTCCAACGGGCGGCATCGCGGACGCCGCGGCGCCAGCAATGCCCGTTGGCCGGATGCAGGACCTCGTGCGCCACACAGCCGCGCAGCTCAAGATCGCTCAGGGTGGCGACGTACGCGGGGTTGTAACCCAGCGAGACGCCATCCACCCAGAACGTCTTGCACGACGGATCCTCGACCAACTGCAACCGCATCAGCAACGCTCCGAAGAACGGTTGCGACAGGATGAGCTGGGAACGCTGCTTCGAGATTCGATCTCGCATCCTGACCTCACGCAGTCAGCATTTCGAAGAGCTGCGACGTCGACGCCGGCGCTTCTGTCATTGCCGACGGGGGCGGACCGCCCATGAAGGCGGCCATCTGCGCCTCAATCTCCATCGCCTTCTCGGCTACCTGCTTGCGCAGGTCGGTCGAGTTACGCAGGTCCAGACCGCTATGCCGGGCCAGATGCTGCTGAGTCTCCTCCAGGATGCGCGTGAGCGCCGGGTCCCCGGAGAAATTCAGCTTCGGCAGCAGCGCACTCAACTCGCGCACCTTGTCGGCCACGTCCAGCCGCACGTTCGTCGCCCCATACAGGCGGTTGGCGAAGTGCTGCACAGCTTCAAAGAGGCGCCCGACCAGGTCGTCATTCGCCGTCTTCACCGCGCCGAGTACGCGCTGGTCCATGTCGGACCGCAGCCCGTCCAGCACGTTGGCCGGCAGCGCGATATCGAACTGGCTTGCATCCGGAAACGGCAGGACCGCCAGGCGCATGCCGAACTTCATGGCCAGCTCCGCCGGCGTCGGATAGTCCGCTTCGTCGAAGAGGCCATTCAACGCCGACCGCGCCTCCTCCTTCAGGCGCGGATAGTCAGCGAGAAACACCGCGGTCGCGGCATTGAACTCGTCCTGGAACTGGCGCTGGCGGTCGGCGACCTCCATGTAGATGTCGGTGGGCAACAGCCGAACGCCTAGTTGGTCATAGTCCAGCGAATGCGCATCGAAGTAGGCTCGCGCACGGTTGGCAATCGCGCACACCTCCTTGTAGGACGTGGCGCCTTCGGTCAGCAGCTTCTTGTTGAAGCGGCCAATGTCCTTGGCGTCATGGTTGGCTTCGACCTCCTCAGTGGCCCGGGTGTCGAACTTGCGCGCGCGCCACACCGACGTGTTGAAGGTGGCGAGCATGACGCACTTGGTGATGTTGGTAATGTTCATGATGAGTCCTGGAAATGGGATAGATACGGCAGAAAAGGAAACGGCGAGCCAGGTGGCTCGCCGTCAGGGGATGAAGATGAAAAGGGGTTGGTTGCGTGGATCAGTTGCCGAGCAGCAGCTCACCGAGCTTGCCGCCCTGCGCATTGATCCACGCCGGGGTGGCGCAGATGCGCGAGTCGCGGCGCGCCGCGTCCGTTGCCAACATCACGGCGAACTCACCGAGATGGGCTTCGAACAGGCGATTGGCATACACCATCACCCGATCGAAGTTGTTCTCGTTGGCGACCGATGCCAGCGCCGAGCAGATGGCGAACTGTGCCGCCACGTTGTCCGGGATCCTCGCGGATTCCGGCGCGGCCAGCACTGAATCCACGCTGGGTAGCTCGCGATAAATCTGGCGGAACGACTCAAACTCGAGCGCTGCGCCCTCGCCTACCGCGCCGGCCGTGACGATGATCTCCATGCCCGGCGGCACGAGCGGCAGTTGGCGCGCAACGTGCCCCCAGCCTCGCGGCGACGGCTCGTTCTCGACCTCCTTGCTGCGCTTGGAAGAGAGCAGCAAGTCGGGCCGGAAGCGCAGGAACGCGATCAGCACCGGCGGCACGCTGTTCGTGACCGCCCAGCGCGTCCAGTCCTCGATCGTCGGCTCCAACTCCACGATGGTGCTGAAGCGGGATTTCAACGGATCGAGGATGTTGGAGACCGCCGCGTTGTCGCTACGGCGGTTGGTCGCGGCGACAAAGGTGACGTGGTCTGGCAGGACGTGCTCACCGATACGCCGTGCGAGCAGCAGTTGCATCTTGGCGGCCTGGACGGCCGGAGAAGCCTGTCCGAGGTCGTCAATGAACCAGACAATCGGGCGCGTGCTGTTGAGCGCCGTGGCCAGGTCCCCGAACGGCAGGAACTTGGCGCCAGCGCCGTCAGGAAACGGCAGCCCCTTGGAGTCGGTCGGATCCTCCACCACGGGGTGGGAGATCAGCAGATCGTAGCCGGCGGCCTTGGCGGCACTGGCAACGATGTCGCTCTTGCCGATGCCAGGAGCGCCGGTAATGAGGACAGGCAGACGTGCCGGAATGAAGGCCGAGAGAAGCGTATGCAGTTGGAGCGGATTGACTTTCATGGGAATTCCTAAACGGGATCCCACAAAGCCACCTTGCCCACAGGGAAGGTGTCCCTGTGGGAAGGTTCAATGAATGCGCCAGCGGTGCTGGCTTGGGTCGATGCGTCGCTAGACGCGGGTAAAACGCTGTTTGGACTGATCCGTATCAGTGCGAACAACGCTTCATCGACAAGACTACAGGCAACGCGGCACGAGCGGAATGCCGAAAGGCGAGAGATTGCGTATCGCTTATGAGGGAGAGAGAGGTCCCCCGGGCACAAGGCCGGGGGAAAATTGCAAAGAAGATCACGCGGCCATCGCCAGCGCGGTGACCGGCTCAGACAGGCGGGCACGGGCATAGTCAAGCGTGCCATCCTTGGCCCGCAGGCGCCGGGCGGTGCGTGTCGCGGGCTGCTCGATGTAGTAGACCCGAGCGCTCCCACGCGGGAAGTGCCGAATCTGGCTGAAGCCTTCATCGATGCACAGATCCACATACTCCCGGCCGTTCATCCGCTTGCCATTCAAGTTCCAGCGCGAGGCCTCCGCACGCTTGCGCGCACATTCGGCGTCTTGCTCCTGCAGGCGCTCGGACTTCGCGGCCAGGGCCTGAAGCTCCCACTGGTGCTGCTCCGACTCGGAAAAGCCGCACATCTCGAAGATGCGGCGACGGCGCGTTGTCGCGGGGACTCCCGTCAGCGCGACACCACACACCTCACGCAGGGCACGCTTGGACGACGTGTTGCGGTCGTTCGGCGTATCCAGGACCTGCAGCAGCGTCGCGATGTCCCGCTGCAGCACGGCCAGCGCGAAGCGGTTGGGCCAGCTGAAGCTGGCATGGTCCCGTTCGACGGCGGCCATTGACATTTCCGACTGGAAGCGCCGCTCACTGAGGTTGCCCTTGGTCCGCTCCGCTGCCACTCGCTCAACGTGCTTCGCATATCGCTTTGCACCGATCAAGGCGTGCAAACGTGCGGCCAGCGGCGACACCGGTTGGGCATCGTCTCCGGTCGGGGCCTTGCCCAACGGGGCGGAGAGCGGTGGGACCACTTGCGCGGCATACAGGGCATTGTCGACGTCGACATGGGTGCAGTCATCAGGCAGCAGCTTCACCAGGGCAATCAGGCGTGCAGCGTTGCGCGCCGTGATCGCCAGCTTGTCATGGCGCATCACCGAGCACAGCGCTTGCAGCTTGTTGGCGGACAGTGCACCCCGTAGCGCTGGTACCTCGATCAACGTTGGCAGCCAGTGCAGGTCGTGGCGCCCGGCATCCACGGCATCTCCGTCACGGCGGTAGGCGTTCAAGATGCAGTCCCGGACAGGTTCGCCGCGCTGCAATGCATAGGCGACGTGGACCTCATGGCGGCAGTTCATGCCAGCACCCGGCGAGTACTCCGGTCCGGTGGTCCCGTAGCCGAAGCGCCGATAGAACTCTTCATGCACGAAGCTGCTCGCGTCGAAGGGCTCTGCCACCGCAAACAGGTCGAGGTTCGCAGACTGGGGCTTCCCAAGCTGGTCCGGATCGACTGCCTCGTTGGTGAACACCGCCAACCGTCCAGCCGCAGCCACCGCTTGCCAGGAGGTGCGGCTCATTTCATGCGGACGCAGCACTTTGCCGTCCGGCCGGACGATGTAGCGGTCTACTTCATCCAGGATGGAAGCCAGAATGGCCTTCGCTTCTCCGGCTGGCCGCACCGCAAATTGCCCCGATGGGAGTCGCAACACGGGAATGGCGCCGCGCTCGACATGCCGCACAGCCATATCCTCAGCGCGCATGCCCGGCTTCGGGCCAGGCTCATGGTTCAGCAATGCCAGTACGCCGGCGAGGGTCGTGCGGCTCTCGACCCGTTCCGGGCCGATCGAAATGACATACATGATTTGCTCCGCGAGCGAATGGAGCAAGCCCATCGGGGCGTTGCCCCGTATGGGTTGATAGGTAACAGCTGTGCGAGATCAGACTCGCGGGCGCAGGTCAGGCGCTTGCCGATGCATCCGCGGCGGCGTCCGCGCGGGCATCGGCAATCCAGTCGAGCAGCTCGGCGGACTGGATCTTCCAGACCGGGCCACGCGCGAAACCCGTGACGAGCGTGCGCTCTGGCACGAACAGGTCTGTCTCAAGCAGTGCCGCCAGGACATCATCGGGAACATTCCACGCCGCTATGAACACCTCGTCGTCCGCCAGCTGCTGGCCGGGAACATTCGAGGTGAGATCGACATAGGGCATGAAGTCGTCGGCGCAAATGAGGGACTGCGCCGGGCGATTGTTGCTTTGATAGACGTGAACCCGTAAATGCAGGCCTGCCGGGTAGCTGCCTACGCCAGCGCAAAGGATGCGGTCTTCCATGGGGGACTCCTGAGTGCAGGGGCGCCCCATCGGGGCGCGCCCCGTGTGGGTGTTGGAAACAAAAAACGCATCCCGAGGGATGCGTCAGAGCAGACGTCCGGGGAACCCGGGCACCTGAGAGGATCGATGGCGATCAGTCCTTGTGAACGCGACGACCGTTGCGGTCGGCCCACAGGAAGTAACCTGCCAGTGCCAAAGCCGCCAGCAAGATATAGGGACCAAACATCACTTTTCTCCTTTTGAAAGGATCGCGCCTACGCCGAATAGTACTACGGCCGTGGCTATCAGACTTGCAGTGTTAGCAACCGACGGCCAGGACCATCCCGGCTTACTGGCGATATAACCACCAGCCGCTACAGCGGCGGCTGCCGAGAGCGTATGGAGATGGCCTCTAGGTAGCGTGAATGTGCTCATAGGCGCATAATCGTGCGCAATCATTGCATGATGATGAGTTGCGAAATGGAACACAAAGGGCGCTGCCAATGCTGCTAGCCCATACGATTGAACTTGTGACCAGCCAGCGCGAAGTCGATTACTTCGCGAGGGCGGCTGGGTGCGCGCGTTTCGTATGGAATTGGGCGCTGGCAGAATGGAACCGCCAACGCGCAGCCGGCGGTAAGCCGAGCGCCATGGCGCTGAAGAAGTCCTTTAACGCCATCAAGTATCAACAGTACCCGTGGATGGCCGACATCCATCGTGACGCGCACGCCCAACCCTTCGCGAATCTATCAAAGGCTTGGTCGAAATTCTTCTCTGACATAAAGTCGGGGATAAAAGCGCACGCCCCTAGGTTCAAGAAAAAAGGTCAATGCAAGGACGGATTCTACGTCGCCAATGACAAGGTAAGGTTTGAGGGAAAGTCGGTTGTGCTGCCATTGATCGGGCGGGTTGCCATGCGGGAGGCGCTGCGGTTCCCCGGACGAGTCATGGGCGCCGCCGTGAGCCGACGCGCTGATCGTTGGTTCATCTCGGTCCAGGTAGAGGTGGCGGACGACGTGGCGTTCATCCCGCGCACCGGCCATGGCGTGGTGGGCGTGGACCTTGGGATCAGTTCGGCCGTCACCCTTTCGACGGGGGAAACGTTCGAGGGCCCAAAGCCGTTGAAAGCGGCGCTACGGCGCCTGCGGATTCGGTCTCGACGCCTTTCCCGAAAGGTGGAGATGGCCACGCCTGGGCGCGCGGCATTCAGCCGCGAGTTCACTGGGCCGCTACGTCCGAACACCAAACCACAGCCGGCGCGGTCTGCCGGCCAGATCGACAGTGCCGCACGGCTGGCACGCCTGCACGCCCGTGTCGCCAATATCAGGCAGGATTTCCTGCACAAGGCAACCACCAGGCTATGCCGCGAAAACCAAGCGATTGGCCTGGAGGATCTCAACGTCGCCGGTATGCTCAAGAATGAGCGTCTTGCCCGCTCACTATCGGACATGGGGCTGGGTGAGTTTCGCCGGCAATTGGACTACAAGGCGAAGCGATACGGCACGCACCTTGTGTTTGCCGATCGCTGGTTTCCGTCAAGTAAGCTGATGTCCTGCTGTGGCCATAAGCTAGACAGACTTGCGCTGAGCGAGCGTCGCGTCGTGTGTCCGGCCTGCGGCACGAGTCATGATCGCGATCACAACGCAGCGATCAACCTTGAACGGCTCGCAACCGAAACTGCGCTACCCGTGGCGAGTGATTCGGCAACGAATTGCACTGCGAGAGGCATATCGCCACTCGCAGGCGGGAAAGTTACGTCCGTCAGAGACGAGGTCGGCCAGCAAGGAACCTCGGGGCGGGAAGGAAACGGCGGCGCGCACATTTGCGCACGTTTCTCATAGCAGGTAGCGCCCGTACTGCAGGCGTTGGTCCTTAGTAGGCGCCTCCACGGCCATCCGGGCTTCCTGCAGCCAGCCTCGCTTTGCTGCCTTGGAACGGTCGACGCGATATTTTGCGCCTTCCTCACGGATGAGCGGATACTGGAAGCCGCTCCTGAGAAACAGGACGTGCCGCTCGCCCAGCGCAGTGGACGCGTCCACCAGACTGTCGAGGCGGGCGGGCAGCATGACGAGACCCGAACTCCGTTCGTAGTGCACGGAGCAGGAAAACTCATCCCCGCTCGTCGACTTCAACAGGACTTTGGCTATCTGGGTCATTGCGGCCCCTTCAACTGCGCCGACCCGTTACCACGCGCAGCGTGGCCACGAGCGAGGCATAGCCTTCCGGAGAGCCGATCGACTGCAGACAGACCGCATTGTCGCGACCGCCTGTGTGGTCATCGCGGCCTCGGCAGGTGCGAAAGCTCATGCTGGCAGCGGTCTGCTGCGGCGCGTGGGAAATCTGCACATACAGCGTGTCGGTGTGCAGCGCATAGAGGTCGGCTTGATGGCGGCGATGGCGGCGCTCGCGAACATTGAAGTCCCGCTGGCGCAGACCAAGGTCGCTCGCCAGGCGGCGAATGACACGCGAGGCATCGCGTTTGAGGGTGGCACAAGCGGCAGCGTTGCCGGGCTGGTGCGGTCGCGTAAAGGATTTAGGGATTTTCATGGCATGTCTCTGAGAAATCGGGACAGCCATCCCCACGGGACAGTGTCCCGCATGGGTGAAGGTCTGGGCAAGCCAGACGTGGGTTCGATGCGTCGAAGACGCGATCAAAGGGTGCTTGCCGAATCGCCTCCGATTGAGCAAACGCCCTCCTCCGGCTGGCGTCAACGCCCGAGGGCGCCGCGTCAGTCAGCGAAGTGTCAGTCCAGGTCCAGCGCGCGATTGATGACGCGAGCGGTTTGCCAGGCCTGGTCTCGATTAAACATCTTGGCCGAGACCAGCTTGCGCAGCGTCGTGCTGCCGGAGGGCCCCTCCACGATCGTTGCGATGTGATCGACGTGGACGCGCCAGCCTTCCGATATGCCGCGCTCCACAGAGACGGCGAAGCGGTGGCGGGCATGCTCAGCTGGCCAGGGCGCGGTGGGTCGGAGGCCATACTGCGCCTCATTGGCGTCGGCGAGGAAGTTTGTCGGGATGATCCACTCGGGCTCAAGTTCGAGCGCACGTAGGGTGTGAGCGAGCAGGTCGGAAACTTCCTGCACGGTCTTGCCTTCAGTAGTGATCGGGGAAACGGATTGCATAGTCGGCTCCAGAAAAGGGACGCCGCTCACGGGGGCGGTGCCCCGTGGGTGCAAGGGATGGTCCTGGACAAACCAGGCGCAGGATTCGATGCGTCGTGCGACGCCATCAAAAACGCTTGCCCAAGCGCGAACGCTGGGGCAAGCCCTCTCGGGCTTGCAAGGGATGGGAGAGCCTGTATGGCCTTCTAGTCATCGCGTCAGGCGGTAATCGCTACCCGACGACACCAAGTACAGCCGCTCGCCAGTGACGAACTGCTGCTCGGAGCCTTGCGTGACGACAAGCTGGCGGCCGTTGTCCGTACGGACAATGACCTCAACGCCGTCACGCTGCGACAGGTGTGTGGCGGTGAGCTGGCCAACGACGCCAGCCGCGGTACCCGACAGGGCGCCGGCAATGTAACGACCATCGCCGTTGCCGATCACGCGGGCGCCAAGCACGGCGCCTACCAAGGTGCTGAGAATCGCCGGTACGCCAGAGCTTGCCGAGAGCATGCTGTCGCCTGCGATGACGACATTGCGCACGCGTAGCACGGTCACCTGCTCGACGGACCCGGTGCGCATGGCGTCGGATCCACGATAGATATTCGGCGAGGATTGCGCAGCGCAGCCGGTGAACAGGCAAACGATGGCAACGAACAGGAAGAAACGCTTGAACATGATGGCCTCACATGAATGGGCCAACATGCCTACGGGCAGGAAGGCCCGTAGGGGGGAAGAGAAAAGCTGTGCCAGCGATGCCGGCAAGGTCGATGCGTCAGGGACGCGGAAAGTACAGCTATGTTAGCAGTCCTGGCCTGTGGCAAGCAATCGTCCGCAGTCATCGCAGGTGCAACCGTGCCAATCTGCCGCGTCACGCTCGGGGTACAGACTTTGAAAACCGGAGAAATCCCCGGTGAACGGGGCGAACGGTACGCCGTTTCCGTCCTTTGGCCGGCCGTATCCCTGGCTGCGGAACTTGGCCTGTGTGCAGGCCGCGCAGTGCGCCGCATCGTGATACAGATAGCCAAAGGGCGGCGCAATGGTGGTCTGAATCTTGGACATGATGTACTCCTGAATAGGAAAACCCCCGACATCGTCGGGGGTGGGTGCATGCAAAGATGGATCATGCGGCTTTCGCGCGCTTACGTGGCGACTTCGCTGGCAGCTTGTAGCCGAAGCGCTCCCAGGCTGCCGGATCGACCGGCAGTGGGTTCGTCCGGCCGGCGGCCAGATTCACGAAAGCACCGCAGTACTGCAGCGTGCCGGTGCGAAAGAGCGTCCAGAGCAGGTTGTAAGCCTGCACGGCGATGGCCTGATTGATGACCAGCGACTGCTTGCGCAGTGCATCGGCCATCGAGCAGGACGGCGCCGTATCCGCCTTGTCCCCTTTCGGGTTCAGCAGTTCCGGGAACAGATCGCCCACATGAGGCAACCGCTCGGCGGCCTTGCCTCGGACCTGACCAAGAATGACCTGGCCGCTATCCGATTCGTTGCCGCAGTCGAGGTAGTAGCCACCGGTTCCGCGTTGCATCGACCCAAGGATGGCCTTACGGGCCGCCCGCGTGTCGACGCAACCGACCACCAGGTCGCACACGAAGCGGTCTTTGCTACCGATCCGGCGTGTTTCCGCTTCCCAGCGGGTACCCATCAGGTTATTCAACCGGTTCACCAGCAACGTAGCCTTGTACTGGCCTACGTCCACCGGATAGAACCCCTGGCGGCCCACGTTGGTTTCGCTCACCGTGTCGTCGTCATACACCGTGCAGTCAATGCCACCGGGATGGCCGAGCTCCAACATCGCATGGTGCAGCCGGGCGAGATTCGGCAGCAAGGCGCTTCCGGTACCGCCGGCGCCGACAACCGCCACACTCCACGCACGCTGGGTCATCGCAACGGGGATCTGATGAACGAGGCTCATGCGACCTCCCCGTAAGCTGCCGTTGCACGAACCCACGCGACCGGGATCGGATTGACGTCTTCCATGATCCCCTTCGCGCACAGGCGCAGTGCCAGTGACGGATACTGACGGTCACACTCACCAACGACCAATGCAAACTTCACGTCGAAACGGTCGTCGGCATTATCGGTCGAGGAGAAGCACGCTCGATGGCGCCCATGCGAATGGCAGTCCATCACCAACACCTCTGCCTCTTCCAGCCGCGGCCGGTCGTAACGAAGGTGGCCCGGGCCGTGCTCCAAGATTCGCACCGGAATGAGCCGGAACGCGCAGGTCTGGCTGTTCCAGACAATCCACGCGCCCGTCTCGTTCGGGTGGGCTTCGCGAGCCATTCGGGCGAACTGCCCAATTAACTCCAGCGGTACCTGACCGCAGTGAAGCTCCGTGGCCGGCTGGACAGCACCGTACGGGATCGGCGTCTCGAATACATAGGATGCCAGCCGGCGGACCAGGCGAATCCACGGGCGAGAGATTTCAAGGAAAATTCCGTTCTGGCCAATCAGGAGCCGTTCCCCGGACGTCTGCATTGGGTGCAGATCGCCAAAGCGCGGAACCATGACGGTCGGAAAGGACTGTTGCAGGGCAATATCAGCAGGATGCATGATCAATGGTTGAGCTTGCCGGCGATGAGATCGGCCAGCGTGAAGTTCATGGGGATGAGGACGGTCTTGGGGTAGTTGGGAAACTTCCCCTCAAGCATGTCCTTCCAGAAGGCGTAAGCGCCGCGCTCGTAGTTCACGCGCTGGCCACCCACATTGGGGTGAGTGAATGCAGAGTTGAAGAAACTCTCTTCCCATCCGGTAATGGAAGCCACGTCGATCTGCTTGGGCACGTGTGCGCTCCCGATGCAGATCTTTCCCTGGTCCCAGGTGTTGAAGTACGGAGGCTCATGCAGGACCGTGGTCGGCGCCGGGCGATCTTCGCCGCCCAGCGCAAAGACTCGGAATCCCGCATGAGACGCCTGGAATACCAGCGCCGGATGCGGAACGACAGCGCTGCGTTTGCCAAGCTCCTTGCAATCGAAGAAGACGCGTTGTTGGCCCGCCGGACACCACCACGTCACCGCGGTGGGACTGATCGACAAGACGTTCGGCGTCAGGAATTCGCCTTTCGGCAGCGCTTCCTTGGCAACCTGCCGCACGGCGTAGATCAGCGCCTGCCGGTTGAGCGGCGTGCCAGGTCCCATCACCGGACGCCCGCCCACATCCTGTTGGATGACGTGGGCGGTTGCGTACGAGAACTGCTCGGGCCGAGCGCCGTAAAGCAAAATGGCCCCTTGCAGGGCCACATCGTGCGACCGTGAGGCGGTCAGAATACTGGCCATGAGGCCTCCTATGAAGAAATGAGAGTGAGAACGCGGTCGAGGGCACCGATGATCCGCAGCATCCCGTCCAAATCACGGAACTGCCGGCGAATAGCGTCGGCCTCGCTCGCTAGAGGAATGAAGCACTGGAAAAGCGTCGCATCACCGGAGTTGTTGATGCAGTCGTAGTGGTCGTCCAGGAGTTCCGAGACGTAGTCACTATCGCTGAACGCGATGATTGCGGCCGAGTAGGCTGGCTCAGCCCACTGCGAGCCTTCAAGCGCTGACCGCTCGCCCTGTTGGGCAACGAGCAACTGCAGGTCGGCAAGCGCCCCACATAGCTCCCCTACCCAGCCGTCTTGCGAACGCGACAGCGCGCGCAGACAACGGCGGCTTAGCGTGCGCAGGTGGGCCGACGCCGAATTGGTATGGCAGAACTTCGGCAACGTGTCATCGGGTGCCAGTTCAGGGCGCACGACGGACGGCAGGTAGCGCTCGATATCGGAATCGTCCTCTCCGAAGCGCTCTTTCAAGAAGCTCCGTGCATCGTCGTCATCGGTGAGCGTGGAATCAAACTCCCAATGCCAGCGCGCGAACATGTCCAGCAACTCATCCGGCGTGCGGAGGTACAACGACTTGCCCGCCGCGGCATTGATGATGCCCATTGCCGTGTAGAGCAACGATGGGTGCGCCGCTCGCAATGCCTGCGCGCGCTCCATGCCGATGACATAGGTCTCGTCGCCGGGCAAGTCAATGCCCAGGTACAGCGGGTTGTCCAACTCTTCGTCCCAGCCGAACTGGCTCACCTGATCAGCTACTGCAGATTGATCGACCAGCGACAGGCTGAACTGCAACCGCTGGCACTTCGGCATGCGAGCGCCAATCCACGCGAACATCGCCTGCGCGAAGGCATCACCTGCACCCGTTGGATCGACGACATCCCGAGCGCGCAGCACGCCGGTCGCGAACTGCACGCGAACCAGGTCCGTGAAGTCCACATCCTCAGGGTAGGCGAGAGCGGCCTTGCCGGGGACCCCTGCTGGGATGACCGGCAGCGTCAGAAAATCATGGGCAGGTCGATGTTGGGCAGCGGAATGCTGTCGCGATGACGACCATGCGGGTTGTCCTCCAACGTCTTCAAAAACAAACGACCGAGGATCGAACAGCATTGTTGAGTCTCCTCAGAATGAAAAAAAACCGCCCTTTCGGGCGGCTTCGTGTTCGGATGGCTGAACTGTCCGGTGGACAGCGCCTTCATCAGATCAGACTTGCGCATAGGCGCCCTTCGCGCCGGCGGCGCGAACGAACGTGTAGTGCGCGACATCGCCCTTGTGCTCGGGGCCATCCACCGCAGCGGTGGTCAGCTCCGGGTACTGGGCGGAATAAACGTCGCGTACCTGTTCCGGGGAAAACGTCGGGCCCGGGTCCATCAGCGTCATGCCGTTGTAGGAGAACTCGCGCTTGAGCTTCTTGACTTCGATAGCCATTGCGATCCTCCTTAACCGAGCAAATCAGACAGGTTGGTGCCGGCCGGTTCGGCAGGCTGCGCGGGCTCGGCTTTCGCCTCAGTGCCAGCGTTTGCACCTTCATCGCCCTCATCGTCCTCGTCGCTGGCATCAGCCGACGACGAAGCTGACGAGGGGGAGGCCTTGACCAGCGCCTTCGTCGCCTTGACGGACTGCGTGGACTTGGCCGCATCCAGAATCGACTTCGTGGCCTCGGCCTGCTCGGCCAGAGACTGGCGAGCGTCGGTAACCGTGGCGACCGCGTCAGCAAAGCCAGCATCGAGCTCCGCCGGCGACGCCGACAACGCCAGAGGCGTTGTGAGCGCACCGTCCGTCGGGTTCTTGATGACCGGCACGACGACAACAGACATCGTATCGCCCTGCATGGTGAGGGTGAGCACGACCTTTTCGCTCGCGCGAACGAGCGGAACAAGTTCCGAGAACATGGGGGGATTCCTTAAGAATAGAGAGAAAGAGAGGCGCACGCGGCGCCTCAGGGAAGATGAATCAGAAGCAAAGGACCTTGGGCACCTTGCCGCTGTAGTCGAAGCCTTCCACGTTGAGAAGTGCCTCGATCAGTTCCGGTTTGGATTTGTTGAACGCCTTGGCGAAGTTGTCACCAAGCGCGGCGCGCAAGCCGAGTTCGTCGGCAAGCACCTTCATCTCGGACTTCGTGAGCATCTCCAGGAAGTCCTTCGACTTCTGAAGATTCCAGTGCTGGCGCAGGTCAAGCTTGTGGTACTGGCACAGCGCCACCAGGTGGCTGACGTCAATCCCTTCGATTGCAGCCACGGTGAGCGCAATGGTCAGGTTCTGGCGCTTGCCCGCGTCCAGATCGTGGACTGCTGACAGGTTCTTCTTGATGTCCGTGGCCGACGACTTCTCGTCCACCAGTTTCTCGAAGATTTTCCCCATCGTGTCACCGGCAATGTGGCGGGACAGGCCCGTCAGTGCCATCGCCAGCAGATAGGTGTTGGCCGTGTCAGCACTGGCCGCGGCCTCGCGACGCAATGCCTTGCGCCACAGCGCGGTCCGGTAGGCTTTCACCTTCTCGGATTCGCTGATCTGCGTGACGGGCTTTTCCTCGGCCGTAGCCTTGGTGGTTCCCTTCGACGCAGCCTGTGCGCTCGCCGCAGCTTTCGCGGGCGCCTGGGTGGCCGCCTTGGTGTCGCGCTCCGCCTTCAGACGTGCCGCGACCTTTTTGGTGTTGCACGCCGTATCGAAGCATTGGCCGCGATAGACCTTGCCCATGCTGTCCGGCAAGGCGCTAACGGCCGCCCCGAAATTCTCGCAGGCGTGACAGGCTTTCGCCTGTTCCTCGCCAACGCCGGTTGGGCCGTCCACCACCAGTTGCACACGCGTGTGGTTGTCCCCCGCGCGCACAATCCGGATCACCGGGTACTCATCCTTCAGGCCGTAGGCAACCGTTTCCAGTTGTTTATCGGTCTTCTGGCTGTAGCACGCTCGGTTGGTGCAATTGCCGGTGGCAATGGCTTCACCGAACATCTCCGTCTGCAACGACGAATTGTGCGGGCAGGCAGCGCAGTCGGCCTTGTCGAAGATGGCCGTGGCGAGGCTGCACGCGGCGGCCTCGATGGTCTTCTTCAGTTCGGCGATCGACTTCTTCTCGGCGATGATGACCGGCAGGAGCTTGTCCTGCTTGTCCTTAGCCAGGGTAGCCAGGAGTTCGGCGTGACCAAGCTGGAGCGCGCGCGTGTTGAGCGCGTCGAGCACGGCTTCGCTGCAGTTCATCAGCGCCAGACGCTTGTCCAGCGTGGAGCGGGACCAGCCGAGTACGCGGGCAGCCTCATCGCGGTCGCCCTTGAGTTGACCGACAATCCGCGCGGCGGCCACGGCTTCCTCGGAGGGCGCCATGTCCGCACGCTGGACGTTCTCGATGAGTGCGAGCCGGTCGGCTTCCTCTTCGGACATCTCGCGAATGGTGACGGGGATTTCGTAGTAGTCGCCGTGTGCTTCCTTGGCGGCGCGCAGGCGACGCTCACCGGCCACCAGCTCGTAACTGTCACCTCCCAGTGGGCGGATCAGGATCGGCTGGATGACACCGTTCTCGCGAACGGAATCGGTGAGTTCTGCCATTTCGGCAGGATCGAAATACTTGCGCGGATTGCGGCCAGGATTGATCTTGCCAACGGCGATAGTGGGGTTCAGCATGATGGGTTCTCCGGAACGGAAAAGGGAACCCGTCGCCGCATCGGGAACAGGTTCCCGATGGGATAAGAAGGAAGGCATGGCGGCCCGGCAAAGCGGGAAGCCAAGTTACGGCAAAAATCTATGCACCGGTGGTGCGAGGTCGATGCGTCGGAGACGCGGAAGTAGCCGAAAGAATAACGGATTTGTGTTGACTGCGCCAGTCGCCCCGTGGAGATGGTCGATTGAGGGGCTTCCCAACTCCTGTCGGCAACCGGTTGAATCTGCGACCCACTACCGCCATTCGACCTTGCCTCGCCTCAACAGCCGCACTCATGGTAGAGCAGTCAATAGTTATCCGGGGGCCAATCGGCAAGAACTCGCCCAAGCGAACCGCCACTCACGGCGAACCGCGCCGATCGACCAAGATGCTTGGGAGCGGCCCCTTCCTTTTGTGCTAACGTACTGACCCCAAGCCGTCTTCATCTGCCTAGCCGAGCGCGTAGTTGCCGCAGAAGGTATATGCAATGGATTTCCCGGAACAACAGTTTTGGAACCAGCCTTCTGCCGCGCTCCAGGCCCGTTTGGCGTCATCACCTGAGGGCTTGAGCCAGTCGGAAGCACGCCAAAGGGCAGCGCGCTTCGGCCCCAATACGCTGCAGCCGGGCGGTGGACGATCCCTGTTACTGCAGTATCTGAGCCACTTCAGGAATCCCCTTGTGATGATCCTGCTCGTCGCCAGTGCCGTGTCGGCGCTGACTGGCGAGCTCACCGGATTCACGATCATCTGGGTCATCGTTCTTGTCAGCGTGACCCTGGATTTCGTCCAGGAGTATCGAGCGGGGCAAGCTGCGGAACAGCTTAAACAAACTGTCGCGGTCCGTGCAAGCGTGATGCGCGATGGACATTTGCAGGACATGCCGATCGCCACGCTGGTTCCCGGCGATGTCGTTCTTCTTGCCGCCGGCGATCTCATACCGGCAGATTGCCGCTTGATCGAGGCCAAGGATTTTTTTGTCAATCAGGCGGCGCTAACGGGCGAATCCTACCCAGTTGAGAAGTACGCGGCCGACCTCGCTGAACCGGCGGGCGACCTCAATCAGGCTGAGAACGCTGTCTTCATGGGGACGTCCGTGATCAGCGGGATGGCCAAAGCGATGGTGTGCCAGATTGGTGCGGATACCGCCGTTGGCAACGTCGCGGATTCGCTGGTGACCAAGGCACCGCCTACCGCTTTTGAGCTGGGTACGCATAGTTTTGGCATGTTGATCATGCGCTTGACCGTGCTGCTGGTGCTTTTTGTGTTTCTGGTCAATGCGCTGTTCCATCGCCCCTTCCTCGAGTCGTTTCTCTTCGCCATCGCGCTTGCGGTCGGGCTGACGCCGGAACTCCTGCCGATGGTTGTCACGGTAACGCTCTCGCGCGGCGCAATGCGCATGGCCCGACAACACGTCATCGTAAAGCAACTCGCCGCGATTCATAACCTGGGCAGCATGGACATCCTGTGCACCGACAAGACCGGCACGCTGACCGAAGCACGCATCCATTTGGAACGGCATCTGGATGCGCAAGGGCGCGATAGCGCGCAGGTCCTGCAGTTGGCTTACCTCAATAGCTATTTTGAAACCGGCCTCAAAAGCCCCTTGGACGCCGCCATCCTTGAGCACAGGGAGATCGAGGTCGGCCATTGGCGCAAGATCGACGAGGTGCCATTCGATTTCGAGCGCAGGCGTGTCTCGGTGTTGCTCGACGATGGTCGGCAGCGGCTGTTGGTGGTAAAGGGCGCGCCAGAGGACATTCTCAAACTTTCCACGCAATACGCGCTTGGCGAGGCACCGGGGATGCAACCTCTGGATGAAGCCGCGCTGGCGACCATCCAGGCGTTGGACGACAGTCTTGGGCGGGAAGGCTTCAAAGTGCTTGGCATCGCGTGGAGATTGGTCGCGCCGAACCACTCGCACGCGGTATTGAGTGATGAAGCCGAACTAATCTTCGCCGGCTTTGCCGCCTTCCTCGATCCCCCTAAGTCCAGTGCCGCCAAGGCGCTCAAAGACTTGGCGGAAATTGGCGTGGACGTCAAGATCATCACCGGTGACAGCGAGCTGGTCACCCGGCACGTGTTTACACAACTTGGCGTGCCAGTCACGGGGGTGCTCACCGGCAACGAAATCCGGCAAATGGACGATACTGCACTGGCTGTGCGGATAAGGGATGCCAACCTGCTTTGCCGGGTCACGCCGGCGCAGAAAAACCGCGTTATCCTGAGCCTGAAAGCCCAAGGACATACCGTCGGTTATCTTGGCGACGGTATCAATGACGCACCCTCGCTTCATTCCGCGGATATCGGCATTTCTGTCGATAGCGCGGTTGACGTGGCCAAGGCGGCGGCAGCGATGATCCTGCTGCGGCAAGACTTAAATGTATTGCGTGCTGGCGTGCTGGAAGGTAGACGGACCTTCGCCAATATCATGAAGTACATCATGATGGGAACCAGCTCGAATTTCGGCAATATGTTCAGCATGGCGGGCGCGACGATATTTCTCGCCTTTTTGCCGATGTTGCCGGCACAAATTCTTCTCAATAACCTGCTTTACGATATCTCGGAACTGCCTATTCCGATGGATAACGTGGATGACGATTTCCTTACGCATCCCAAGCATTGGGATACGACATTCATTCGCAATTTCATGTGGGTGGTCGGTCCAGTGAGCTCGGTCTTCGACTTCTTGACATTTTTCATCATGCTGAAGGTGCTCAACGCGGGCGAAGGGCTATTTCACACTGGCTGGTTTATCGAGTCGATTGCCACTCAAGTATTGGTGATCTTTATCATTCGAACCCAGGGCAGCCCGTTCAAGAGTCGGCCGAGTCGCGTATTGACGATTGCTTCGCTCTCGGTTGTGCTCATTGCCGGCTCATTGCCCTTTATGCCGGTCGCTGCGCTGCTCGGCTTCGTCGCACCACCGTTTCAGTTTTTTCTGATTCTATTGGCGATACTGCTCTGCTATTTGGTCGCCGTGGAATGGATAAAGCGATTGTTCTATCGCTATTTCGCGGCGCACAGGCAGATGGACAGGCTCACCAGCGGAAGGCCATTACCTGAGTGAAGCCGACGTTCATACGTCCGGCCGAGAGCGCGGTTGAATCTGCGGCCGGTCTCTGACGTCGACCCACCCGCGCACTGGCGTGCTGGCGCCACAGGCAACTCCTGACTGCGGATTCAGTCGGTCACGCAGCTACCAGGAAGGCGGACAACGTTGCCGACGACCGGCCATCACCGGCAGGTTAGAAACCACTGCCTTTTTCAGTTGTCAGCGCGTGCCGCGCAGGCCCGCTCTTTGAACCGCCGCCTTGATTAGTCCATCGGATTTCGCGTCCTCAATGAACTTTCGCACATAGGTCATTCCGGGCTCACGGCCTTTCGGGAGTGCTATGGCAACTTCGTCCACACCAATCCGACCATCAAGAACTCGGGACCCAGGCATCTTTTCCGACAACCCGAACAGGTTTGCCTTATTAGCGGCAAAGACGTCCACCTTTCCGGACCTGAGCATTTCCTCCCCGGCGGGAACACTCGGACTCACGATCAGGGTGGCATTCTTGATTATGCGCGCCAAAGATGCGTTCACGGACCCACCCTGCGGCACACCAATGCGCGTTCCCGACCGATCCACTGCGTCGATGGTCAAGATCGGAGAGCCGGCGGGAACGAGGTAGCCGTGCTCAATTACGAGAAACGGGACGGTGAAGTTTAAGACACGTTCGCGCTCTGGGGTTGGCCCAAAGATGGTGAGGTCCCACTCGCTGGACTTCAGGCCGTCCATGATGGCCCCTGGCGAGGGGTACACCACTGGTTCGAATGGAACCCCGATACGCCGGGCCATCTCCTTGCCCAGATCGAACCCCACCCCCTTTGACTCATCCAGCGTGGCACCGCGAACAATGGACGCGGGCGCGCCGAGATAGAGCGCTACACGGAGCTTGCCTGTTGGGGCCAGTACCTGTCGCTCCTCCTGACTAGGCGCGGAAGCGATACCCGCGCAACCTTCAATCAGAAATCCAACTACCGCGGCGGCAAGCCATGGAATCGCTCTCATTCCATCCTCCGTTGATGCTTTACGACGAACAAGTTCACTGACCGACCGCACGCCTTGATCGCCTTGCTATGACGACGCAACATGTTGCAGGCAATATCAAGCGCGGAAAGGCTCATGTGTGCGTTGACAGACAAACCAGCCGTTGGGCAGCCAGTGGTGACTGACTGAGATTGGCCGGCAAGCGCGTGATCGATTCTGAGATTGAGCGCGTTGGCGCTGGCGGGCAGAAGCCGACCCATTGCGGCCAGTCGAACGGAGTCGGCCTCGACGACAGCTTTCAATCTACAACGGCCATCCACGCGGTTTCTGTCCGGTTTTGGAGCCGGCCAGGCCTGATATCAAACCATCGCGAGGCGCACATCCACCAGATTTTCTTTGCCAAATATGGCAAGTGCCCTTGGCGTCACCGATCCAACTCATCTGGGCACACCCGCGCACTTTTATACCGACGCCGGATAATTATCCCGCCATGGATAATTCGGTATAAGAGTGGTGAGCCTCAGCCGCCGCAAATCGCCACAAAACGCGCGACAAATGCGCCTTGACGCACATGTGAAACTGAAATCCTCCGGCGCGTGCTCGTGTCTTGCAGACATAAGGCATCAAATGCTAACTGAGTGGCGGCAGGAGCAAAGGCCCGCCTCCGCGGCACGCTTATTTTGAAATGTCCGCTTTTGACAAGGAGTTTCATCCGCCATGCAAAATGAAAAATTCACCTCGAAGATCACCTACTGGTTCGAACAATCCGTTTTGGTGGCTGCTCAGATCCTGCTGATGGCGGTGATCCTAGCGATGGTCATCCAGCTTTGGGTCATGTTTTCCTCCGATCTCATCGAGCGTGTTCGCAGCATCGATACCGTTCCGGAACTCATGAAGTCGGTGCAGACGGCTTTTTCCGGTGTGCTACTCATCATTCTCGGGCTCGAGCTTATGGAAACGTTGCGCGTGTATTTCAAATCGCACCGCGTTCGGCTGGAAACCATCTTGGCCGTGGCCATCATTGCCATCGGCCGCCACGTGATCAATTTGGATATGGAGCACATGCCGGGCGTTTCCCTCATCGGCGTTGCCGCGGTAGTGTTGGCGCTAACGGGCGGCTATTTTTTGCTCCGATACAAGGCGTCACCCTCTACGGATTGAGGCCAGCGGTGCTTCACTCGATGTGGGAGCGACGCATGGAGGTCGAGGGATTTGCCGCAGTGATGGAAGGTGTGCGCAACGCTGCCGCGGGACTCAAGGGGCGAGCCATTTCGGGTCCGCATGGGTACGAGCAGATTCCCGCACTCGTCGAGCGCAGCAAACAACGGGTTGCTAATTTCTATGACGACCTGGAAGCGCAATTGGGACACGCGGCATTTGTCGCGGGTGGCCACTTCTCCGCGGCTGATATCACCGCCCTCGCTACCGTCGACTTCGCGGCGAAAGCGCTTGCAATGCCTATGCCCGCGACGCATGTCGCGGTCACGCGGTGGCATGAAGTCGTTTCCGCTCGTCCTAGCGCCACGGCGTAAGTTCGGGGCCGAAGCAGCCTGAGGATACCCCAGCCGTCGGTCTATGGCAGCCCCGAGCAAGCGAAACTTTCGAGGGGCGGGGAGGCAGAAAGGGCACGCATTCCATAGGCGGTTATCCGTACCAATCTGGCAGATGGACGAGTCTGGTCGGTCGGCAGGCGATACCCGCCGCGAAGCGGCTATCGTCTCTGATCGACCCCAAGCGGCCTTGCAGGTTTTCGCGACGGCTACGACTGCTATTGAGGAGCAACAGCCGCAGGCCCGTATGCGTGCCCCAGGATGTGGGCGCCGGTCATACCGCCGCGTCGTACTGATGGATCTGCGCCGCTAGTCGTTGCAGCAACCGGTTCGCCGC
Source organism: Cupriavidus sp. WKF15 (assembly GCF_029278605.1). NCBI lineage: Bacteria > Pseudomonadati > Pseudomonadota > Betaproteobacteria > Burkholderiales > Burkholderiaceae > Cupriavidus > Cupriavidus sp. WKF15. Next base: position 187,311 of record NZ_CP119574.1, read on the forward strand.
AGGCGAAAGCTGGCGGCCCACGCGCGTGATCAATTGAGCCTCCGGACTTTGGAGCAACCGGTTCTCGACTGGGATTGCCGTCAACTGGCCGGCTTCCAGCTCAGGGGCAACCGCGATCCGCGCAAGAAACGTGAAGCCGAGATTGTTGGTTATGAACTGCTTGAGCAAGGTGACCGAATTCGTTGTCAACGCTGGCGTCAGTCTGACGCGGTCGAGCAGCATCGCGGCCTCCACCAGCCGCCGCGTGCCGTGCTCCGGATGCGTCAATGCCAGCGGATAAGGAAGCAAGTCCTCCAGCGTGACCGATCCGAACTTGCCGGCGAGCGGGAAATCCGGCGCAACGACCGCGTGCATCGGTTGACGAGATTCAGCGCGGCTGACGACCTTAGGGTCGGGCGACGGGTTGAACGCTAGCCCGATGTCAGCCTCGTCCTCGGCCACCCGACGCACCACTTCGTTGGTGCTGCACAGGTCAACTGTGAGCGAGATTTCCGGGTGGCTTTCGCGGAACTGCCGTATCGGGCCGCCGACCATCGTCGACGCAAAGCCCTCGCCCATGACGACAGTGACCTTGCCGCGGCGCAGTCCGCGCAATTCCTGGATTTTCGAAACGAGATCGGCCTGATGGGCGCGCTGCTGGGAAAAGTACTCGAGCAGCAGCGCGCCTGCCTCGGTTGGTTTGACGCCGCGCTTGTTACGCTCGACGAGCGGCGTGGCAAGTTCCTCCTCGAGCAGTGCGATCTGCCGACTCACGGCCGAGGGCGCGATGTCCAGGAAGTCGGCCGCGGCGCGCACCGTGCCACAGCGCACCGCTTCATACAGGTAACCAATACGGCTTTCGGTGTAGGGGGCTGGCATGCGGTCGTCCCAGACTGGCGTGTAGGCGCCTACTCCGGTTGAAACATCAGTAGGTGCATGCCATCGTCTATCGGCAGCCAGTAGGGCACGACCTTCATGCCGATGCAAACCTCATGCAGTGAACACTTGACCAGGTTGGCAATCACATTGACGCCGACATCGAGAGTCACCGACGCGACCACATAGGGCTCGTGTCCACGAAAAGCTGTGGCGGCGCGCCGCACCACGGTCCATGAGAAAACTTCGCCTCGACCCGAGACCTCGCGCCATTCAATGTCGGTCTTGCGGCCGGTGAAGATACTTGTTGGGCGCGGGTAATGCTGATACTTGCCGGTCGCACGGCAATACTGGATCACCAGCTTCTTCTCGCGTGTCGCCGTCCAGAATGGCTGCGTGAAGCTGGATGGCTGGATCGCGCGCTTGACACCAAAAGTATCATTGAGAAGATCGGGAGTAGCTGTTGCCATTGTCGCCTCGCGTATTGATCATGCGTTGGGAGCCAGGACCAGGGCGCTGCTCGTGCCCCAGTTGCGCGAGTAATTGATCCAGCCGATGCCACTCACCAGCGCATTGGCGGTATTCCTGACCTGACGCGCACCGCCCTCGCCCATCAACTGCCTCACTGCCTCGGTCAGGTTGTGCGAACAGCATGCCGCTTGCCCCGCCGAGATCTGGCCGCCGCCGGTATTCAACGGTAGATCACCATCGAAAGCAAAGTTCATTTCGCGGATGAACTGCACGCCCTGACCAGGCCCACAAAAGCCGAACGCCTCGAGCTGCAGCATGATCGCGATGATGAAATCGTCGTAGGGATGAAACGATGCAACATCCTTGAGCGCGAGTCCTGCCTGGGCGAGGGCGCGTTTGCCGCAAGCCTCGTGGCCACTGCGGGTAACATCGACGAAGTTCTCCCCGCCCAGGAAGTTGGTCCGCTCTCCGTAGCCGATCGGTGTGACGAACTTGTCGATGCCCTTTTCCCTGGCGCGTCGCCGGCTGGTCATCAGCAGGCCGGAAGCGGCGTCGCAGCGCATAACGCAATCGAGCAGACGTATCGGGTCGGCGATCATGCGCGAGTTGAGGTAGTCATCGATAGTGATCGGCTTGCGCAGCTTCTCGCAGGCGTTCTCGTTCAACACGGCATGGGCACGCTGGGTGACCGCGAGCTTGCCCAGCATCTCGTAGTCAAGTCCATACTGATGCTCGTAGCGCCTCGTCAGCAAGCCGAAAGCGTCGGGGGGGCCAAATACGCCGTACGGATCGGCCCACTCGCGGCGGAAGCTGCGGTCACCTCGGTTGTTTTCCGCCACGCCAGTATCGGCGAACAGCAGCAAGACCGTGGTGCATAGGCCAGCATCGATCGCGGCCGCGGCACGTGCGACACTGCCGGTGGCTGAACAGCCGCCGATATGCACCTGGTCGCAGTAGTCGAGTTCCAGGCCGAGCTGGTCGGCCGTGACTTGTGCCCAGAAGCTCTCACCCGCCGCTGTCAGCCCGAACCCGGCCATGACCAGGCCGTCGATCTCGCCCTTCTCGAAGCCGCTGCGCTCGAGCAAGGCTTCGAGGACCTCGGCATCAAGCTCCCAGACGTCGCGGTCGCTTTTCTCCATGATCTTGGTTTCGGCGTAGGCGACGATTGCCGAATCGCGTAGGCCGTTCACAGCGTCTCCCCCCCTCCCGGCGCCTTGATGGGCGCCGCTTTCTTGTTCAGGAACTCGCTCAGACGCGCGGTCGATTCCGGGCTGAGGGTATATTCACTGACCAGCCGCTCGACGAAGATGCCATCGTCGTAAGACATATCCCGGATGCGCGGCAAGGCATTGGTGATGGCGAAATTGGTCAGCGGCGCGTTGGCACAGATGCGCCGGGCCAATGTAACTGCCTTCTCCAGCGCCTGCCCCGTGGGCACCACATACTGCACCGCGTTGAAGCGCAGCGCCTCCTCGGCGTTCAGCACGCGTCCCGTCAACATCAAATCCGTCATGAGGGCGGTCCCGATCAGCCGGCTGATCCGCACCGAGCCGGCGCCGCCGACGAAGATGCCACGCTGGCCTTCAGGCAGGGCGAAGAACGCCGTTTCGTCGGCGACCCGAATATGGGTGCTGGCCGCGGCCTCGAAGCCGCCACCGATGGTGGCGCCATGCAAGGCAGAGACGAAGGGTATCCTCCCCCGAGCGATCAGCTCAGTGTCGTAATTGCGGGGATACGGCAGTTTGTGGTCCTGGCCGCTTTCCCACATCGACGCGGCGTAGGCGAGATCCAGCCCACCGCTGAAGCACTCCCCATGACCGAACAGCACGCCGCACCTGGCCTCTTCACCCGCGCGCATCACTGCCGCATGCAACTGCTTATGCAGTTCGTCGTTGAAGGCATTACGCTTGGCCGGGCGGTTGAGACCGATAATGGCAACGTCGCCATCGAGTTCATAACTCACTACTTCCTGGCTCATTTCTTTCTCCTTCGATGTTTCGTTCATTTCACGAGGGCAACAGCCCGGTCATCCCTGCGCCACTGCATCGATGTGGGCGAGCAAATTTCGTTTGAGCAACTTGCCGGTGTCAGTCATCGGCATGGAGGGCAGCACGCGAAACAGTGCCGGTTGCTTGTAGGGCGCTAGTTGCTCCCGCAGGTAGCCGCGCAGTGCTTGCTCATCGAAACCCATGCCGTCGCGAAGCTCGAGGAAGGCGATCACCCTCTCGTTGCCATCAGGCTCTCGCTGCCCAACGACCGCCGAGCGCTGTACGCTGGGATGCTGATTGAGCACCGCTTCCACTTCTGCCGGATACACATTGAAGCCGGAGCGGATGATGAGCTCCTTCAGTCGGCCGACGATGAACAGCGCGCCGTCCTCCCCCAGCCGCCCAAGGTCACCGGTGGCATACCAGCCGCCGGGACGGAACGCCTGCCGGGTAGCCTCGGGATCTCGAAAGTAACCGGGCGTCAGATACGGCCCGGCGAGCCAGATCTCCCCGGTCTCTCCCGCCGCTACATCGCGATGATTGGTGTCCACGATGCGAATGGACATGCCTTCCAGGAGATAGCCTGCGGCGGTGTCCTGGCGCCGCACGTTGCTTGTGGTGGCGCAGCCGACCGGGGATTCCGAACTCGCGTAACCGTGGTGCAGCGGCAGGCCGAAACAAGCCTCCACGCGCTCTTTCAGCGCGATATCGAGCGGACTGCTTCCCGTGTAGATGTAGCGCAGATGCGGCGCTGATGGCCGGTCAATGCCATGCGTCTCGAGATGGGCAAGGAGGCGCGAATACAGCGCCGGCGGACCTTGCAACTGGCTGACCCGATGATGGGCGAGTGCGTCGAGCACATCGGCGGCAGAGAAAGTCTGCTGCAAGACCAATGTTGCGCCCGAAAGGAGCGAAGAGGCCAGCACAGCGGCGAGGCCAAAGATATGGGTCATCGGCACGAACAAGCACAGGCGATCGTCGCGACCCAGGCCGCGCGATTTGCAGGAGACACGCGCGGCATGCAGCACGGCCGCGTGGGTCACCATGACGCCCTTTGGCCTTCCGGTGGTGCCGGAGGTGGAGATGATCGCCGCGACGCGTTCGGCTTCGCTACCTTGTTCGGCGACCGCTTCAAGGCGCACGTCGCTGTGCATGAGACCGTCGACCGTCGATGACCGGGCTTGGTGCCGCCGGGCATGGGTCATCGCCGCCGCCGAGACTGCCGTGGTGAAGTAGACCACCCGCGCATCGACCAATTGCGCAAAGGCATCGACTTCACCGGCGGCCATGCGGGCATTGACTCCGCAGGACCACGCGCCGACGCGACTGCAAGCGAGCAGCAAGGCGATATGCTGAGTGCAGTTCTCCGTCACGATGACCACCCGATCGCCGGGGCGCACGCCCAAGGCGAGCAGTTCCGTCTCCAGGGCGCTGGCCATCGCGCCGACCTCGGCATACGTCACAGTGCGATCGGGGAGATGGATGAACTCGCGGTCGGGCTCACTCGCGAGCCACGGCTCGAGGAGTTCGTGGATGCGGCTTGGATTCATGGGTTCTCCAAAAGGAAACAGATTCGGGCGCGATGATTTGCCTGGATCGGCAATGCGCCTCGGCGCACCAGTGCCATCAGCCGAACACATTCAATGCATGCCGGGCAATGGCGACCTTGAGAACGTCGGTCGGCCCATCGGTGACCAACATGCTGCGCTGATCACGCCAGAATTTCTCGATCGGCAGTTCGGTCGAGAGTCCGATACCGCCGTGGACTTGCATGCATCGATCCGCAGCTTCAAAGGATTTGCTGTCACCGAAATTCTTCACCATGTAAGCTTCCGTGCGAATGTCCTCGCCGCGATCGTGTTTCCACGCTGCGTGCCTGACCATCAGTTCGAGCTGGTGCCACTCGAGGTAGGAATCGGCGATCAACCATTGCACGCCTTGCCGTTCAGCAAGCGGCTTGTCGAAGGTCACCCGCTCCTTCGCGTAGCTCGCGGCCAACTCGAGACAGCGCTCCATCACCCCGCAGGCCTTGGCGCCATGACGCACGCGAAGTACGGTGAGCACTTTCTGTGCGTGCCTGAAGCCTTCACCTTCGGCGCCGATGCGATTTTCCACCGGCACTCTGACATCGTCGAAGGCGATTTCCCAAGGCGTGTCGTCGACCAGCATCTTCTGTGCGCGCAGCAGTTTGACCCCGGGAGATTTCATGTCGACGATGAAGGCAGAGATCCCGCCGTGCGAGCCCTTTGTGCGGTCGGTCGCGGCCATCAATTGCGCATAATCGGCATCAGCCGCGCCGGTGATGAAGCGCTTGAAACCGTTGATTACGTAATGATCGCCGTCGCGCACGGCAGTGGTCTTCATGCCGCCGGGGTCAGAGCCCGCATCGGGCTCGGTCTGAGCAAAGCACCATTTCAATTCGCCGCGCAGTGTCGGCAAGAGAAAGCGCTCCTTTTGCGAGGCGTCGAGTTCATAAAGCACGGGGTACACCGTCGCGCCGAACGGATTGATCGCCCGTACCGGCAAGGCCACTGTGCGGGCGAGTTCCGACCACACGACGGTCTTGGCGAGCAGGCCGAAGCCCAGTCCGCCGTATTCGACGGGCACATCGAACTTGTCAAGTCCCAATTCTTTCCCGAACGCCTCGACGCGGGAGCGCAGTTCGGGAATCAGCTTGTCGTCCTTGCGAGCAGTGAGTTCGGCCGGAATGAGCTCCTGATTCACAAAGCGGCGCAGCGATTCCTTCAGCATGCGCAGTTCTTCCGGTAACGCAAAATTCATCATATCGTCTCCGTCCATACCCATTTCCTTTCAGCGCCGCTGCGTCGCACGCCGACGGCATATACGCGGCTGCCGTTGGCCGCGCTGGCAGCGCTCAGCGCGATGAATTCGACTGGACGTACTGGTTGAAGAAGGTCACCATCCCCGGCGGCAGGCTATTCAGTTCGGCAAGGATGCGCTCGCCGTCGGCACGACGGACGAAATGTGCCGGCGCGAGCGCAGCCATTTCGTACTGCGCGATGAACTGCGGATCCTTCGCCATCCTTTCCACGGCGCTGCGCAGTTCAGCGACGGCAGCATCGGGGGCATTGGGCGGCATGAAGACCACCCGCGGCATGCGCGAGATCCTGTTCAGGAACTGCAGCGCTTCCCACTTCGTGCCGCTCGGATTCGCATTGGCGCCGTGGATTTCGCGATAGACCTCCAGGAAGGTGGGCACATCGGGCAGGTTGGGACTGCGTCCGAGGTTGCCATCACCGCGTTCGTATTGGAAGAGCGGAATCGCGAGACCCTTGCCCACCAAATTGGGTTTGGCAAAGGAGTTGTAGCCGGGCAAGGAATTACTGACCAACTGGATGTCGCCTTGGATCATCGCCATTTCGGCCTCACGCGTCCCCTTGTAGCCGGGGATGATCCGGTATTTGGCGCCGAGCAGATCAAGGGCCAGACTCTGGCGCAACGCCGACCAGTCCGAACCGTTCGAAAGCACGCCGGCGTGAAACGTATTGACTTTGGCAATGTCGGCAGGCTTGGCGATGCCCGGGGCGGTGTCACGCCGAATGTATAGCAGGTTGGTCTGCTCCATGCCGGCAATGAACTTGAGGTCATTGAATTGGACCCGCAAGTTCGGATGTTTCAATATCTGCTGCATCGGGTCCCAGGTAAAGAAGCCGATGTTGAGGTTATTCGTCTCGGAGACGTCGCCGAGTTGGTTGACGGCGATCATGCCGCCGGCGCCGGCAACGTTGCGAACGACAACAGCGCTGGTGCCTTTCAGAAAGCGCGGCAGATGTTGCGCAAAAACGCGGCCCTCCAGGTCGGTGGGCCCGCCCACCGGAAAATTGACAATGACATTGACCACGCGGCCGGCGAATTCTTGCGCATGGGCAATACCCGTGCCAGCGCAGAGCATCGCCAAGACGCAGGCAACGCTGCCAAGCTTAGTCATCAGACGCATTTTTCAAACCTCCTAATAGCCGACATGAAGTGAATCGCGACGTCCGTAGCACTCCGACTCGCACGACTAACCCCGTAACTTCTATATAGGTGCGAGAAGGATATAGCTTGACGTACTGACTTTCTTCTAGGGATATCCATAAGTCCTACATAGGAGAAAGAGCGGTTCGTTTCGCGGCCCGATGGGGCGGTTGTACTCGATGCCATGCTGTTCCCGGTCGTGCGTGGGAGTGCATGGGTGAGCGATGTCACGAACGGCCCACCCGGGTCGTGGGCGTGGCGGCGGTCTGAACCCATACGCTCTTGGTCTGCGTGTATTCGTAAAGCGCCTCGACGCCGCTCGTGCGCCCGTAGCCGCTGTTCTTGTAACCGCCAAATGGCGAAGCAACATGCACGGAGCGGTAACCGTTGACCCAGAATGTGCCGGCGTCCACCTGGCCCGCCACACGGTGCGCGCGGGCGACGTCGTTGGTCCACACCGCGCCAGCCAGGCCGAATTCGCTGTCATTGGCGATCGCGATCGCCTCCTCCTCCGTGTCAAACGGAATCGCGGCGATCACGGGTCCGAAGATCTCGGTGCGGGCGACCTGCATGGAGTTCGAGACGCCAGCGAACAGCGTCGGCTGGACGTAATAGCCGCCTGGCTTGAAATCTGTGGTGCCGGCCGCGAGTTGGGCGCCTTCTGCGACGCCCGCAACGATCATCCGCTTGATGTGCTCGTACTGGCCGCGGTTACTGATTGGTCCAATCTCCGTCGACGATTCGAGCGGATGCCCGATGCGCAGCCGGCGCGCACCGTCCGCCACTTTGTCGACCAGTTCGTCGTAGACTCGGCGCTGCACGAGCAAGCGCGATCCAGCGGTGCAGCTCTGGCCCGTGCCCGAGTAGACGGCTGCCTGGGCGCCAATTGCGGCCATGTCGAGGTTTGTGTCTTCGAAGACGATATTCGCGGACTTGCCGCCGAGTTCAAGGATGCAGGGGAGCAGATGCCGCGCAGCAGATTCGGCGATCTTTGCGCCCGTTGCAGGCGAGCCGACGAAGACGACCTTACGCACGATGCTGTTCGCGATGGCTGCCTGGGCCGTTGTGTGACCGTAGCCGGCCAGCACGTTGACCAACCCGGCAGGCAGGCCTGCCTGTTCAGCCAACGAGGCGACCGCCAGCGACGTGAACGGCGTCAGCTCCGACGGCTTGAGCAGCACTGCATTGCCTACAGCGATGGTCGGCGCGACTTGCCAGCCGAACGACAGGATCGGGATATTCCACGGCGTGACATGGAGGATCGTGCCGTAAGGCTCGCGGCGCGTGTAGTTGAGGTGTGTCGTTGGCACGGCGATGACGTCGCCGTGAAACTTATCGGCCCAGCCTGAGTAGAACTCGAACATTTCGGCCACCATTTCGGCCTCGCGACGGCTATCGCGGATTGGCTTGCCGGTCGAAATCGATTCCAGGCGTGCCAGCGCTTCGCCGTGCTCGCGGATCTTCGCCGCTACCGCGAACAGGGTGCGCCCACGCGCTGCGTGCGTCATGCCCCACCAGATCTTCTGCGCCTCGTGTGCGGCCACGCAAGCGAGCGCGGCCACTTCGGCGCCGGCGTCGCGATAGCTGATACTCTTCTCTCCGGTCGCAGGGTCGAATAATTGAATCTCGTCGCCGGTGCCGGGAATCAATTTTCCGCCCACATAGGAAGCGATCTCCGTGGAGCCGGGAAAGAATTCGGCAAAGGCCGCCACCAGGAATCCTGCTTTCGATTGCTCCATCTTGAATGCTCCAGTCAGTTGTGTCCGTCCGGGGCAGTATGGTTGGAGGGGGTGGCCCGATCAATCACACACGATGAGCAATCGTGTTCTGAAAAAGAGAACACTAGCGCAGCGTGCTACTTGATGTGAAGACAGTGGCGCCGCTGTTGACTAGCTTGTCCCGAGACGTCAAATGGCAGTCCCGAAATGCCAAATTGCCGGTCTTACCTGATGGCTCTGCTGCCGGCTGGCACAGGCGAAGCGGATCTCAGAGGCGATAGGACGCTTGCCAGGGCCAATAGCAGTCCGTCAACGCTCTATTTCCGATTTGGCTCACACTCGTAAAGTTCGGCCGCCGAATGCTCGTGGATCACGTCACCCCCGATAAATCGGCTGCTGTCGGCAGGCAGTCACGCGGTAATCGGATGACCGGTTACAGGGCTGAACTGACGCCTGAACGTCCGACTGATGACACATCTGAACGGCGGCTCATGGCCGTTCTCGGTCTTCCCGTGCATCGCCGGAAGACGAAAAAAAACCCTCCCGCATGGGGAGGGTGAGTCTTACGAGGTCGGGTCAGTAGCGGGAGCGCCACTGAAGTCCATCATAACGTGTGCGTGGGTGCCTTCGTGCGCCGAAAGCTCACGAATTTGCTATCTCTTTCGCCGAATAGTACCGCTAGGCGGACCGCGTACTGCGATCCGCCTCTGGCCATCAATTCATCCGCTGGCGCGGCCCAATTGGACGCGAAAGTAGCGTGGTAACGGCGCCGGCGACATGCCATCCATCCAGCTCCGATTCGTGGATGCCGTGCACCAGCCGGTCCAGGCAAATCACCTCGACCCCGTGCGTGCCAGGATTGCGATCAGGTTGTTGGACTTCCCCTCGATCTTGCGCATGTCCCGGTACCACTCGGCAAACTCGTCCGCCGTACGCAGGTAGAGCGACAGGTGGGCAGGATCCCAATCCGACTCGACCACCTCGACTGCTGGCGGGTCGATCTGGATGTATCGCGACACATCCGGTTCGCACACCAATCGGCACTTCACATGCGGTGCCAGCATCTGCCGATACCGCGGCAAGTTGCCGATCTTCGGCACCTCGCGCTTCGCCCCGTCCTGCAGGCTCTCCGCGAACTCCCACGTCACCCATTCCAGCACAACGAAGTCATTGCGGAAGCGGTCGATACCGCGCTCGGCGTACTGCACCGATGCGAGCCAGTTGGCTTCCAGATAACCGCGCCGGTAGCCGTAGGGCTGGGCCGCCGTGCCATCTCCACCCGTGAATGCGATCAATCCGAAGATGTCGCGCGGGTAGTTGGCAATGGGGCTGCCGGTCAGGATGTAGCGACGCCTGGCCGAGAGCTGCCACAGCGCACGGCTCTGGTCACTGGCCGGGTTCGACAGCCGCTCACCTTCGTCCGCTACCAGCAGGCCAATGCGACGGCGCAACCGGTGGGCATATGTGACGCGCCGAGACGCCTCACGGCATATGGGCATGCGCAAACGCTCATAGGCAATCAAGTTGATTCGACCGAGCGCACCCAGATCTTCTGACGACTGGATGACGTGGACGTCGCCAGGTGGCAGGATCTGCGCCAGTTCCGCGCGCATCTCCGGCACCAGCCGGGCCTCGACCACGATCAGGCCATGCCGGACACCCGATAGCAGGATCAATGCCGCGGCCAAGCGCGACTTGCCGCAGCCTTGCTCCCACGCCGCCACCGCCCCGTTGGGCTTGAGCAGCAACTCGACCAGGTCCTCCTGTTGGAATTCCCAGTCCAGCCACTTGTCGATTCCCAACGCAAGCAGCCGCTTGCGCAACTGGTTTGCCTGGTGCGGGTACTGGCGCTGCAGGCCCTCGTGGACGACTTCCCACGCCTGTGCCGATTTCTCGACAGAGAAGCGCGTCATGAGTTCGTCCAGGGACATCGCATGTCGCTTGCCCGCACACTCGTAGGCGTACATGCCATCTGGTAGGCGGTCGAAGCGCACTTGCTGGCCCGCCTTGAGCACGGGGCTACCCCACGAGCTGGGGTCGACTAGATGAGACTTCGTCGCCGCCCCTACCATCGTGTCGGCCTGGCCCGCGCCCGTCGTCCATACGGCATGGCGGAGCGGCAGCGCCTGACGCGCGCTGCGGCGCACCCTGCGGCGGAAGTGCTCGAGGAAGCCCGGCGCGAACTCCGGCTCGCCGCCCGCAGCCTTCACCAGTTTGATGAGCTGGCCCAGCGCTTCGATTGGGTCGTCCTGCGCCAGATAGGCTTCGAGATCCAACCGTCCCGTACCCGCATAGCGGAAGCCACGCGGCAGGCGTCGGCCCTCCAGCGACACGATCCGGCTCTCCAGCACCCGGTTGAGCACCATGGCCTCGGTGAATCCACACTCGAAGCCGAACACGATGCGCCGTCCGTCATGGGCGATGCGTACCCGTTTCTGCGAGGTTATGGGGCGCGTGATGGCGGGCCCTTCGTCGTCGAGCAACTGGTTGGCCAGGCGCGGTTCGCCATAGAGACGATCGTCGGCTTGCAGTTCCACTGGAAGAGCGGAGGCGTAAAGGATGGGAAACACGCGACAAGTCAGCCGGCTCGACGCGAGAAATGGCGAGCACCGGCCCGCGAAGCCTGGCTGGAACCGTCTGGGTGTCACGATCGTCCTTGCGATCGCGGCCGCCTCGGCTCACGCGGAATCGCGGGATGCGAACGGGTGGAGATTCGCGATTGGTCCATATCTCTGGTTACCCAACGTGAGCGGAGCCCTGCGATTCTCCGGATCGTCATCGACCGGAGGTGGCAGACTCGATGTGGGAACGGGACCGGACAGCTATCTCCAGAACTTGCAGTTCCTGCTCATGTGGCAAGCCGAGGCCAGCAAGGGGAACTGGACAATCCTGGCCGACGCAGCGTATCTGGATTTCAGTCACCAGGAGACCACCATCAATGCGGTCGGCGCCGGGAACGGTGCCGCGGTTGGCATACCGCGCGACGTGGAAAGCGGAGCAGGCAGCAGCCTGCGCGGCGGCCTGTTCGGACTTGCCGCGGCCTATACGGCCTTGCATGTGCCCTGGGGCACCATCGAACCACTCGGCGGGCTTCGGTACCTGAACCTGAGTGCGAACGCGAACTGGACACTGTCGGCCACGTTCACGGCGCAAGGCGCGACGCTGGCGAGAGAAGGGAGCCTGTCGCAGACCGCGAATATCGTCGACGGCATAATCGGTGTCCGCGGGCGCATCCGTCTTGGCGACTCTGACAGATGGTACCTGCCCTACTACTTCGACATTGGAACCGGCTCGTCAAGATATACGGATGCAAGCATCCGGAGGCGCGGCATATGCGGCAAAGTGGGGAGATGTGCAACTGACCTACCGCTACCTGACCTATCAGCTCGGAGACAGCGACCTGGTGCAAAAGCTGACACTTAAAGGGCCCATGATGAGCGTGGTGTTTCGCTTCTGAACCCCTTGCCTTTCAGGAAGGCATCGCTACGCGGCGATGTCCTGTCGGCCCGCGGGGAGCCTTGTTCGTGCCGGGAGGGCTGGCTAGCTGCCCCCTATTGCCCTGTCCGACCATCGATGCAGTTACCGGGAGCTCTCTGTGGCAAATACACCCAAGACGACAATCGGCGCATGCACGACGGTCAAGCCGGAGGACGCGGAGATGCGAGAGCCGGTGCTGGACGTAGTGGACCGCGTCTCCGAAATGTGTTTCGGCCTGTTCATGGCGCTCACCTTTGTCGGCGCGGTGGCGAGCGGCACGGGCGGGCCGAACGCCAGTCACACCATGCTGCATGCCGCCCTGGGGGTGCAACCTGCACGCGGATTTACGGCGGCGACCGCGATCTCCAGCGGGGCTGGCTTTTTCCAGGTCACTGTGCGCAAGGTCACCGCTGGTCTCTACTGGTTCAACCCAGGCTCGCATGAGCAGGTCGCGATCCTGTCGCTGGGCGTCAGCTTCTAGAGTGACCACGCGATAGTATGTGGAGCACGCCGTCCGGAGGAGGAGCGCGAGCATGGCAGATCCTTATACCCAGGCCGGATCTCTTGCATCCGCCACCTGGCGCCTGCGCGCCGGCATCGGCCTTCTGGTCCTGGCGTATGGGGCATGGCTGGCGGTGCCGGTGGCGGCCACGGCAGGTGCTTCCCCCACGCAGGTTGCCACGCTGACCGGCGCCATCGTGGTGGCCAACAAGATCATGCTGCTGGCCAGCGTCGCCGTGATGGGCAAGCCGGGATTCATGCGGGTGAAAGCAATCGTGCTCCGGTACCTGAGGCGCGCCGCTTCCGGCGACCCTATTGGACCGGTTCGCCATGCGCTCGGTCTCGCGATGTTCTGCCTGCCGCTTCTCTCGGCGATGCTGGAGCCTTACGTAGACGCGATCTGGCCAGACCTGCGGCCGAAGCTATGGGAAGCACAATTGCTCGGCGACGTGATGCTGGTCGCCAGCGTCTTCGTGCTCGGCGGTGAATTCTGGAACAAGGTGCGGGCACTGTTCATCCGCACCGCACGCGTGGTGGACGATGGCGATCCGACTGGCGGAGCCTGAGGCGCGCGCAGTTTCGCGGCGGGCATCCGACCGAGACCGGACCAACTGCAGCCCTTCGCCGTCGCAGTCACGCTGTCATTCAAGCGAACGGTCAGCATCGATCGGTGGCCTTTCGAAGGCGGATCCGTGCTCTCGTGAATTCGTCGGGCTAATTTATTAAATGAGCAACGCTCGAGGCGGGCCATCAAGTTCTGAGAGCTGGCGGATCGAGCGTCGATGCTGTCGTCGCCGCAGCACAAGTTCGGCACGGTCGGCGCCGTCGCGCTCGATGCAAACGGTCATCTTGCCGCCGCGACGTCCACCGGCGGCTTGACGAACAAGCGCCACGGCCGCATTGGCGATTCCCCGCTCATCGGATGCGGCACTTTTGCCGACACGCGCGTAGCCGTGTCCACGACGGGAACGGGAGAGGCGCTTATCCGCGCTGTCGCGGCCTATGACGTCGCAGCGCGGATGAAGTACGGTCATGCGACGGCCGATGAGGCCGCGCGCACGGTCATCAACGAGATGATTCCGAGGCAACGTGGCAGTGGAGGACTCATCGCCGTCGATGCCGAGGGACGCGTTTCGATGCCGTTCAACACCGAAGGGATGTATCGCGGCGTCATTCAGGCTGACGGCAAGCGGTACGTCAATATCTATCGGTAGATGACGCCCCTCCGCTCCGGTAGCGAATTGGAAGACGAAGCACCGGTACGATCGTGTGCCGAACCGCACCATTGACGACCGAGATCAATGCTTGCGCAAATCTTGAGATGAGGCGAAAGGCACTATAGAAGGCGGCGGACAGCACGCCGCTTCCGAAGATCCTGTGCTGACAGCAGAACAGGTCCCTATTCGAGTAGCTTCATTCGCTGCAGAAATTGACCGGTACCATCGGAATCGTACAGGACGCGTTCCAACGGCCGGAGTTCGACGATCACCAGCCGTTCAGCGCGAACATCTCCACCGGCTGCAAGGGGTCGGGAACGGTCGGTCGGCTCTAGAAAATGGCCGTCGCGTGCCGGCCCAAACGGAGGGCACTGGCTAGAGTCGTTCGAATGACCTAGGCCGGGCAAGTCTGTCATCAAGGCGATTCGGTTACGCAGGACAGACAAGTACAGACCTATAAGGCCTGACATATGGTCGGCCAGCAGGATGACAGAGCGAGGAAGCGCGGTAGCTTCAGCCGTTCGCGGCTCGCGGTGTCGGCTGGCGACTCGCTACTGCTCCATGGCGTGACAGCTCGTCCTGCGGCTACAGCCAATGCCAGATGCCCGCCGCCCGACCGGTGACTGGGGTATGTGCCCAAGTCGCTACGAGCCAGAAGACGAGGCCGCCCAGAAGTGCATGCAAGCCAAAGCCGCCCAGCCGGGCACGGCCAGCGAGAATCGCCGTGAATGGCAAGTAGCTCGTCTTCGACTCCCATGTGGGCCAGAGATCCGGCTGCAGTTGCTCCTTCTTCCGGTCCTGCAATGCGGCGCCGACGAGTGCGAGGACGACAATAGCCGCTGCGACTATGATGTTCTTGGCCACCGGGAACACTGCGACGTGGCACAGGCCCCAGAGTGCGAACGACCACATCATAGGGTGGCGCGTCACCGCATACACGCCGCGCGCCGCTTCGGGGAACGAGGCGGGCCGGCCGCCTGTCGGGAACGACGGGTTGCGGATCAGAGAGCCCATCAGGAGGTTCCCGCGGTGATCAGGGATGCGTGGAGACATCCCCATATAGCTGCCGCATGAACGCTCGAAACACAGGATTCATCACGTCGTCGTGGTTCTTGATGACATCGCCGTCCACCTCGACGTTCCAGATCACTGCATTCGCCGCCGCGACCCCATCAGCGCCACCCACCGTCGTCAGAAAGCTGCCGCCGCAGAAGGTACGTGCCCAGTTTGGCTTGAGCAGATAGCCTGGCGTGAGGTTCTTGCGAAAGAACTCAGCAGCGTCTTCTGCCTCGAGCTTCTTGTTCTGACGCACTGCCTCGCCCAGTTCCTCACCGTGTAAATCTTTGAGCTCCGCCTCTGACCTCCATCCTGAACAGCGGGCGCCGTCGCCAGGCATGGCGTTGCCCCCGCCCGGCGCCTCGCCGGGCGCGTGAGCGTAGAGTCGGTGCGTCAGGTAATGATCGATGTGGCCTGGGGTCTTCTTCATGGCCGTACCCTGTTCACTGGTGGTCTCACGCTCGAAGAGCGTGTTGACCGAGCGGCCAATCGGAAATGCGATTCCAGTTGCCCAGTCCTTGATCGACGTGACGGACACCAGCAGCGGCGGCTGAAACCGTGTCGACTGATACCTGAGCGACACGCGGTAGAGCGCCTCGTAGCGCGATGCCTCGAAGGCCGGATTGATCAGCAATATCATGTCCGCCGGTCTTTCCGCCAGTTCCGTTCCCTTGCCCGTTCCGGCCAGATCTCGCTGCGCGGCCAGCGACTCGATCAGCGATCCGGACATGGCGGCATAAAGGATCAGACCACCAAAGCTATGACCTATCATCAGCGTGCGGATGCGCGGACGCGCGCCCGCTTTTTCGGAAGCGGCGCCCGTCTGGAGCGCGCCGGCCGACTGCGCTTGGCTGTAGTGAGTTCGGAGGGATCGCAGTCGGGCGAACAGCTCACGCGACGATCCGATCGAGACGCGTCGCGCGGCCTCCTTGCGCGCCCAGAAAGTAAGACTCAGTAGCGGATCGGGCACTGTCCACGACTTGCCTCGCCATGCCACATAGACGCCCACGACCTTTCTCGGTGTGCCACCCGGTCCAGCCCGGTCACGTTCCTCGGCGCCTGCGGCTTCGAGCAAAGCACGGAATTCCTCCACATTAGCGTCGGCGGCCTGTGCGTTGTGCTTCCAACCGTGAACAAAAACAACGATGCTCAGGTCTTCGCCTTTGGCAAGGAGGGACTTCAGCCGATCCATCAGGTTATCGATCTGGTTCGAGGGGTTGGTCGCCAGTGCGTCTGCGGAAGCGGGCGTACTCGGAAACAGCCAGCCCTGATCGTCGAACTCGACGAAATGCAATTCATAGAGCCCTCGTACACTTTCCGGTGTCACGCTACCGCACACTTGCCTGGGGTCATCGTGCATATTGGCGCTTGCACGCTGACAGCTTGTGTCCTTGTCGAGGTCGACGAGATGGGGGCGATACGCGCCGTTCGGCGCGCATGCAAAGAGGCCCCCTATCAGCAAGGCTGTAGAAAGCCATTGCAGGATATGTATCGCGCAGGGTTGTGCCGCACTGGCGGCGTCGGCTTTCATCTGTCCTGGGCTAGGTGCGAAGGCGCCTGGCACCTAGGCATTCTGATCGGTCGACCTCGGTGCTGTCATGAAATAGTCAGCAAACGGCCATGCCGCCTTCAGTTGCGCTTCGGTTCCGGCATAGCAATCCCGATCGCTGGGATCCATCCCCGCAAACGCATGGGGTAACGGCCCTAACTTGCCGTCGGTGTACTGCCAGAGGATAAAGTGCGGCCAGGTGTCCGTCGGGATGCCAACAGGCTGGCTTCGGTACCGGGCATACCAGAGCGGGCAATTCTTGAGGATGGGGTCCGCACCATGTGCCTGCACGGCATCGCGGAGCATGTTGCCGCCATAGACCATGGGCCAGCGTCCGGTCTTCTCCTTCACCCTGGCGACGAACTCGTGGGCCTGATCTAGCGTCATGTCCGGTCCGCTTGAACTGGGTTCGAAATCGAGGCAGAAGAGCGTCATGGAATTATCTACCGCCGGGTCGCCCCACTGCGTGGCGGCCAGGAAATTGTCCGCCTGCGCGATAGCGTCCCGGGAACTGGAGAAGTGGTATGCGCCCCACAGTAGTCCCGCGGACAGTGCCTCATCCCGCCGCTTTCTGTATGTAGGATCCTGGAAGGTCGCACCCTCGCTGGCCTTGTGGATAACTGCCCTGACCCCAGCGTTCTTTGCCTTGACGGCATTGAAGTGGTTGTCATGGTTGATGTCGATGATGACATCGATGGTTCCGGCTAGGGCGTCTGGCATCGCACCCTCCCATTTCCAAAGGCCATTGGGTCACGGCGCAGCAATCGGCGGACTGCTGCGCGCGCTGGACCGTGAAAGTGCTGCGAGGTTTCCGTCGGACCAGAACACACATCGGTGACCGCCGCCATCAGTTTCCGGGCCGTGCCTGAAACTTTTCGGACTAATCTGAAGAATAGGCAACGCTCGGGCGGAGCATCTCAGCCAAGTGGATGATCTCGTGATGCAGAAAATTGAATCCTGAGTTAAGGGATAGGTAAAAACGGGCGTTGACACGGGCTACCTTTGAAGGGTCGGCTAGTGTCGGAGATGCCCCGCCAACGGCGCGCCCCACAAAGGCGGTATGGCGGGGGCATTTCCGGCGGGTCAGGCGCACGGTCAGGCCCCGCTACGGCGATGGTGACCGTCAGACTTGCGCCGCACCCGCGATGCCGCCGACCTTGCTGAGCATGGTGTGGGTAGAGAAGTCGACCTGCGTCACCGGTGCAGTGATGATGT
The DNA here is from genome assembly GCF_029278605.1 of Cupriavidus sp. WKF15. NCBI lineage: Bacteria > Pseudomonadati > Pseudomonadota > Betaproteobacteria > Burkholderiales > Burkholderiaceae > Cupriavidus > Cupriavidus sp. WKF15. Next base: position 205,336 of record NZ_CP119574.1, read on the forward strand.
TCGGGCTGGCAAACGACAGGCCACAGCCATTCTGGAGAGCGTTGACGCAGTTCTCTGCCTTGTCACGGGCCCCGCACAATGGCCCGACTGATAGATCGGAAACGAGGTTTTCGCAAACCGCTTGGCGGCTCCCGTCCATGCATCCACCGCTGGCTTCACCGAAGCTGTCTGTCCGGAACCGGTAGCATCGCTCGGGCGTGAAGACTCGCCGACCAACGGGCAATCCGAGCGATCCCAATCGGCCATCAAGCGACGTTCGCGCGTTTCTACGATTAGACATTGGAATGGCCGGTCGACTTCACAAACAGTCGCTTGACTATTGATAGATTTCGCAGCTCATCGGCGTCTGGCGACGGTCCCATCACCATTCGGTTCTACCGTAACCCTGCGCAGAACGGGAGACGTTGTCAGGTCGGGCCTGAGGAGAAAGTCGCGCGCGAGTGCTGTCGGCCACTTCAATGCATGAAGGCATGAAGACTCAGTAGCCAGTCGCTATTGCCCGACTGCGGATAGTACAACGGCATGGCGCCCAGGCGAAACTATGGCCACAGTAGTATTCGAGGCGACCGACGCCTCGAACTTCGTGCAGGGCTCAGAACCGGTGGTCGACGGCGGCGGCTAGCCACTCAAAAGAACGGTATTCATGCCCCCGAGCCCTACCCATCCTCGGCTTTGCCCCAGATGGGCAACATAGAGCAAGTTTCGTCAAATCGCGACGCCTAGCCCCTCATAGCATTCGATGTAGCGACAGTCGAAGGCATTCCGAAAGAGCGGATCGGCATTCGTCGTTGAGGCTGGAGGCACCAAAAGTCCACGGCCTACAGGAAAATTTGACGTGATTCACGGGGGTTTTCCTTCGCGGCCATCTTGTGGCCTACCCATGCCACAGAGGGTCGCTCCTCAACATTGCCATTGGCTTGTCGTCGGAATTCGGCGTCGTCCGAGCGACCGACCTGCCGAGCAGGTGTACTACGTTCGGCGGTCACCTTACCAACATACCGGCCGGCCATGATGCAACGCTTACAACATTAGACGGCATGACTCAATCAGTAGACCACGTGTGGCAACTCGCCCTCGAGGAATCTCGGCGTGCCATCAGGATGACCTGGCGCAATGTGGCCGCCTCGAAGCAACCCTGCGCGAGCCAATCGTCAATTGCCGGGGGGCAAATTTACCGCATAAATTCCTCACAACAGGAATTGACAATTCCTGTTGTGAGGAATAAATTGAAGCGGTCGTTCAGTGCTTGAGTATGAAGACGACGGAAGATGGGCTGCACCGGTCACCCGAAGAACGTTGGGCAAGCTGCAGTTCCAGATTCAGTTCCAATAGGCGCAAATTTCCCGGAGGCAGACTGATGGAAACGATTACAAGCGTGACAACGAACAAGTGGGGCAAAGCGGCCGGCAAAGGCCCGCTAGGGCTGGACTGGTCTGGGTGCTACCCGGCCACTGTGATTCCGTTCACCGACCGTACTTGCCGAGAGATTGACGAGGACGCCTTCCGAATTTTGGTCAGGGACCTATTGGAATCGGACATCGCCGGCATCGACCCCAATGAGGTTGAGGGTCTTTCCCGCCAAGAGACCATCCGATTGATGCAGATTGCCAAGGAGGAGGTGCGAGGCAGGGTTCCAGTGACCGGAAAGGTTGAGGCCAGGAACGGTCAGTGGACGTGGGACCTGATTCAGGAAGCCGAGAAGGTCATCGAAGCCGGCGCAGACGTTCTTTACCTACATCCATGGCCCGAAGGGGACAACATGGAGGACTTCGTCAATCTTTACAGGACGTTCGACAAGGCTTTTGACGTGCCCATCATCGCCCTGATGGTTGGCGTCCCCGTGCCCGTAATCAAGGAGATCTCGCTGGCGTGCAAGAACATCGCCGCTTGGAAATTTTATGCGGGCGAAGACCTCAGGCTCATGAAACAGCTTGTCTGGAGCCTGCAAGAGGCCGAAGCGGTGACGGGCAGACATATTAGCCCGTTGCGCGGAGGTGATGAGTCCTTGGTCGAGTGCCTGATGAATGGCGCCGAGGGCAATTTCAACGGAGCTGCGTCGTGGAGGGGCCGCGAGGATGTAGCCATCTACCAGGCCGTCAACCGTGGCGACCTGAACGAAGCATTCGCCATTCAGAAGAAAATCGAGGCTGCCACTGAGGCCGTTCGCGGAAGGCACGGCAGCAAGACCCTGCCGTTCTGGCGCTTCCCCCATCGGTACAAATTGGCGGCCTGGCTGTTGGGCAAGGTACCCAACCCCTACGCGCGATTGCCGCGCATCGCATTTTCCGATGAGGAAGTGCTGCTGGTACGGGACGCGTTGATCAGGTCCGGCTTTGAGGTCGTGCGGGAGCCCGGCGAGTGTCGGAACCTGGGCTCATCTTCCTACTGACGGCCCTGCAGTACAGCGAGGCGCGAGGGCGATACGCCCTCGCGCTCCGCGCTGGACAAAGCGGCAAGAATTATGGAATCCCCATGGCGTCATGAGTTCTCGTTCCCGGTCAAAGCGCCAGCAGACAACCTCACATCCAGCAAGGACGACCATGACTCAATTCGGTGACTTCCAGAACGAGATCTACTTCAATGGGCTGCAGGGCATCAAGCCGGCCCTTCCCGTTGATTTCAAAAGACTTGAAGAGCGCGCCGGGGCAGCATTGTCGCCCTCCCTCCTTAGCTATGTCCAGGGAGGCTGCGGCGACGAGTTCACCCAGCGCCGCAATGCGGAAGCCTTCCATGACTGGGGAATCGTTCCGCGTATGCTCGTAGATACCCGCGTCCGCGACATGTCCGTCAATGTCTTCGGAAAGAAGCGCGCGTCGCCCCTGATGTTGGCCCCGATCGGCGTGATCGGCGCCTGCGCACAGGATGGCCATGGCGATATCGCAACGGCCAAGGCGGCGGCAGCGGCCGGGGTACCGATGATCGCCTCCACGCTCATGAACGATCCGCTCGAAACCGTGGCCGAGGCGCTCGGTGAAGGCGACGCCTTCTTCCAACTCTACACTCCCCGGGACCGCGATCTCGCCGAGAGCTTCGTACGGCGGGCCGAGACCGCCGGCTACAAAGGCATCGTGGTGACCCTGGACACCTGGTTGACCGGCTGGCGTCCGCGCGATCTCAACGACAGCAACTTCGCTCAGTTACGTGGTGTGGCGCTGGCAAACTACTTCTCGGATCTGCATTTCCGTTCAAAGCTAACGACCACACCGGAAGACGACGTTGCCGCCGCCGTGAGGCATTGGACCTCGGTCTTTGGCAAGGTCGTTACGTGGGAAGACCTTTCTTGGCTGCGATCCCTTACTCGCCTGCCGCTAATCGTCAAAGGCATCCAGCATCCCGACGACGCGAAGCGTGCCATCGATGCTGGGGTCGATGCCATCTACTGCTCCAACCATGGGGGCCGGCAGGCCAATGGCGGCATCGCGTCGATCGACCTTCTACCTGCGCTAATCGCCGCGTGTGGCAATGTGCCGGTCTGGTTCGATTCGGGTATCCGCTCTGGATCAGATGTAATCAAGGCGCTGGCGATGGGCGCGAGCATGGTCGGCATCGGCCGCCCCTACGCCTACGGCCTGGCGTTGGGCGGCACGGCCGGCATCGTCCACGTGGTGCGAGCCATTCTCGCAGAGGCGGACCTTCTCATGGCGGTCAACGGATTACCCGATCTGGCGGCGCTGCGGGAGGCCGGCGTACGTCGTACTCGCGTGTAGTCCAGCCAAGCATCCCAAAGGACAGGCCATGCGAATTGCCCCTGCATGGCCGCCCCGCGCTCATCGGCGCAAACCGTCACCGGCGTCGCCCGCTGACAATCATGTTCCGCGTTTCAATGCATACAAGGAGGCTAGCATGGCAAAGTTCACCTTTTTGGTACTGACGAATCCCGTCCCGGGGCGCGAGGATACGTTCAACCGTTGGTACACCGAACAGCATCTTGCTGACGTCCTCCGTGTACCGGGGATTGTGAGCGCCCAGCGATTCCGGCGCATGGCGCAGCAGAGAATCTCGGTCCCTCAACCATGGGAGTACATGGCGCTGTACGATTGCGACGCCCCCGGGCCACAGGACGTCATCGACGGCCTAGAAGCTCGCATCGGCACGACTGAAATGCCAGTGACCGACTCATTGGCCGAGGTTCGCTACGCATGCCTTTTTGAACCGATTACAGAGGTTATCCATAGCCAACTCAAGGCATAGGGTTGCGATACGACAAGACATAACCGTTATCGCCTTGAGGTGGATTGGTGGATTCAGGCCACAGATCGACGCGGTTCGGATGGCTGGCGCATAGCCAGCCATCTGGCGGCGTCAACGGCACAAATCAAGAGATCATAGAGTGCAGGAGTCAAGACCGACACTTCCAGGCAAACCAACGACGCGCAAAGTCCCTCATGGATACGTCGCCTACCGGGTGAGTACGTCTCGGCAGCACAGGTTTATCGTTCTTCAGTCAATGTCGGGCCCGGTACTTCTCGTACTGCCGCACGATGGCCTGGCTAGAGGCAAGTATTGTGGAATCAGATGCTAAGGCCTCTTAGCGATACCACGCAGCACGAGGTCAATAATGAAGTCTGCGTAGAGATTCTCGGTCGATGTTCGCCGGCCAGGCATCAGTTCGTCGATGATTGACCGCGCCGTCACGAAGATCTCGCTCAGTCCGATAAGTGCGATATAGAGGAATCGCGTATCAATATTTTCAGCAAACTCACCATTTCGTTGCCCATCCTCGATGACAGTTTGTAAACGGCTATAGGCTGAACTAGTCAACTCGGCTCTCACATTCTTGGCCCAGTCCGTTTTGGACGCGTATACACGGTCTGAAATCATCTCCCACAGGTTCGGGTTCGCGACTACGTAATTCGTTAGCGCCCGGATACGCCTGCGGATGCGTTCCGTTGCAGTCCCGCCTGTCGTGCTGGCCTTCGACATGACCATGCCAAGTCCGTCGATCAGCCGTTCAAGGACAGTGGTCATCAGCCCCTCAAGGTCGCCGAAGTAATAGCGGACCAGCTTTGGGTCCACTCCTGCATTGCTTGCGACGAGATTTTGCGTGATCTCTCCGGGCTTGTGTTTCCTCAGTAGGGCGATTGCAGTGGCGATGATCTTTTCACGTCCCACGTTTTCGTCCAAAGTGGACGGACGCCCCTTTCGTCGCTTTTTGGGTGTGGGCTGCTCTGCGATGGCAGATGGTTCAGTGCTTTTCACGATCAGACGAATGAAAGGGATGAAGTGGATATGACTCGCGCCGTCCCATGTTTCTCAAGATCGGCCAAGATGCCATGGTATCCGCTCTGCCACCGGCGAACAACTTCAACCCCAGGACTTTGCCCCGAATCCTAATTCGGGATGTGCCTCGGTGGACAACTGGCCGAGCTGAGCAGCTTAGCTCGGGCGCCCGCATCGTACGAGAGGCCAGGCGGCGGCTTACTACTATGGGCTCCCAGTTGTTGTGCGTTCAGTTCCCGAGTGGCTTTCGTTGCCTTCGCGACCACAATCTCGTACGGGTTTATTCCTATATATAGGAATTTAATCAACGACGAAACTGGCATCACCGGATGTATGACTTCGTACCCGGTCGAGCAGAGTCCCGCGCGCTAAGGAACGCGAGCAATCCTCGGCGCGCCTAGATCGCTAGTGGTGTCGCTGGAGTTGATTAGGAACCGTGGTAGCAACCAAGGTTGTCAAAGCACCCGACGCGAGACAGGCTCCTATTCGACATATCGGCCTCTCTATCGGGATGGCCCTCGTGGTTGTCGACACACAATGAATCTAAAAAAAGAAATGTAACTTCTATCAGTTCAGTAACAAGCAACTTAACTGGAGCGCATCTTGGATAGCTATGTTGAAATCGATGTTCGAGCAACTCGGACGACGTCGCCCGAATACGCTTTATGGATAACGATTGCAGGAAATTTACTGGAGTGGTTTGATTGGACAATCTACGCGACTTTCGCGCCGTATATCGCGAAGACTATGTTTGCCCCGTCGGATGAGATTTCCGCAATGCTTCAGACGTTGGCAGTCTTTGCTGTCGGGTTCGTCGCCAGACCAATTGGCGGACTCCTGTTTGGCAAATTTGCTGACACTCACGGGCGCCGAAGGGCGCTCGTCACCTCAATGCTACTGATGGCAACCGGCAGCCTTTTGATCGCCGTGGCGCCTTCGTTCGCGCAAGTCGGCGTTATGGCCTCGGCTTTACTTCTTGTCGCTCGCCTCGTGCAAGGCTTTGCACATGGCGGAGAGAGCGGAGCATCGTACGTTTACATAGCTGAGTTAGCACCGGCTCGTTCCCGAGGGTTATGGTGCAGCAGCGCCTTTGCTAGCGTGACGGGAGGAGTGGTGCTTGGAAGCCTTCTTGGCGTCGTATTGACGCAAACACTTGACTCGGCCTTACTGCAATCTTGGGGCTGGCGCATTCCGTTTGTAGTGGGTGGCGGGCTTGCCATTTTTACCTTCTACCTGCGGCGATCGGCCATAGAGTCGGAAGCCTTTCAGGACAACAAAAGAGAGGCATTGGTGTCACCGGAACGGGCTCGGGCACGCAGCTCCCGGTCTGCGGGCCTTACCCGCCTACGGTTATTTATTCTAATAAGTGCCACCGTAGTTGTCTATTATACCTGGCTTGGATTTGCCACATCATATGCGGTGGTCAATAAGGGTATATCAGAGAAACTTGCGTTCTCTGCCAGCCTCGCCGCTCAACTGATCTGCTTGCTGGCAATGCCGTTTTTCGGATGGCTTTCAGATATAGTAGGGAGAAAGCCACTTGCGCTTTTCACAACCATTGGTTTTACACTGCTTTCGTTTCCGCTTGATTTCCTGTTTCAAAGCAGTGCGTGGTCGCTTTTCATTTGTCAGACCATCGCATTGCTAATGTTCGCAGCCACTGGAGCAATATATCCAGCCCTCCTTTCTGAGCAGCTTGCGACTTCCCATCGAGGCGCCAGTATCGGCCTAGTTTCGTCACTTTCGGCGGCAATTTTCGGGGGTACGGCCCCATACCTAAATACCTGGCTGACTTCGATTGGAGCACACTGGTTGTTTACGTCGTACACCACCATCCTTTGTATCTTGGCGACTATTGCAGTGGCTACGATGCCTGAAACTAAAGGGATCGACTTGCGCGTAGCAGGGACCGAAACGGCTTAACACACGGGAGTGGGAAGTGGGGGACGAACGTAGCCGACTTGGGAACAGAAAATCGCCCGATGTCAATCGACGAATCTTGATCCAAGCCTCAACATTTTCTCGAATCGGTTTCGCCATCCTTCACAGGTTGCAGAGGCTCCTGCTGTGGCACGCCACTTGAATCAAATCATGAAGCTGGCTCAGTTGCTCAAAGCCCGATCATGTTATGCCCAAAACAAAACTTCGGATTCACTCTTCTGGGTCACCTTGCGCTCGGCGTCGTGTTTGGAGTCTCTGACAAAGACGGCGTCGTCACGATCCACGCTCCGGGAGCGTGGCGCGAAAAAATCAATGATGGCCAACCTCCAGGCGTAGAGCAAAGCGAGTTCTCCCACCAATTGCGCAGGTAGCCCGTCAGGAGACAAACCATGCGGACCCCTTCGCCCGAATAGGTATCCCGGCGGTCGGCCTCTCGCCCCGGGGCCAAACTCTTTAGCAGGACGCAGTACCCGCTACGCGGCTGACTCCGAGCGCCCCTCTTACGAGAATGGTGCCCCTAGTCTAAAGCCCGAATTTCCGAGATTCACTACATTGAAGTGGCAGAGGGACACACCCCGCCGCTTGGCAGAACGGACAACTCATGGCAGCAGCGGTACAGACGAACATCCGAGCGGACAACCAACCCGATACGTGGCGTCGAGACTTCGGCCTCGGATATCTCTACGCTTTCTCCAAGCGCACGGATGCCTACGTCAACATCCTATACGACAAGCTTAGCAAAAAGGGCAGCGGAACAACCACCGGGATCGGCATTCGACTTAAGTTCTGATTCCATTTATGGCTGGCCGCTGGTCCCGGTCAGCCGGGAGGTCAGGATTTCAAGAACTCCGCCCCCATCCGTCATCATCCTTCCCACGGCCGCGCCAGATTCCGACGCGTCCATGTTGCGTTGGCGACACCTCTCGTGTGTTTCCCCCTCCCCCAAGCGTCCGCCGGCTGCTGCTGACCCCCTCCCTTTTTGTACGCCTTTGTATCAGGCCGCGCCGCCGATACGTGCCCCGACAGAAACGCCCCCCGGCGCGCTACCGGTGAGATACGTGGAGCGCGTTAAATACATTCCATGGCAGCGCGACGCAACTACAGACAAAGCGAAAACGCTGCTTCGGCTTACCCGCAACGCAAACACTGCGACCTCAATCAACGTAAAGGAACTGATCATGTCCAACACCTTCGCCAAGCGCCTTGTCCTCGCCGTCGCCCTCGTTGCCGCCGCCGGCGCTCAAGCTTCCGTCATTGGTAGCCGTGACCCGTACTCGGACGGCGCCCGCTCCGTCCAGGATGCTCATGATGTGTTCAGCGAAGGCGCCCGTTCGGTGCCAGACGCCCGCGACCCGTTCACCGAAGGTGCCAGTTCCGTGCAGGATCCGCGCAGCCCCTATTTTGAAGGCGCCCACACGATTGCCGGAATGGACCGCGTCGGCGTGTCAGCTTCGCCGGCCCGCAGCGCCGACCCGTACACGGACGGTGCCAAGACCGGCAAATTTGACCCGTACACCGACGGCACCCACGCGGTGGCCGGCCTGGACCGCAGCGGCGTGTCGGCCTCGCCGGCGCGCAGCGCCGGCCCATACACCGACGGCGCCGTTGCCTGAGTCCGTGGCCGGCATGACGCCGGCCGTTCCTGACGTCTGCCGGGCGCAACCCGCCTCAGGCGCGTTGCGCCCGGCCTTGGAGTTGATCATGAACCTGCGAGACAGCGTCTTGATACTAGCGGGATGGGTGGGACTGTGCCTGTTGAGCGGTTCCCTCGCCACGCTGGTGGCGCAAGCCCTGCCGGCCTGATCGGGATGTCATGAAGCCATGAAAACCCATTCCGTTCACGAACAACTGCTCGTCCAACGGCTCGAGTCGCTAGTCGGTGGCATCGAAGTCGATCTCGATGCGGCCCTCTCGGCAGACGGAGTATGAGGGCGCAAGGCCGCACATCTGCCGGTGGAAGGTAAAAAGCCCTGGGGAGCTCCCGCTCACGGTGCACATTATCTTTGCGTATATTTGCTGACTCATGGCCTCCCCTTGCTAATTGCGACACCAGGATCGATTCCATTGCCGCACGGGATCATCGTTCGGGCGGCTCGCTCGAATGGCCACATGATTGATGCCGCCAAGTCGGCGGTAGGGTGTTTCCTCTCAGCGGAAGATGAGGGGCACTCCTGTGTGGGCTTGCAAGATTGCCGTGGAAACCTCGGGAGCAACCTTGCAGACGTGAAGCCCGTCTGGAACGACGTCGATAACGGCTAAATCCGTGATGATGCGACTCACTACTTGCACCCCTGTGAGAGGCAATGTGCAACGCGGTACGATCTTATGCTCAAAGGCTCCGTCCTTCCGTCGTACGACGTGCTCCATCAATACGACGACGCGCGGGACTCCCGCGACAAGATCCATGGCGCCTCCCATACCTTTGACCATCTTTCCTGGAATCATCCAGTTCGCAAGATCGCCGTCTACGCTCACTTGCATCGCGCCAAGGATGCTTAGATTTAGCTTACCGCCACGGACCATTGCAAAGGATTGATCGCTACTTACCACCGCTGTTCCCGGTACAGCGGTAACGGTCTGCTTACCGGCGTTGATGAGATCGGCGTCAACCTCTTCCTCAGTGGGAAAAGGACCAATCCCCACCATTCCGTTCTCAGACTGAAGCCAAACGTCAAGGTTGGCCGGCACGTGATTGGACACAAGGGTTGGCAGACCGATGCCCAAATTGACGTAGAAACCGTCACGCAGTTCTTCGGCCGCCAATGCGGCCATCTGATCATGATTCCATGGCATTTTGCTATGTCCCTCAGGCCGGCCGAGTGGTTCGTTGTTCGATGCGCTTCTGCGGCGCGGCATTCACCACGATACGGTGAACGTAGACACCGGGAAGATGAATGTCATCAGGTGCCAACTCTCCATTCGAGACGAGCCGTTCGACTTCTGCGATGCAGATTCTGCCCGCCATCGCCACGGCAGGGTTGAAATTTCGCGCGGTAAAGCGGAAACGTAGATTGCCGGCATGATCGGCAACGTCTGCCTTTACGAGGGAAACGTCGGGAGTCAGCGAGCGTTCCAAGAGATACTGCTGTCCATTGAACTCGCGAAGTTCCTTACCCGCCGCTACCAAGGTTCCCAAACCTGTACGGGTAAAGAACGCCGGAATCCCGGCGCCGCCGGCGCGCAGCTTTTCAGCCAAGGTCCCTTGCGGAGTAAACTCCACTTCCAACTCGCCGGCTAAGTACTGCCGCTCGAACTCCTTATTCTCACCGACATAACTCGCGATCATTTTTCGAATCTGCCGCGTCTCCAACAGCAGTCCGAGACCAAAGCCGTCCACGCCAGCATTGTTCGAAATCGCCGTTAACTCCCTCACGCCCGTGGCGCGAAGGGCTTCGATGAGTGCTTCAGGGATGCCACACAATCCGAAGCCCCCGACGGCAAGCGTCTGACCGCTATGCACGACACCCTCAAGCGCCGCGGCAGCGGAGCTATAGATCTTGTTCATGGATATCCCTCCCCCGGATAGATCCGGACACGTTTTCGATTTCGCAGAAACCAGGCCAGATCAAGTTACCCGCCTCGCTTGCTCCCAAGCAAGTTCCGCCACCCGAGAGAACGTACTCCCCACCTTTCCGGCATCTGCGTTCGTCGCAGTACCGCGAGCGGCTCGACCTTTAATGCCATGGAGGATGGCCGCAAACCGAAACATGTTGAATGCGATGTAGAAGTTGAGGTCTCGAATCTCGGACCTGGATGTTCGGTCGCAGTAGGCGCGAACATAGGCCTGCTCATCAGGGAGCCCGGCATGCGCGAGGTCCACGCCTGCGATGCCGCCCAGAATGTCTCGCGGCATTCGGTACATCATCACATGATAAGCAAAGTCTGCGAGCGGATCTCCAAGGGTTGAGAGCTCCCAGTCAAGAACCGCGATCACACGCGGCTCTTTCGGGTGGAAAATCATGTTGTCGACACGGAAATCTCCATGCAGAACTGCGGCATCGTCGACAGTCGGCACATGCGCAGGGAGCCAATCCACAAGCGAATCCATGGCGTGATGCCGACCGGCCAACTCATCGGATTGATACTGTTTAGACCATCGTCCGACCTGTCGCAAAATGTAATTGTCGGGCCTTCCAAAATCCTGGAGACCGATTGACATGTAATCAACGCGATGTAACGACGCAAGCGTGGCGTTCATTGCGTCCATGTATTCCGGCCTCTCCGCTTTGTCGATCTCCGGAAAGCTGGCATCCCAAAAGATCCGACCATCGACGAGGTTCATAACGTAGAACCAACTGCCGATTACGGACTCGTCAGTACAGAGGCCATACACGAGCGGTACGGGATAACCCACTTGTTCAAGCGCCTTCATCACACGGGCTTCTCGATCTACCGCGTGGGCCCCCTTCAGCAGTCCCTCCCCCGGCGGTTTCCTTCTGAGTACATAGTCACGGGCCGGGGTCTGTATTCGATAGGTTGGATTCGATTGGCCAGTGCTGAACTGCGTCACTTGCATTGGGCCGCTGAAGTCCGCAACGTTCGTCTTCATCCATTCGAAGAGAGACGCCTCATTGAGACGCGAAGTGGTAGGTGGGTACATGTGTGCATCTTTGCGTTCAGTCATGGCCTTTTTACCTCCAGCGTGTCACGCTTGATATTCCACATTGAGGGACCGGATCCAGCGCCCCTCTGCTTAGCGAATTCCGTCTTGAAGATTGCGAGGTGCTTCTGGTCGCCAAACCAGGGACCAAGAAGCCGCTTCTCCTGGGCCCCGAGTCATGTGTAGATACTGGCTGAGATGCGTGCCGCCTGGAAGGAGGAGAACACCAGACCTTCCGTATCACCCCAGCGTTGTTGGTCAGACGTCCATGGCTCCCAACGTGTTGAACTTTCAAGTCCGTGCCCCCACAGATGCCTCCCATCCTGCGTTAGGCCAGGTCGAACTCGTAGGTCTAACGTGGCACCACACACCTTCTATGCCGCGATTGGCGAACCACCCTTGATCACGAGCGTCTTTTCGCTACCGGAACCAGCTTGGTGCGTCCCAGTGGCTTGGATCGCGCCACCACACCCGAGGGATTCGCCCGCCGCTCCGAAGGCACCGTCGCAGGTTGTAGCGCCTGACTGCTACGGGATTACCGTAAGTCGCGATGCCATGATAATTCCTTTTCGTGGGAATTGCCAATTCCCTTTCGAAGGAATAATGTAAATCTCATCTGCCGGAAACGGATGTCGCGGGAGATGTACGCCGCGCTGTTGCCCGACCAGATGTGGGGTGAAGCATGGATCGAACGAACTAACATTTCCTGGAGACGAGTCCAATGGATGCGGTAGCAAACGTGACAACGAACAAGTGGGGAAAGCCGGCTGGCAATGGTCCGATGGGATTGGACTGGTCCGGGTGTTATCCGGCCACCGTCATTCCGTTCACCGATCGCACCTGTCAGGAGATTGACGAGGACGCCTTCCGGTCACTTGTGAGGGATCTCATGCTGTTAGAGATTGCGGGCATCGATCCCAACGAGGTCGAAGGATTGTCTCGTCAAGAGACAATCCGGTTGATGCAGATTGCCAAAGAGGAAGCTCGAGGCAGAATTCCGGTGACCGGCAAGGTCGAGGCTCGGAACGGCCAGTGGACATGGGACTTGATCAAAGAGGCCGAGAAGGTGATCGAAGCCGGAGCTGACGTGCTTTACCTCCATCCCTGGCCGGAAGGGGACAACATGGAGGACTTCGTCAATTTGTATAAGACGCTAGACAAGGCCTTCGATATTCCCATCATCGCCATGATGTTCGGCGTTCCGGTACCAGTGATTAAGGAAATTTCGCTTGCGTGCCGCAACATCGCCGCATGGAAGTTCTATGCTGGCGAAGATCTCGGGCTCATGAAGCAGCTCGTCTGGAGCATGCAGGAAGTTGAAGCCGCGACCGGTAGGCACATTTGCCCGCTACGGGCCGGCGACGAAGGACTGGTGGAGTGCCTGGTCAATGGGGCCGAAGGCAATTTCAACGGCGCAGCCTCCTGGCGGGGGCGCGAAGACGTGGAGATCTACAAGGCGGTAAAACGCGGCGATCTCAACGAAGCGTTTGCTATCCAGAAGCGAATTGAGCCGGCCACGGAAGCGGTGCGGGGAAGGCATGGCACGACGAGCTTGTCCTTCTGGCGCTTTCCCCACCGCTACAAGCTTGCTGCATGGTTGACGGGGAAGGTTCCGAACCCTTACGCCAGATTGCCGCGTACAGCGTTCTCGGACCAGGAAGCACTGATGATTCGAGATGCACTGATCCGGTCCGGCTATAGGGTCGTTAGGGAGCCGGAGGAGTGTAAGCACCTCGGTGCTGCGACCTACTAAACAAATCCGAAGACGACATGCCGCGAGCAGCCTAGGGAAGCGCTGATCACTGAGTTTGCGCTTGATGTCGCACATGCCAATGACCGCCGCTTTCGCAATGCGAGAGACATAGGCCGATTCAAGCCTGCTTCTCTCGGGGCTCGCGCCTTTCCTGGCGCCTTGCGCGCTCAGCACGGACTGCTCCCAGGGCTGCCCATCAACTGCCTCTAGGCAAGCACCAGATTTGCGAGACCAAACAAGCTGAACAGTTGCGCCGTGTTCTTGGCCAAGCCTTTGTCCCGTGGGATCGTGAGATCAGCAGACTTGTTGATGCGATTTCCTGCACGAAGGTGTGATCTGGGAATGGTTCATCTTGCGCGCGGTGGTTGGGGGGGCCATCAAGCTGCATAGCGGTTCATGCTGGGAAGAAGCTCCCAAGCAAAGACAATGTCAACATTAGGAGGAGTGAGGATGAAGAGGTCGGCGTTTCTGTTGGCGGCAATGGGACTGTTTGTTGAATGTGCAAACGCACAGTCCAGTGTGACGCTGTATGGCGTAGTTGATTCAAACGTAGAGTACGTAAACAATCATGGCGGTGTTGCCGGCGCATCGGGCAGCGTTTTCAGAGTAGGTAGCGGGGGATTCGCGAGCAATCGCTGGGGCATTCGGGGTATCGAGGACCTGGGAGGGCTCAGCGGCGTCTTCACGATCGAGAGCGGATTCAATGTAGACACGGGTACGCAATTCAATGCCTCCCGTCTTTACGATCGACAGACTTTTGTGGGCTTGAAGAGCTCCAGACTCGGGCAGCTTACCTTCGGCCGTCAATACACAGCGTTCTTCCGTGGACTCGCCAACTACTCGCCAAGCGCGTACGCGCCAATGTATGAACCGATTACGCTCATGACCGGTCTGAATTTCCGCTCGGACAATACCGTGAGCTACGAGGGGCAATTCGGCGCGCTTACCGCAAGGGCGAACTGGACGTTCGGAAACGGTGTATTTGGAAGCGGGGAGACCCCTGGTTCGATCCGTGCCAACGCGGGGTATGGTGCCGCGCTGGACTATTCGGGCGGAGACTTCGGCGTTACCGTCGCATACGACCAATATAACCCGACTGCCTCGACGCTTGGCGACCCCGGAATCGGGAAGTTCCGGAAAGCCGCAATTGCCGCTGGCTACAATCTAGGACAGATCCGGATCTTCGGAGGCTACCGATGGGGCAAGAATGACTATTCGAACGGTGCAACGGCCTATCGCGATGACTTCCTCTGGGCCGGCGTGAACTACCAGGCAACCTCAGCCTTGAATTTCATGCTTGCGTATTACTATGCCAAGGTACATACAGTACAAGCGACGTTCAGTGGCACCGCCAGCTCGCCGGCCAATCCATACCAGGTCAGCCTTATGAGCAGCTATGCTTTCTCAAAGCGCACTAATGTCTATTTGACCACCGCCTATTCGAAGCATGCGGCTCTTGGTTTGGGTGGTGTTTCTGCGACTGCAGGTAGTAGTGCTTATCAACTGGGTATAGGCAAGGATAGTCAGTTCGGTACAGCAATTGGTATCCGCCATATCTTCTAGGACTACTGTGTTGGTTTTCCGACCGCAGCACGGGTGCCGTTCAAGGCGGGTAAGCAGTGTGGGCAGCCAAATCGCAGCGTGGCGATAGAATCTGCCCGTGATGCTGCTTACGCAGGGGTGCCGCGGGGCCGGAAACCTTCGGATAAAGTAGATCCCTCGCCGAGTAACCGATGAGCTGGAGCCTTTTCTGCGCCGCCAGGCGTTCGCGCTGACCGTGACTTGGCAGTTGTCTTGCTTACCCCTTTTTCGGAAAGCCGGTATCGTCAATAATCAGCGCCTCCGGCGAATCCACGCCGGCTGATTCGCTCCAGCTTGTAACCGCACACTGCATCGAGCACCGCCTCGCTAACTTTTTAACACAGTAGTACTGGGTACTCCGCGCGGAACGCTTCGCAGCATATTGTTGTGAAATCTCTGATCCCACTAGGCATCTCGCCGTTTCGCGCATCCGGCTGCCGCACACAAATCTCGCATTACGTCGCCTTCGGTGCCGTTGCCGCACGCCGTCGTGCTGGCGGCCTAGTTTCGAGCCCCCCTAGAAAGAGATCCACAATTGAGCTGGTGTAAGCCTCTAGATCCGCGCGCGTTGGCTCCTTGCCGATCAACTCCGCGAATACCGCACGTTCGGACATCGGATATCCGCACGCCCCGACCATGGCGAGAAACAGATGACGAGGATCGAATCTACGAAATTCACCTGTGGCGACGCCTTCATTGATTGCTTCCTCCAGCGCATCAACGGCACCATACATGAGGTCGTGACGCATATCGAGCACCTCGCGAGACTTGCCATGGATGATGCGCTCGAGGGCCAGGTGATAGAAGGAAGGATCGTCATAGAACACTTCCAGAAGGCCAGTGATTCGAGCCTTGATTTTCGCACGGGGAGTCCGAGCCCGCGCAAATCCGGCCGCCTGCCTATCACGCAATTCTGCACTAGCCTCCAGAACAGCGGCCTCAATCAGTTTCGACTTGCTTCCAAAGTAGTACCGAACCAGGGCAGGATCGCATCCGGCGGCGCGCGCAATGTCGAGTCGACTGATCTCAGCCGGGGGAACTGACTTCATGAGCTTTCGCGTTGCGGCGATCAAGGTCTCACGTCCCGAAGTCGACTCGTTTTTGTGCGGGCGCCCCTGCGCGCGCTTCCGGCCCCGTTTTACTGGAGGACTATCCATATCAATGAGCTGCGTTGGCGGTTCCGTATTATAGGCACAGGGATTCTTGCCCTCAATTACGCTCGCCCGCCGCCCCCTGCCCTCGGCTCCTCTCCCTTGCTACCGCGCAGCCTGGAAGCAAGGGGATATCCTACTTGCTAGTCTCGGCCTATTGGCCACTCCCGCGCGGAAGCTGCGACGCGGTTTGTACCATAACGATGTCCCCGAGGCGCCCATAACGCGGACCGGCTACGCGAGCAAGCGGATCCAGTTCCCTGGTGTCGATCTTGTCCCCATCTAGCAGACCGTCGCGGATGTGGAACGTCAGTACCTCGCCAACAATCAGACGGCTGCGGCTGTCGCCGAACTCCAAGCATTGCCGGAAGCGGCACTCCATCGCAATGGGCGGAAGGGCTAGCCGTGGTACCGCGATATGTGTGCTCGGTAGCGTTTCGAGCCCCAACTCATGAACTTCACTGACCTCTGGCGGGTGTTCAGCCGAGCTGTCATGTACGGCGGACATTAGCGTAGAGTCGGCTATATGGATGACGTACTCCTCGTTGTTCAGAATGTTCTGCGCAGTGTCCTTGTACACATTGCCTTTACGGCCAATGCTAATGGCCAGCATTGGTGGCTCCGCCGAGACAAAGGTAAAGGCGCTGAATGGGGCCAGATTGACGACACCGTCGCCCGAGACACTGGTTACCCAAGCAATGGGACGAGGTACCACGATGCCGGTAAGCAACCGGTAGGTTTGTTCCGCGCTGAGCGTGGAAGCCTTGATTTGCATGACAACTCCTGAGCTTAAGAAAGCGCCCTCTGCTGCGGGCGCGCAACAAGTCTGGGACCGACAAGAACGTGCGTGGGTGGTTAGGGAGAGACTTCCTCAAGCATCCGGAACCGCGTTTCACTTACAAAGAGCCAAGACACCACGGCGGCGAAGGCAGCGGCCATAGCCAAGCCGAGAAATACCGACCCAAGCCCCCAAGTTATGATCGTTCCCCCGATCACGTTCGGCCCGACGAATCCGGCGACGCGGGCCCAGAACGCACTGGCCGAAAGTCCAATTGCACGAGACCGCGTTGGATAGATTTCCGTTGTATAGAGATAAACCCCGATCGCGATATAGGCGACAAAGAAGTTCGCAATGGATCCGACGATCATAAGGGTCGTTGCGGATGTGGGATTCACAAACCAGATCCAGAGGAACGAGACAGCGGCACCAAAGAAAGCGACACCAAATGCAGTTCGGCGCATGGTCATATCAATCGACAAAGCGCAGACCAGACACCCAACCAGCCCGACTGCCTGCGTCGCAACGCTGTAGATCAATGCATCGCTGACGCCGAGATGAAAGACGTTTCGGTAGATGCTTGGAAGCCAAACGAGAAGACCATAAGTACAGAAATAGCACGTGCTCCAGATGACCCAACTCGTGAGGGTACGGCGGAGATACTGCGGTCCAAACAGGTCAGCCAACGAGGCGGACCGCTCGATGGCTAAAGGGATGGGCTGTGCCGCTGGCAAAGACTTCCCAGTTGCCTTCTCAATGGCCTTTTCGATTGTATTCAGCGCTGCATCGGCCTCCGCAAATCTGCCCTTGCTCGCGAGCCAGCGCGGCGACTCCGGAAGTCTCCGCAGCATAAAGACAAGCAGGGCAGGAAGCGCCCCGATGACAAAGAGCCATCGCCAGCCGATGTCCGGCACGATCCACGCACCGACAAGCACTGCAGCAAGCAGCCCAACAGGAAAAACTAGCTCATATAGCAAAACGAAGCGACCGCGCCCGTGGGTACGAGACAGTTCGGAAATATATGTCATTGCCACTGGAACCTCCCCCCCGATCCCGAAGCCCTGCAGAGTACGCAGCAGCAGCAGAGACTTGAAGTCCCACGCAAAGGCGCAGGCAAGGCTCAACAGAGAATAGATCAGGATTGACCCCGTCAAAGCTCGCTTTCTGCCAATGCGTTCCGCCCACCAGCCAAAAAAGAGCGCTGCGACTAGCTGCCCAAAGAAACTTGCCGACAAGAGCAAACCGATTTGTCCCGTACTGAGCTGCCATTGTGGCGCGAGAACCGGCAAAACATACGCGATGGCGAGGTTGTCAAAGGCATCGAACAACGTGGCAATGCCGATAATGAAGCGGGCCTTGAGATGCCAACGCGAGATAGGCATGCGCTCGATGCGCGCCACCACATCCTGGACCGTGCCACGTTCTACTCTTACTTGATCAAGCATAACTTCTCCTCCACGGCTGGTTCAGCAGCCGCAATGCGGTTTGATACCATTTCGTCTAAATTCTTTTTTCGAGGAATATATGTTTTGACTCGAGAGGCGTCAATCCACACAACCCCGCTTCTTTACTTGATGCGGGCCTCGCCGCACCCTACCTGCACGGCTCATGCACGAGGTGTGTTCAGCAAGAGGCGATCCTTCGCCAAAACAGCTCCCGTTGCAGATGGCGACTGGATAGATCTAGTGGCCGGGACATTGCAAGCGCCGCCCCAACATCGCACTTGCCAGAACGCTTAGCCGATGGAGCGTTACACGGTCGGCCTCTCCCTGCGCAGCAGACGCCTAGCAAACATTGCAAAGCTTGCACGCACAACGCTGGGCAAGAGGAGGAAATCATGGGACTCGCGGGCGAGTTCTGGATCGACTTCTCGCAGTTCCCCTGCCGCCAAAGCACGGAGCTGGTCCCGGGCTGCCTTCTCAATCAGGACGGCAAGATAAGCAGTTTCTTCAATCGAGGAAGTCGCGCACAAGAAGCCGTGATTGGCAAGCAGAACGCTGCGATGCGCACCCAGGGCGGCGGCGATCAACTCGCCTTCTTGGTCCGCGATCGGTAGTCCGGGCCAGTCGGCGAGGTATCCGCAATCGTCAGCGAAGGGGGTCGCGTCCATATGCGTGACCCGGAGCGGACTTCCTATCATGGAGAGCGCCGAAACATATGGCGGGTGTGTATGCACGATGCAGTTAGCATCCGGCCTTGCCCGATACACCCACATATGAAAGCGAATCGCCGGATTGGGGATTCCATTCCCAGCGAGAACATTCATGTCAGCATCCAAGCGCAGGATGCGATCCACATCGATCTCGTCGAAACCGACCGCCATTGGCGTCGTCAGAAAAGTACCGTCGTCGCAGCGTACGCTAATCTGACCTGCAAGCGTCTCTGAATGCCCCTGATCGGCGAGAATTCGGCACGTTAATGCTAATTTCTCAGGCACGGTCCAGTGTCCATAATCCAGTCCGGTCGCCATCCTCGCAGTGGCCTGTTCTGTGACAATCTGTTTTTCCGTATCTATCATCATAAGTCCCTGTCTCAGTGGTGGGTATGCCGTTGCCAATCGCAATCTCTACAGTAGCCACGCATATCGAAATCTACAGGCGGTCCTCAGCAGCGGGCTTCGCTAAACCGGGCATCTCAATGAAGCCTGGAAGCGCCATGACACGCTCGATCCAGCCACATATGTTGGCAAACTCATCCAGGGGCATGCGGCCTTCGCGCGAGAGAGCGACATAGGGGAAGCACGCGAGATCCGCGATGGTGGGACGGTCGAGTGCGAGCCAATCTCGCATGGCCAGCCTCTCGTCAAGGAGTTTAAGGACTCGAAGTCCAGAGTGCGTCGCACGCTCAATATCTATCATCTCATCGAGAAGATAGTAGACGCGCGCAGGCTGGAGACTGTTCCCAATCTCATTTGCAGAGAATGACAGCCATTCCATTACCCGAGCCCGCTCATGTGCATCGACACCGTTCCAGTGCGGGCCGTATTTCTCCGCGAGATATACCAGGATGGCGTGACTGTCCTGGACGACATAGTCACAGTCCATCAGTACCGGAATCTGGCGTAAAGGATTGAGGAGTCCGAACTCTTCCGTCCCGGTGGCATGATTGATTACATCAGTGAACCTAGTTTCATATGGCAACGCGAGCATTGACAACAGCAGTCTGATTTTGTGGCAATTTCCCGATAACGGGTGGTCGTAAAGAACCATCACATGCAGCCTCCATTCGTTGTTTCAACAAAACTTCCCTAGCGCTGAGCAAAGGATCCTTCGGCCTCGAATTCGCGATGCAAGATCCCCGCACACACAGACTGAAGAGACGAGCGCGAATCCCCTCAAGCCCTCGCGCGAGACTCCCGATGCCGCAGCGTTGCCCACCTCCGCCCGATAGACAACAAAGTTGTCTATCGGAAAACTTTACCTCGACGACGACAGGAGTTCAAGCACAGAAAGATGCTAGGATGAATCGGTCTCGATTTAGGGTATGCCCTAATAACCGGGTGAAAAACAAACCGACAAGAGCGGCATGAGCTACAGGATGAAGGCGAGAATTGAACGAACGCGAGCAAAGCGGACAACATCGAAGCACCAGCGGGACAAAGTACTGCCTGAGACGACAGAGCCCACTGGCGACGGGCCAAGGCCGTCCGGAACGCACCCCGGCCATTACGCACGCGCCGCACGCAGGCGACAAAATCTGACGCTGGATGAGCTCGCTGAGCGCACAGGCCTAAGCAAGGGGCACCTTTCTCGCTTTGAGCGAGGGGAAAAGTCACTTTCGATTGCTGCCCTGATTCGCCTTGCGGAGGCGCTGCACACTCGCGTGTCGACGTTACTAGGGGAATCGGCAGGAACCGATGGCTTGCATGTCGTGCGGGCGGCAGACCGGCAAGTCTTGAGCAGTTCATCGAGTGAAGGTGGTTACCGCTATGCGGCACTTTCTCGGGCACAGGCCGATGCACCATATGAGGCATTCATTGTGCATCTGAATGCCGAGTCTAGTATGAACAAGGGTGCCTATCATGGCGGCGAAGAGATGTTCTTTGTGCTCTCCGGTGCAGTTGAAATTGAACTGGAAGCACACACGCTGGTCTTGCGTAGCGGCGACTACGCGCAGTTTCCGGGACACATCCAGCACCGGGTTAGAGGAATCGATCCGCAAACCAGCATCCTGATTGTCGTGGCGGGCGCAAACGAATGACAATCAATATGGCAAAACATTGGAAATTGGCCATCAGCGAGTCCCATTGAATGGCAACGGCAGTTCATCGCTCGAGAGCCGCTCCGAAAGCCAACCACACATTAGACGACATGCGCACCGATGGACGGATAACCCGGCCATCAGTGCCTTGGCGTGCCAGACCGGTCGAACAGATGGAAACAAACTAGCCTCAGGAGAATTTTGGCTGTGCAACCGGTTCGTCCGCGTCTACCAGGTGACGCCCCTTGTTTAGCTTGGCGAGTCCGCAAATTCCCAGTAGCGACAGCACAGAAAGGAGGCTGAAGAAAATCGCGAGTGGCGTCCATTGCCCGGCGTAGCGCTCGGCCAGCAGCGCACCAACCACGGGCGCAGTTCCACTGGCCAGCGCACTACACAACTGATACGACAAGGAAATGCCGGAGTATCGGACACGCGCTGGAAAGATCTGCGTAATGTAGCCGGCAATGACTGCATAGACGGCAGAAAGAAGCACCACGCTTAACGCAATTCCTGCTGTCATCAGATAGACGTTCTTTGTGCAAACCATCCAAAACATTGGATATGGTGCGAGGATGCACAGCCCGGCTGCTGCTTTCAGAAAGCGCGTCTCCCCCACCTTTTGGGCGAGCCATGCTGAGGCGGGTTGCGAGACGAACTGTGCAATCGTCACCACGAACAGGCAATCGAGAATGACCGCGCGTGAGATACCGAGATACTGGGTCACGTAACTGATCATGAACGTATTGGTAAAGAAGAAGCCGGCCGTTCCGATCGTAACTGCGAGCGCAGCACAGACGATCTCTCTCCAACTATCACGTACAACTTCAGCGATGGGAAACCTCGCCGTATCCCGACTTGCTATGACCGCTGCGAACTCCGCAGATTCGCGCACGCCACTTCTAATGTACAGACCCGCCAGCATCAGAAGGCTCCCAACCAGAAATGGAATTCGCCATCCCCACGCCAGGAACTCACGCTCGCTCAATAACGACACAAGTCTGAACACGATCAGGGTTAGCAGGAGCCCCGCCGGACTGCCAAGCTGAGCAAAGGACGCATAGAAGGTCTTTTTGCCGGCCGGCGCGTTCTCGCTCGCCATCAACACGGCACCGCCCCATTCTCCACCCACTGATATGCCTTGCAGGAGGCGTAGCGCAATCAGTCCTACCGGCGCCCAATACCCAATAGCCGCATATGTGGGAAGCAGGCCAATGCCTGTGGTTGCGGCGCCCATGATTCCCATCGTAACCAGCAACATTTTCTTGCGCCCAAGTCGGTCACCCAGATGTCCAAAGACAACTCCGGCCAGCGGCCGAGCGATGAATCCAACCGCGAACGTACCGAATGCTGCAAGCGTGCTCAGATGGACGTTGTCACCAGGAAAGAAGAGCTGGCCAAGGACAAGTGCCGCCGCGGTAGCGTACACATAGAAGTCATAGAATTCGATAGTGGTTCCAATGAAGGCGCCTGCCGCGGCGCGTCTTGCGTTGCCTGTGTCGACTGACATGACGATGCTCCTAGTTGATTAGTTCTAGTAGAAGGAGGCGTTGGGACTGTCTCCGTATCCCGATTGCCTGGATTTCGCATCAAGCAGGATTGGGAGCCGCGATAGGCCCGAGGACACCGAATATCCGGGCGGCCGCTTCCAGCAGCGCCACGTCGCCGTTCCGTGTCCCATCGATCTCCATGCCGATAGGGAGGCCTGCCGGTGAAAGACCAATCGGAATTGAGATCCCGGGCAAGCCGGCGCAACTGCCAGGAAACGTGTTCCGTGCAAGCGTGATGCGGTTTGCGGCATGGCCAGCCACGTCAAACTGTGCGTGCGAGGCGATCGGCGGTGCGACGGTTGGCGTGGTCGGAAAAATCAAGCCATCAAGCCAGTACTCGCGGTAGACTTGTGCAAAGCGTTGTTGCAACGCTGGACGATGAAGATTCACCGAAGCGTAGTAGTCTTGCACTGAAACAGAGCCCGGTGCATCGAGCAGGACACTATTGGCCCAGACAGATTTGATACCGGTACCTAGGCCCTCATAGATTTCCTCGAATGTTGCCGCAGTACCGTGCACCGCGAGGAAACCCGTGACGGACGGGCGCGTTTCTCGGGCAAAGATCGGCCAGTTCGCCTTGAATGCCAGTGCATGAAAGTCTGCACCCATGTCAACTTCAACAATCTCTGCTCCAGCTTCCTTCAGCGCAGCAAGCGCTCTCGAAAAGCACGACTCGACATCCGAATCGACAAGATCGAGATGCTGTTTCGGCGCATAGCCGAATCGGAGCCCTTTGAGCCCTGCGGCGGGCGCGCGGGGGTGCCACACCTCGCCAGTGGCAATCGCGTCCAAGATCGCGCAGTCCTCGACCGTTCTGGCCATTGGTCCGGCGGTGTCGAGAGTGTCGGAGATCGGCGCAACACCTGCTGCCGGCCAACGGCCCGTTGACGGCCGAAAGCCGACCACGCCACACAACGAAGATGGCACACGAATCGAGCCGACAGTGTCGCCACCCAACGCTGCAGGAACAATACGAGCGGCGACCGCAGCCCCTGCGCCACTTGATGAGCCCCCCGTTATACGTTCGAGGTCATATGGGTTCTTCACTTGCCCGTAGTGTGCATTCAGTCCCGTGAGCCCATAGGACATCTCGACGAGGTTACTTTTGCCAAAGACAATGGCACCGGCGCTGCGCATCGCCTTGACGACTACGGCGTCCTCTGCCGGCCTAAAATTTGCAAGCACGCTCGTGCCAATAGATGTCGGCAGGTCTTGAGTATTGATGCTGTCTTTGACGGCAATGGGTACGCCGTGCAGTAGTCCGCGCATAATGCCGGCCTGGCGTTCCAGGTCCGCCTTGTGGGCAGCTTCCAGAACGTAGTCCTCATCCAGCGTGATGAACGCTTTCAGGTCAACATGAAGGCGCGCATTCTGGAGCAGCGCAGTGGCGTAGTCGGTAGCGGAGAGCGTACCTGTCGCTATTGCCTGAGCGGCTGCAGCAAGCGACAGGTCGCACAAATCGGACCGAGTTTGATGAATGTTGCTCATGGTGGATCGCCTTGTGAGAGGGAATTCGATCAATCACAGACTATCCACTCTGACTCCGGGATGCTTGACTGAGGCGGCCATCTTGATGGACTACGATTGCCACATTCAGCGACTTCTGGGTACCGCCGCAAATTCAGAAGATGAGCCCTCTATTGCGCCCTGGATCGTGATCTGCGCAAGACTTCATATGGCAGCACACCGAACTCTCGCTTGAACGCACGGCTAAAATGCGACGCATCGCTGAATCCCAGCCGGAACGCTACCTCAGTAACGCTTGTCACATGACCTTCCGACAAGGTCCGGTAGCTGGTGGAAAGACGCATCTTCCACAGCCACCGAATCGGTGTCGTCCCTTCTGCAGCGAAGAGGCGATTCAAAGTCCGCGGGGAGATATGGTGAGCGGCGGAAATGCGATCGATGTCGAGATCCGCCTCCTGAATGTGTGCGATGATATAGCGTTGCACTTGAGACATGAGCCCGCGATGCGGCGTGCGCAACGCCCGCTCATCTGCAAGCTCTGCTTCCAAAGCCGCGGAAACAAGATCCAGCAACGACGTCGCCAATCGATGCTCTACGATGGCAGTGCCTGAGGCATCAAGCTTTGCCATCCGTTGTAGCGAGTCACTAACCAGTGCGCCGAGTTGCGATGTCCCAGCTATCCGGCGCGCAGCGAAATCCGCAGCGTCCGGTAATCTGGAAGCGAGCAACTCTCGCGGAATGCTTACCAAGATCGAATGATGCTGGTATAGATTCAACGAGAATGGCATCGCTTGGTCGTACAGGAGCAGGTCACCTGCTTGCCCACTGGTTTGGCGCTCGTACTGCGTCAGTTCGACACGGCCGTCCATGAGGAGATAGAACACGAAGTGGTCACGTGGGTCCTTTTTGATCTCCGTAATCCCACGGCGTATGGATACGCCATCGGTTGCATCGGACGCCACCTCACTGAGTTCCAAAGCCCCGAGGCGTCGCCTCGTTACCCGTGCGCGAAAATCGGCGCCAGGACGCCGCCAGCATTCAGAAGTGGATATGCTCTGGCATGTGAATTGATGCCACGCTTCGAATCCATACTCGGCCGGCCCGGCCCTTGTCCCTACGTCCATCACAACGACCTCCTGACTATCCGACGGTTTCCCCGGCTACGGTGGCCCTAGAGGGCAGCATATTCGGACCGACGAGCCGCATGACGAGCTCGCCATGTTGGTTCTTCATATCGATCCTGACGCGCACGATACCCATCTCCGGAAGGTTCGGGGCCCTGTCTACATCAATGACCTGGTGCATAGTAGTCACGGTGTCACCCACCCGCACAGGCTTGAACCAACGCAACTCATCGATGCCAATCGATGTCAAGGGATTGTCAGGAACAATGGGGATATCCGGGCAGAGTCTTGAAGCAATCGCGGCAAGCTGCCAACCGCTTGCGACAATGCCTCCGAAAGGAGACTTCTGTGCAACCGCTGGATCGGTATGGAACGGCTGTGGATCGAATTTAAGGCCGAAGCTGACAATGTTCTCTAACGACAGCGTCAGTGTCGTGCCAACCCACGAGTCACCCACTTTGAAATCCTCAATATAGCCCATTACCATTGCAATTCTTCCGTTTTCGGACCGGTGCGGATCCAGTGCGCCCCAGTACTACATAGGTCATTCGAACATCGATCGTGATTCGGCACGCGTCACAAGTAGTTTCGCCGTCTTAAGTTTGCTCCCCATGGGATGCTTTCCAAACCCAGTGCGTTTGCGACGAGCATGGATCACCGCTGCTGCCAAGGGAAGCCGAATCGGGACGTAAACAAAACACACACGTAATGCCTTTCGGCAGAATGACGGCTCCTTCATAGACCAGCGAAGGTACCAGTCTGTTGACGATATCATCTGGGGGTGAGAGAGCGCGTCGGCAATCCAATTTCCTCTCTGTTGCTTGCGATGAACTCCCGGCCCCTGGGTCCATCACCGGCTTGTGCCCTCCTTCGTCATGCCGGCACCACCCTATCCTTGTCTTCTAACCGAGGCGGCCCGCTCAGCAAAGCCGATCGGTGGGGCGTGAGAGTGGACTATCTCCGATATTTCGACTCGCCAGCGCCTCCGAGTCGATGTCTAGCCGAGATCAAGGCTGCTCAGATCCGAGACTACGAAGGGATCCACTGCCATTCCCCCGATCCTGCGTAGCAGCATCAAATTGAGGTATCGCTCCCGTTCGACTCGCAGGCCTTCTTCGAAGGTGAGCTTTGTTGTCGCCTCACAGCAATCGATCATGAATTGCCTCCCGTTATCCTCCGGAAACGTCCGGAGGACATCGGCACGCAGTCCCGCAAACAGTTCCTGGACGTGCACGCTATCAACCTTCACGGGCAGGTCTCTTGTCCGGCGTGGGGGAACTCCCAGTTCAATAAAGCGCCGGGAAAACCTTCGCGCGCCATCAACTACATCGCCTTGTACCACTTCGTCGACTAGGCCCAATTCCTCCGCTTCATGCCCTGTGACAGCGGCCCCGGTAAGCATCATGCGAGCTGCCTTCTCCATCGCGATCAACCTTGGCAGACGCTGCGTACCTCCAGCCCGTGGCAAAAAGCCGAAATTCACTTCTGGGAGTGCCAACCTGGCGTCCGGTGTCGCAATGCGGTAGTGCATTGCAAGCGCCAATTCAAGGCCCGCACCAAGGGCGTATCCATCGATCGCCGCAACAATGCACTTCTCGTATGCGTCGCAGATCTCAACAAGGTCATGCATCATCGGTGCCTGTATTTGCGCAGGGGTGTTGCATTCCCGGATCTCCGCGCCCCCACAGAATGGCAAAGCGCCACCGGTTACCACGACCACTTTGATATCGTGGCGTTCCGCGATTCGCTGGAGCGCTTCGGAGAACAAGGCCCTTTGCTTGCTCGACAGACTATTTACTGGTGGGTTGTCAAACGTGATGACAGCCACACCGGCGTCAACATAGTCGACCTTCAAAACCATTCCAATCCCCAGACACGTTGATCGAACGACCATCTCGCTGTAGGGCTATCGCCGTCATCCTTTCGTCAAGGTGTTTGCCTCCGCCCTCAAGCGAGTAGAGGAATGCTCTCATGAGTACACTTGAAGTTCCTTTCCACGTGTCTCCGGCAGACTGACTGTGACGATGACCACCATCGCGTAGGCCCCCGCAGCCAAGACTGCAATGGCTTCGCCAAGTCCGATCTGAGTCGATAGGAGACCTGCCAGCGCCGGACACAAACCGCCGATTCCTCGACCTACGTTGTACTTGAACCCTTGGGCAGTCCCGCGAATGCGCGATGGGGACAGTTCTGTGAAGAATGCGCCCATGCCGCCTAAGCATCCGGATTGACTGAACCCGAGTACCGCACCGAGGGCCATCAGGCTGAACGACTCAAGCGGCAGATACATGTAGGCAAGCACGGTGATCGTAGACAGTATCGCGAAGACTACGAATGTCGGCCGTCTGCCAAACTTGTCACTCAGATTCGAGCTCACCATGTATCCCAGGAATGATCCGCATATATTTACAAGCAGATAGATTCCGGTGTTGGAAACGGACAGCCCGTGGGTCAGCTTGAGATAGGTAGGTAGCCACGTCAAGATCGTATAGTTTCCGCCCAGTACGCCCGTAGCCAGCAGTGACGCAAGCACAGTGGTTCTCAGGTGTTGCGTTGAGAACAACTCACGCGCTCGTGCCGGTGCCGCTCCTGCCGCAATGGCCTTGCGGGTGGCTATGTACACATCCGGCTCTTCGACGTAACGGCGCACCGCAAAGACCAGGAAGGCCGGAAGCACGCCGATAAAGAACAGCACGCGCCATCCAATGGCGGCTGGAACAAGAGAGAAGATGACGCTGTAGAGGACCACTGCGGCGCCATAGCCAACAGACCATCCGCCCTGAACTAAGCCGACAGCCTTGCCTCTGTACTTCGCTTGAATCACCTCCCCCATCAATACCGCGCCGGCCGCCCACTCGCCACCGAACCCGAAGCCCTGCAGGGTGCGGACAACCAAGAGTTGCTCGTACGAGTTCGTCAAACCGCTTAGCAATGTGAAGAAGGAGAACCAAAGAATCGTCGCCTGTAGCACGCGGACGCGTCCAAAGCGATCGGAGAGCAATCCCGCCAGCCAGCCACCGCATGCTGAGCTAATCAGTGCGACGGTCGACAGAATTCCGGCCTCACCGGTGGTCAGTCCCCAAATGCCAATCAGCGTGGGAATTGCTACGGCGTACAACTGCCCATCCATTGCGTCTAGCGCCCAACCAGCAAAGCACGCCCAGAAGGTACGCTGCTCCCGCTGACTGACCTTTTTATACCAGCCAAACATTCTGTCTCCTCGCTTCGCAGCCAACGCGAGTGGTTAGCTCTGCGTTGGCAATAGTGTGTGGTCGGACCGAACCGTATCCGGTCCAATTCTCCACTGTTATCAGGCGATCGCGTTCAGGATTTCCAGGACTTCCTCCGACCCTGTTAGCTTGCGCGGATTGCTATGCACCCAGCGGTCGAGCATAGCGTTCTTCGCAATTAGCTCGAACTTGTCAGGAGTTACCCCAACCTTGTGGAGACGATCCGGCATTCCAAGGTAGCTAATCAAGTCGGCGACCAGATCTGCTGCTTCGCGCTTGGGGTCACCGAGCGCCTCGCTGATGAGCTTCTGCTTCGCTTCAGTCACCGGCTTGTTGAAGCGCAGGATCTCCGGAAGCGTCACGCAAGTACAATGTCCGTGCGGAACGCCTGCCGTTCCAGCCAACACATGACCGATTCCATGGCTGGCCCCCATGGGGACGAGCGACCACATACCCATCTGAGACAACCACATGCCCGCCTGCGCCTGCGCGCGCGCCTCGAGGTCCTCCGGGTTCGACTTTGTCCGCTTCAGCGCCTCCGGCAGGATACGCAGTGCCTGCAGGGCCGTGCCATCTACAAAAGGACTTCCGAAAGGAGAGTAGAACGACTCGACGGCATGATCGACAGAACGCATGCCGGTAGACAACCAAAGCCCAAGCGGAGTGTGCAGCGTCAACGCGGGATCGAAAATCACCGTGCGTGGAATCATCAGTGGGTGGCGGATGCTCTGCTTCAGGTGCTTCACTGGATCGTTTGACCCCCCGCTCTGATGAAATTCACCACCAGAAAGCGTGGTGGGCACAGCGATCTGACGCACGGAGGGACCACGGAAAGCCGGCGCATCGACGATACCGGTCAGCGGGTCAGTCTTGAGCCGGAACGGTTCAAACTGATCCAGCTCCGTAATATTGTGCTCTAGGCAGAGTGCAATGTTTTTGCCCGCGTCGGTTATAGAACCGCCGCCAACGGATACGATCAAGTCCGCATCCGCAGCACGCGCCACGGCGGCTCCCCGCAGCACCGCGTCACGCGGGATGTGGGCGGGGATGTCGTCATAAATTGCCGCGAACTTCTCTCCCAGGGCGGCCTTCAACTTGTCGATCTCGTCAGTCTTGTTGTGCAGCGTGTTGCTGACCAGCAGGAATACTCGCTGGGCGCCCAGCCTCTCCACCTCCTCAAGCACGACCTCAATATATGGGCGCCCGA
The DNA here is from genome assembly GCF_029278605.1 of Cupriavidus sp. WKF15. NCBI lineage: Bacteria > Pseudomonadati > Pseudomonadota > Betaproteobacteria > Burkholderiales > Burkholderiaceae > Cupriavidus > Cupriavidus sp. WKF15. The sequence goes on from NZ_CP119574.1 coordinate 235,135, forward strand.
AGTAGACGCGTTCCATGGGGGGGATGCTGAAATGACCTTGTCTCATACTCACTCCGTTATAGGTAAATGGTTTAGGGAATTTCCTTGCTGAACGGATGCCGAGGCAGATTCAGCAAACTTGGGATGGTGCTCAAGCGCGTACCGGCACTCGTGTCAAGACTTTCATTTCCAATACGATGTCGCCGATCTGGTCCTCTGCCAGCAGTTTTGTCGTCACGACCCCGCGGTCTGGCTTCGATGAAGAGCGTCGTAGGTCGATGATTTCGCGCCGGAACGTTAGGGTCGTACCCGGGCGCACGGGCTTTAGCCATCGAATCTCGTCCGCGCCCATGCCTATGATTGGTGTGGTCCCCAGCGTTTGCGCGCGTACAAACTCACGCATGGCGATGGCAATCAGATGCCAGCCGCTCGCAACGATCTCCTCCTCGGCTTCTTGATTCGCCTTGGCGACGTTGACGAAGGTTCCTTGCAATGCCCCGCAAGCGAGGTCGAATGCCCTGATGTCGTCCCCAGAAATGGGGATGGGTTTCGAACACCAGACTTCGCCTATGGCGAGGTCATCGAGGTAGCGATCCGTTGTCTTCTGGCCTGGACCCATCAGCATGCTCCAATGATGGCTCGCACCTGACGCATTCAACGCACCCTGCAACGAACCTACTTCGCGAGCCTATGGACTCGAACTCTTTCGATAAGTATCCATGCCTCTATCCGCATCGAGCCAGCGATATTTTTTGACTGAGGGCGTTAGCCTGACTAACATGTACGCACCATGCGTCTACCTCCGCTAAATACGTTTCGCTTCTTTGAGATCGCAGCTCGCCATCGGAACTTCACGCGGGCAGCCGAGGAGCTCCATGTCACGCACGGCGCCGTCAGTCAACAGATCAAAGCGCTGGAAGAAGCCGTCGGCAAGCAGCTTTTTTTTAGACGGTCTGGAGAGATGCGCCTGACTCCTGAGGGAGCCGAGCTTTTGAGGTATGTGTCGGAGGCCTTCTCAAAGCTGAATGAAGGAATCGAGAGCACGCGAGGGCACAGCTCGCCTAGACGGTTGACTATCAACTCGCATCCGGCGTTTGCCGCCCGCTGGCTGGCGCCTCGCCTGCATTCGTTCAGTGATCTCTACCCCGAGATGGAGATCCGTGTCCGGACGTCGCTGACGCTGACCAACTTCAAGACTGGGGGTATCGATCTAGCTATCCGCTTTGGGAACGGCGAATGGCCTAGTCTGGTTACTCACAAGCTGATGGACGAGGCGCTTTTCCCCGTTTGCAGTCCAACCTTCAATCGAGGAAAGGTACCCCAAAGTGCGGAGGAGATTGCGGCCTCAAGGCTGCTTCATGATGAGCGATTTCCGTGGGCTTTGTGGTTCAAATCGATCGGCAAGACATCGTACGTGCCGCGTCGGGAAGGGATAGCGTTCACTGACGCCAGCCTCCTTCTGCAGAGCGCACTGGCAGGCCATGGAATTGCCTTGGGGCGAATGCGGCTTTGTGAAGATGAGTTGATCCGGGGAACGTTGCTCAGATTGCGAGTGGACGTCCTGCCCATAAGTGACGCGTACTACGTCGTGTACCCGGAGCAGCATGCCAGCCGCTCGCAGGTGGGGGATTTTATGGCCTGGCTCGCCCTTCAACTTCCAGGCCGCGTCTAGATCAACTCGCCGTGCTTGCTGCACGCTCCTTCAGTTCAGCCTTGCGGATCTTTCCGCTTGTCAGCAACGGCAGCGAAGGCAGGAAGACGATCTCGGCGGGGCGCTTGTAGGGGGACAATCGCGGCTTCAGCCACTCCAGCAGTTCCCGGGTGGTCGCCTGCATGTTCTTGCGTAGCTCGACGAATGCCACCACCTCCTCATTGAGCGCCACATTTCGACCGACGACGGCCGACCGAGCAACCGACGGATGCATGTTCAAGGCTGTTTCAACCTCGAGCGGGTAGACGTTGAAGCCCGAACGGATGATTACGTCCTTTAGACGACCGACCAAGTGAACATTCCCGTCTACATCGACACTGGCCAAGTCTCCGGTCTTGAGCCATCCGTCTTGAAGTACCTCATTTGACGCGGCCGCATTGCGGAAATAGCCTTGCATGACATTCGGGCCCTTCACCCACAATTCTCCGGACTCACCCTGCGCAACGTCTTGTCCGCTCAGATCGACTATACGGATGCTGATTCCCGGGATTGCTGGTCCTACGGACGCGTCCTTGCGGTGGTCCTCGAGGCGAGTATGGCAAATCGTGGGCGAGGTCTCCGTCATCCCGTAGCCATTATTTAACGGAAGTCCAAAGAGGTCCTCTACCGAAGCCTTCAGCGTTGGATCAAGTGGTGATCCACCGGCATAGAGATAGCGAAGTCGATGCTTCAGTCCGCTACGGCCTTCGGCTTTGAGAAAGCCGAGCAGTCCGGTGTACATTGCCTGGACTCCCTGGAACAGCGAAACCGAGGATGATTCCAGCGCATTGACCAGGTGAGCAACTTCAAATCGAGGTACCACCAGCACCGACCCACCAGCAATTAGTGTACTGAGCATAACGCTGGTCAACCCCATGGTGTGCGACATGGGCAGTGCAGCGTAGCTTCGATCCCGTTCGGTCAGGCCGCGATAGCGCGCCATGGTGGATCCGCTGAATATCAGGTTTGAATGGCTGAGCATGACTCCCTTGGGTGCCCCGGTGGTGCCCGACGTGTAGATCAGTGCCGCAATCTCGTCCATGCCTTCATCACGAGAGGCGTCTTGCGGAGCCCGCCACAAATGAAGGCATCCCAGCTCCGGCAGGTCCCACGAGCGCGCGTTATAGGTCCTCGCATGCTCTTCTGCGGCGTTCATTCCTGCAGGCAAGAAGGCCATGACCTGGGGATCGCAGTGCTCACGTATTCCTTCAATCTCCCCCTGAGAAAGTCGTGCATTAACTACGACTGGACACGCGCCAGTCGCTCCCACCGCGAAAAGGAAGACCACGAGTGCAAGGCTATTCTCCCCGACCAGCATCACCCGATGTGCCGGCATCACTCCATGTTCCGTCAGTAGCGTCTTAACCCTATCGATGTGATCCTGCAGGGCAGAGTAAGTCAGCGCGAGATTGTCGTCGAGCAGCGCTATCGCTTCAGGCGACCTTTGTGCCCAGTACGCTGGCACATCATGAATCCTGGAAAAGGGAGAATCAAAAGACTGAGGAACTGTATTCATTGAACACCTCTCGGTAACACCACTACTGCGACGCACTCGCTTGCGTCAACATCAAATCGGCCGCATGGCTGCATCAACATTCCGCACGAGGTTTACCAGCCGTGGCCCCCACACCTCTGAAAGTTGGCCTTCTGGCAACTGATATGCCGGGCCGCAGATGTTGAATGCCAGAACAGCGGTTCCGTCAGGGGCGCGATACGGTATGCCTACGGCGTTGACATCGCTCTGCCATTCACCAACGGAGATGCAAAAGCCCGATCGCTCGTAATACTTCAGCCCCTGTTCAAGCGACTGCCGGTTCGAGCGACTATCGGAAGACTGACCGTCAGCGAGTGAAGTTAACAAGTGCTCTCTTGCCTGCTCGTCAAGGCCACAAAAATAGGCTCGACCAAGAGCGGACGTCGCCAACGGCACCCGCGAGCCCGTCGAAAGGCGGAAATTCTGGTTTGCGGCACTCGCACAGCTTTCGACATAGACCATGGTGTGCCGGTCCCGTGCAGCGATACCTACCGATGCAGAGCACTGCTCGGCTAGCTCTCGCAAAAACGGCCTGGCAATCTGACGCAGGCCCATCGAACCAAGGGCCGAGAAACCGAGACAAAGCAATCCGGTCCCAAGGTAGTAACGCTCCTGGACGAGCGAATACTCCAGATACCCCTGCGCGACCAAGGTATGTAGAAGGCGGGACACCGTAGCTTTGGGCAAGCCGGTGCGGTCTACCAAATCCTGCATGCTGAGAAAGCGTTGAGACGAACGGAAACACTCAAGCAACTGCAGCCCTCTTGCAAGTGCAGATACTTGCTCTTTGTCTCCCGAATCCTTACTGAGAAGGCTAACTTTCCCCATCCACCCCTCCAATAACGGTACATATGTTCTGAAATTGTAGCATCTAACCCGATGCTTAGCACTACCACAGATACAAAACTAATGTTGACAGGGGTATCCTTGCTGGAATACGCTTCATTTGCACGTTTATATGGAACCACTGTTCCATTTTAAAGAATCCACCAGCACCGGAAATTAGCATGGAAGCGCAGTTCAAGACACCCATTACCGACCTATTCGGCACGCGACTGCCGATCGTTGCCGGCGGATTGCATTGGCTCGCCGACGCCAACTACGTCGCGGCCGCCGCACGTGCCGGCATCATTGGCTTCATCACCGCCGCGAGCTTCGCCAATGGAGCGCAACTGAGGGCCGAGATCGAAAAATGCCGGGATCTGGCTGAGGACAGGCCCTTTGGAGTTAACATCTCGATGCTTCCAAAGCCGACATCTGACGAAAAAGTCGACGAGTACATCGATGAAATCATCGAAGGCGGTGTCCGGTTCGTAGAGACCTCCGGTCGCAGTCCGGAGGCATATCTTCCCCGCCTTCATGCAGCAGGCGTTAAAGTGATGCACAAAGCGCCATCGCTCAGGCACGCCAAGAAGGCGGAATCGCTCGGTGTCGACGCGGTGTCGATCGTCGGAGCTGAATGCGGAGGACACCCTGGTGTCGATTTGATTGGGAGCATGATTCAAGGCGCGCTCGCTGGGGCCGCGATAAGCATTCCGATCTTGCTTGGCGGCGGTATCGGCACCGGCAGACAAGTCATGGCTGCATTGGCACTTGGCGTCGATGGCGTGACAATCGGCACTCGCTTCCTTGTCGCGGATGAAATCTGGGCGCACGGCAACTATAAGGACTTGCTCATCACGCTGAAGGAAACCGACACCGCACTCATGATGCAGAGTGTTCGGAATACGGTGCGCGCCCTACGCAATACTACGACAAACATTGTCAATGATCTGGAGCGAACCCACGCCGGCGAGTTCAGCGTGCTACGCCCCCATGTCGCTGGGGCGTTAGGAAAACAAGCCTACCTGTCGGGAGATGCTTCCGCCGGCGCGCTGTCTCTGGGTCAAGCGGTGGCCTTTGCTGACCGCAGGGAACCTCTCGCAAGAATCGTTGAACGCATTGAAGCTGAGATGATCTCGACAACAAATGCGCTATCTAAATTCCATTGACCCCTCAATGAGTGCAGATGCAGCCCCTGATACGGCAGACGTCTGCGGCAGACCAACACAGAAAGGCTCGGTCGACCAATGGGCGCCATATTCCCGATGTGCGATCGCGCGAGCAACGCTTGTGCTTCGCGAACGATGGTCGATTTTGATCGTTCGCGAGGCCGTCAATGGCAGCACCCGGTTTGATGAATTTGTAAAGAACCTTGGTATAGCGCCAAACATCCTTAGCGGTCGCTTAAAGGCATTGGTAGCCAACGGTGTGCTCACAAGGAAGAGCACTGCCTACGGCGGTCGGCAGGCCTATGTGCTAACCGACAAGGGCCACGCTCTACTGCCAGTCCTCGCCGCGCTAGAGTCCTGGGCTGACGCATGGCTGCCAATAGAGCAAGTCGCCGCCAGCCATTCATTGGGCGCATGCGCAATTGACTAACGCGCCTGCCTTCCACGGATGCGCTGACACACGTCCGACTCGATAGCCTTTCATCTGATCGTATGAACTAACGGGCCGCATAGTGAATTCCGGTGCTGCAAATTTCTAAACGCTCATATGGGTGCCACGTTTGCTATCGGTAGCCCTCACTTTCGCACCGACTTGGATCGACGCCTCACTTTCGGCTCCCGCACACCGGTCGCGCCTGGATGCTCATATCCGAGCTTCTCCCTGAGCCGTGGAATGGCGAAATCAAGAAAAGCACGCAGCTTCAGTGGGATCTGGCCTTGGCCTGCATACATGATGCTCACTGGCACGGGAGACGGCTCGAATTCGTCAAGCAACTCTATCAGTTTGCGCGACTTCACCAGATCCTCGACTTGATACGATGCGACCTTTGCAATGCCGGCGCCCTCCACCGCAGCAACGACCGCCCCTTCCACCGAGTTCAACACGAGCCGGGACGAGACCTGAACAGTATGTAGGGCGCCTTGGGAGCGAAATTGCCAGCTATTTCCAATCGCGTAGCCTTCGTACCCCACGCAATCGTGCAAAAGAAGCTCTTCGGGCTTCTTGGGGACGCCACGCTTGCTCAGATAGTCCGGGCTGGCACACACCACCTCGCGTAGCGCCCCAATTGGCATGCCGATGAGGCTGCTACTGGGCAGTTCTCCGATTCGTATCGCCACATCCACCCGTTCTTCCACAAGATTCACAAATCTGTCGGTCAGATGAGCCTTCACACGGATCTGTGGAAAGGCGTGTAGGAATTCCACAATTACCGGCACTACGAGAATTCGTCCCATCACTGGCGGCATACTGATGACCAACTCCCCTTGCGGTGCGTGATATTCGCCGGATGCAGTGCGTTCGACTTCTGCGATCTCGTCAAGGATACGTCGGCACGACTCGGCATAACCGCGCCCGGCTTCGGTCATTGTCAACTTGCGATTGCCCCGCACTAGGGATGCTCTGCACAAACGCGAATCGAGTGTGCTTGGCCGTTTAACAGGAAGCTGAATGCGCCACGACGCCAACCTGTCAGCCCGGGGCGAAGCTGTCTGGCACGCGCGGAGCAGCACTCGCGGGCTACGCGCGAGGCATCGGCATGAGCCTGAAACGCGCTCATGCCTCAGCAGCCAGCAGTTTGCCGCGCGCCATCCACAAGTTGGACAGCGCGAACAAGGTCATGACTTGCGCGGTGTTCTTCCTCAGCCCTCGATAGCGGACCTTGGTGTAGCCGAACTGCCGCTTGATGACCCGGAACGGATGCTCGACCTTGGCCCGGATGCCCGCCTTGATTCGCTCGACTTGATCGACGAGCGCGCCAAGCGGTTTGCTTTGGTCCAGAACGCGACGTTTGCCTGGCTTCATCGCCACGTGCCAGTTCACGTCCGCCCGCGCGTCAGGACGCTTCTCCACGCCCTGATAACCCGCATCGCCAAACGCGTCGGTTTCCTCGCCATGCAGCAGGCTGTTGGCCTCAACCACGTCGTTGATGTTGCCAGCCGTGCCCCGCACCGTGTGCACCAGCCCGCTTTCGGCGTCCACGCCAATGTGCGCTTTCATGCCGAAATACCACTGGTTTCCTTTCTTACTCTGGTGCATCTCCGGGTCGCGTTCGCCCGACGCATTCTTGGTCGAACTCGGTGCGCTGATCAGCGTCGCGTCCACCACCGTGCCCGCGCGCAGCATCAATCCCTTGTCGCGAAGGATGTCGTTTACCAGCGCGAGAATCTGAGCGGCCAGCTTGTGCCTCTCCAGCAGGTGACGGAACCGCAGGATGGTGCTCTCGTCGGGCAGCCTCACCGTCCAGTTGTCCAGCCCGGCGAACTCCCGATACAGCGGCACGTCGTGCAGCGCTTCTTCCATCGCCGGGTCCGACAGGCCGAACCATTGTTGAAGAAAGTGGATGCGCAGCATTGCCTCGACCGCGAACGGGGGACGGCCGCGCTTGCCCTCCGGGGCGTACGGAGCGATCAGCATCACCAGATCGGCCCACGGCACCACGCGGTTCATCTCGTCCAGAAATTCGCGCTTGCGGGTGCGCTTGGTCGACAAGTTCAGTCCAAGGTCAGTTTGCTTCATGCGCTACATGCTCGCTGGCTCGACGATTCATTGCAAGCACATCCGCCGGCTAATTGTGCAGAGCATCCCTAGCAACCGGATGCTGAGATGCTCCTCAAGCTCCAAAATTCGTCGGCTGACGGTAGCCAAGGGAATTCTAAGCTTGCGGCTGGCAGCCGAGAGACTCCCAGTATCGACTGTCGCCAACAAAATGGTCATTGCCTCGAGTCGGTCCACAGCCTTTCACCAGTGAGAAGGTAATTCCCGATTTTACCGGCTGTTCTGTTGAACACGAACAGCCTAAATTGTGACCATCTGCAGCGCGCACCGACGTAACCGACAACCTAGTGTATCGAAGGTCTATATGTCTTCCACAGCACAGTATCTCCCTCGACATACCAGCCACCTGCTCGTCGAGCCCAACAGCGATTGCCTTTCCAAAGAGGGGAAGGAATGGTCTCGGATCAAACCCATCGCCCACCGAGTAGGCTGCTTGATCACCTTCGAATTTTCGAAAGTGCCGCGCGCGCCTCTCGTGCGTGGCGCGGCCACGCTTGCGTCGGAGATGACGCGTTCTGCTCACGAACTGAGCCGCGTGAAGCTATCCGACGTCATTCTGACCGCAGACAAGCAGGTCCCATCCCTGAATTGAGGAGTCCAACATGAAGCGATTTTCTGCCGCGCTAATGATAGCGCTCGCATTCTCCGCATCCGTGCTCGCTGATACGCCTTCAAAAGGCGATGCGAAGCTCATTCGTCCCTTCCATGCGCACGTCTCCGACGCTGCCCTTGCGGACCTGCGCCACCGCATTGCAGCCACGCGTTGGCCGGATCAGGAAACGGTAACGGATAGCTCTCAAGGTGCGAAACTGGCGCCGCTACACGAGCTCGTTCAGTATTGGGGAACAAGCTATAACTGGCGGAAGGCGGAGGCCAAGCTTAATGCCTTGCCTCAGTATGTTACCAACATCGACGGGGTTGACATCCACTTCATCTGGGTGCGGTCCAAGCGTCCAAATGCGCTGCCGGTGATCCTGACGCACGGGTGGCCTGGATCTGTGCTCGAGTTCACCAAGGTCGTCGGCCCGCTCACCGACCCGACAGCATATGGTGGCAATGCCGCCGATGCCTTCGATGTCGTCATTCCATCCATTCCGGGGTACGGCTTCTCAGGCAAGCCCACTGGCACAGGATGGGATCCAGACCACATCGCTCGAGTCTGGGGAACGCTGATGCAGCGCCTCGGGTACACGCACTACGTTGCGCAGGGTGGCGACTGGGGCGCTCTCATCACGACTGCCATGGCGCGGCAGGCGCTGCCAGGACTGGCAGGGATCCACCTCAATCTTCCGGCGACGATACCGCCTGACGTGGCCGCCGCACTCGCCACCGGTGGACCCGCACCAGCGGGACTTTCCGAAGCGGAGCGCGCGACCTTCGATGCGGTGCTGGCTTTCAGCAAGCAAGGCAACTCTGCGTACATCACGATGCTGGGTGCGCGTCCACAGACGATCGGATACGGCCTGACGGATTCTCCGGCCTTCCTTGCGGCGTTCATGCTTGGTCACCCTGGGTTCGCCGGATGGAAGTACGGTGTCAATTCCCAGCAGACGCCAACCAAAGACGAGGTGCTCGATGATTTCTCCCTGTACTGGCTGACAAACAGCGCGGCTTCTTCTGGTCGGCTCTATTGGGAAAACAAGGGAAAAAGCCCGCTCTTCGCTGCCGCACAAAGAACCAACGAGATCTCTCTGCCTGTGGCCGTCACCGTGTTTCCTGAGGACGTCTATCGTCCTCCGGAGACTTGGGCACGGCGCGCCTACCACAACCTGATTTACTTCCATGAAGCAGACAAGGGCGGCCACTTCGCGGCCTGGGAGCAGCCTAAGCTCTTTTCTGAGGAACTTCGCGCCGCTTACCGGTCACTGCGCTAGGAGGCAATGGGCTATGAAACATGTCTTTCTGACGTTGATGGCAACTGCCGTTGTAGCAGGCGGCGTCTGCTTGGCTCAGGCAGCCACGGACGGCGATATGAAGGCATCCAACTATATCTCCATTCCCACCGGCTACCGCAACTGGACGTTGGTCTCCGTGGCACGCGAAGAAGGTACGCTGGACGATCTACGTGCCATCCTGGGCAACAGACAGCAATCCAAGCTCTGCAGAACAGCAAATATCCCGTACCGGACGGCGCCATCATCGCTCGGCTCGCATGGAATTATGACGCGCTAGAAGAAAGCGCCAAGGCCTTTGGCCAGCCCCAGAGCCATGTGGCCGGGCATCCAAAGAACGGCGTCCAATTTATGGTTAAGAACTCTGTGAAGTATGCGTCCACAGGGGGCTGGGGCTTTGCACAGTTCGACGCCGGAAAATCACATAACACTGCTGACGCCCACGTTTGCTTTGCCTGCCACACAGCGGCAAAGACTCGCGACTTTGTCTTCAATCGTTTTGCACAAGACCTTCCAATTGGGAACCATCCATGAATTTCGATACGCTCAACGTAAGCCGCGATGGTGCGGTTCTGTTCGTCGAGATCTCCGCGCCACCAATGAACTTGCTCGGACCTGAAATGGTCCGCGACCTAGTCACTCTGCTCCGCACCGCCGAGGCCGACGATGACATCAAGGTTCTCGTGTTCAAGAGTGCCGACCGCGACTATTTCATCTCCCATGTCGACGTGAAACAGGTTAAGGAATATCGCGAAGAGGCGGCGAAACTGACAGGTGAAGCATCGATAGGGCTGCTTTTCCGCCACCTGAGCAACAGTCGACTCGTCTCTATCGCACAGATCGAAGGACGGGTGCGCGGTGCGGGTAGCGAGTTCGTTCTAGCGTGCGATATGCGCTTCGCCGCGCGTGAGTCTGCGATCTTTAGCCAAATGGAGGCCGCTTTTGGCTTGCTTCCAGGTGGCGGCGCCGTGCAGTACCTCACCCGAATTATGGGTCGCGGACGGGCCCTTGAGGTGATGTTAGGGGCATTGGACTACAACGCGGAACTCGCCGAAGGGTATGGATGGATCAATCGCGCACTGCCTACTGCGGAACTCGACGCTTTTGTCTCGTCCCTTGCACGACGGATTGCAAAATTCCCCGCAATCGGTCATACGGCCGTGAAAAATCGGGTAAATGACATCACGCTGGCGCCCATCGAAGATTTTCGCCACGACTCCGACCTCTTCGGCGAGACCGTACGGCAGCCGGAAACACAACAGCGCATTGGCGCAGCGATGGCGCGAGGGTTTCAGTCGCGCGATGCGGAGCTGGAGCTGGCCCAGATGCTGGGTGGGCTTAACAATTGACGAGCAGGAGAACACGGATGTTTCAAAAGCAAGAAGTTCACTTCGCAGCCGAAGGCGGCATAGAGTTGTCGGCGTGGCTGTACTTGCCGGAACATTCCGGCCCCCCTCTGCCAGCTATTACCATGGCGCATGGCTTTGCGGGCACAAAGTACCACGGCATTGAACCTATGGCTGAAGCCTTCGCCGAAGCGGGTTTCGTAGTACTCCTTCACGATCATCGCAACTTTGGCGATAGTGGCGGCGAGCTTAGGCATGACATTAATCCCTGGCAGCAGATTACCGACTGGCGCCGTGCGATCTCCTATTTGCAGCAACGACCCGAAGTAGACGAGCATCGAATCGGTCTCTGGGGCACAAGTTTCGCCGGCGGGCATGCAATCGTGCTCGGTGCAACGGACCGCCGCCTGAAGGCGGTGGTCGCACAGGTACCGACCATCGATGGTCATGCCGCTGGCCTGCGGCGCGTCGCTCCGGAAGCGGTCGCCGAACTCGAGGCGAGATTCTCGGCAGACGAAAATGCTCAGCTCAAAGGTGAACCGCCTGCGATGCAACAAATTGTCAGCGACGATGCGGCCCGGAATTCCTCGTACAAGGCCGCCGATGCCGTGAGCTTCTACCTTCGACCTGTGCCGGACGGTATCTGGGAGAACAAGGTCACACTGCGCTCGACACGGTGGGCCCGCATGTACGCGCCTGGCGAGTATGTCAAACGCGTATCCCCCACCCCGCTGATGATGGTCGTCGCGGAGCGCGACCATATCGCTGTGACGGACCTGGCGCTCGACGCATACGAACGGGCGTTGGAACCGAAGCGGCTCGTGATGCTAAAGGGAGGCCACTTTGATCCATATCTGGGTGAGTTTCTCAATGCGTCGCGCGCTGCCATTGACTGGTTCAATAGGCATCTCTAACGACTACTGGCCCTAGAACGCGGATGCTATGGACGTAGTCGCGACGGTCTTTGCTGTTGATCCGTCGTGACGGACAACGGCCGGCACACCGAATTCGGCAAAGAACGAAGGGACCGGCATAGCCTTGAAGCTTACGACCCACGTCATGAAGAGAGGGCTACCGTTTGTAGTGCCCGCCAAATAAGGGGAAGCCGACACCCGCCCAACCAGCACGAACGCGCCCAACCGTGCGGCGTGTTTTGGGTGTCTGCGCAAATTTCCGCAATCCATGCCGCGTCCTCACAAAAACACGCGCGGCTGCCACGCAATCAGGAGCAGTACAACATGAGTCATTCTTCCTATCGCGCCGAATCGACGGCGCTCCTGTTGGTTGATCCTTATAACGACTTTCTATCAGAAGGCGGCAAGGTTTGGCCGTTTATCAAGGACATCGCCGAGGAAGTGGGACTACTGGATAATCTTCGCACCATCACGCGGGCGGTGCGGGCTGCCGGTATCCGGGTAGTCATCGTGCCCCATCGTCGCTGGCGCCCGGGCGATTACGAGTGTTGGTGCCACCCGAGTCCCAGCCAGCAAAAGATCATGCAGGGTCATCACTTTGCTGACGGCGAATGGGGCGGGGGATGGCATCCCGATTTCGCTCCGCAACCTGGCGACATCGTTGCAAATGAGCACTGGGGGTCGAGCGGCTTCGCCAATACCGACCTGGACTTCCAGTTGAAGCAACATGGCATTACGCATGTCGCAGTGGTGGGTCTACTGGCCAACACTTGTATCGAAGCCACTGCACGATACGCGCAGGAACTCGGCTACCACGTCACGCTAATAAAGGACGCCACGGCGGCGTTCCGGAAAGAGATGATGCATTCCGCCCACGAACTGAACGGGCCGACTTTCGCGCACAGCATCGTCGATACCCGCGAGTTCATCGCTGCACTCCCGCAGGAATGATTCGCCATGTCGGATCGACAGCATGGCGCGGCGTCCGGCCTGACGTCGCGCCAAGTGTTCCTGATGGCCCTGACTTGCGCCCTGGCTGTCTCGGCCATCTACTATCACCAACCGCTTCTGCCGCAGATTGCCGACTCGTTCAGCATCTCGCCGACGCGTGGCAACCTGATAGCCACCATCACGCAGCTCGGCTATGCCTCGGGTCTCTTGCTGTTCGTGCCGCTGGCCGATAGTTTTCAGCCGCGCAAGCTGGCCACTGTCGCGATTGTTGGTAATGCCGTCGCGCTACTTGCGTGTGCGGTGGCGCCGTCGTTCCCGCTGCTGGTCGTCAGCAGTTTCGTCGTTGGCGTGACGGCCATCACTGCCCAGATCATCATTCCGTCGGCATCGGGCATGGCCTCGCCGGAGCGGCGTGGGCGCACCGTTGGCATGCTGCTGGGCGGCCTGTCATCCGGTGTACTGCTAGCGCGCACATTGAGCGGATTTGTCGGCGCTCATTTCGGGTGGCGCGCGATGTTTGTATCGGCCGCGGGATTCGATCTGGCGCTGATTGCCGTCGTCGCACGGCTTCCCGACGCCGAGAACTTAGCAGCCTTGCGCTACCGGGATCTGATGCTGTCGCTTGTTTCGCTGATTCGCACCGAACCGGCATTGCGCATATCCATTGCGACCGGTTTCTTGGCATTCGGCGCATTCAGTGCATTCTGGGCGACGCTGGCGACCCTGCTGGCGCAACCACCGTATCAATTCGGACCTGCCACCGTGGGCGCGTTTGGACTGGTCGGCCTGATTGGCCTCGTAGCGTCCCCGTCTATCGGCACCCTAGTCGACCGCGTCCATCCAAGCCTGGTATCTGCATCGGGCGCACTCACGGTATCCCTTTCCTTCTTGCTGGTTGCGACGGGCGCCATGCACCTCTCATGGTTGCTCGCCAGCGTAGTGCTGCTGGACTTGGGTAACCGGACCGCCTTCGTTGCCAATCAGGCACGGATCTACTCGCTGCGCCCCGAAGCCCGCGGGAGGCTTAACACGGCATTCATGGTTTCGTATTTCGTCGGGGGCGCGGCTGGGGCCGCCATGGGAGGCATTGGTGCCCAACACGGCGGCTGGCTAGGGCTTGCAGCCGTTGGCGCCGTGTTGGCACTGCTGGCCCTAGTGACTAGCTTCCTCGGCTATCGCATGGCGTTCGTGACGACGGCAACAGACGAACCCTAACGCAGCCCAATATCAGCCGGCCTTGCATACGTTCTCAGGTGACCATGTCGCCCGCTCTCGTTCGCGCCAGACACTAAACGAGATCGGAACATGAGATGGGTTCTGTACCCGACGTTGCTGCACTCAGTGCGCCAATGCATCGCTTCTCGATCTTTACGTAAAGTGTAAATCTCATTTACTGACGAGGCTATTGTTGCACGCGTGCCCACAAAAAATAATGCATCGACCTAGTCGGCTTCTTTAGGCCGAGCGCCGTTCCTCGCCAACGAGCTGACAGTGTGGACGATCAGTCAAATGGAGACAGCATGACAACAAAATCCTTCCAGTCGGCAGCGACGTCGAAAGATGCATCGCTGAATGACAAGTACGTTTGCGACCAAGGCACCGCCTACATGACGGGCATCCAGGCTCTGGTGCGCCTGACACTCGCGCAAAAACGACGAGATGCACTGATCGGACTGCAGACCGCCGGATTCGTTTCCGGATATCGGGGCTCGCCGCTCGGCAATTTCGATAGTGCCCTCTGGCAGGCCGGAGAACTCCTCGATGCGCACAAGGTTGTTTTTCAACCAGGTGTGAACGAGGACCTTGCGGCCACTGCGGTTTGGGGGACACAACAAGCCAATCTGGCAGGACAAGGAAAGTACGACGGCGTCGTTGGATGGTGGTATGGAAAGGGTCCCGGCGTCGATCGCTCTGGCGATGTGCTGCGCCATGCGAATCTCGCCGGAACCGCAGAGCGAGGCGGAGTCGTCGCTCTCTATGGCGACGACCACTCTTGCAAATCTTCCAGCATCCCGCATCAGTCAGAGCATGTAATGGTGGGGTGTGGAATTCCGATTTTTTATCCCACCTCGGTTCAGCAGATTCTCGACTATGGTGCACACGCGGTCGCGATGTCCCGCTGTGCAGGCGTCTGGACCTCGATGAAATTGGTGAGCGAGATCGTAGAGACGTCAGCGTCGGTCAGTGTCGAATTGGGCCGTGCCCAATCCATTCCTCCGCAAGACTTATCGTCCATTCCAGGTGGTCTGAACATCCGTTGGCCAGATCGTTCACTCGCGCAGGAGGAGCGCCTTTATCTTCACAAGTTACCTGCCGCTTTGGGATATGCACGTGCCAACCCCTTTAATCGCGTGACGTGGGACAGCCAACAAGCAAGAATCGGAATTGCCGCGAGCGGAAAGGGCTATCTCGATACGGTCGAAGCGCTACGGATCCTTGGCCTGGAGGGGGAGCCTGCGCGCCGGCTCGGGCTACGTCTCTACCAAGTCGGCATGATCTGGCCCCTCGAGCCTCACGGACTCCGACACTTTTCCCACGGCCTCCAGGAAATCATCGTCGTCGAGGAAAAGCGCCCGATTCTCGAAGCCCAAATCAAGGACGAGCTTTACGCTCTTCCCGATCATGCACGCCCACGGGTGATCGGTAAATCGTCCGATGGCCACGGCGAATGGAGCACGACCACCGATGATGCTCCACTCATCAGTCACTATGAGTTACAACCCGAGCCAATTGCGAAGATGCTTGCAGCACGGTTCTTGCGTATGGAGCTCCCGGCAGACCTCCGACAACTGATCGGACAGCGCTTGCAAGCTCTGCAACACGCGGAGCAGGAGTCTCGCCGTGTCATCGACATTGCGGAAAGGAAGGCCTACTTTTGCAGCGGATGTCCGCACAATTCCTCGACCGTCCTGCCGGAGGGAAGCCGCGCGCTCGGCGGTATCGGTTGCCATTTCCTCACCTTGACGATGGACCGTGGAACCGAGACGTTCTCACAAATGGGCGGGGAAGGCGTTAGCTGGGTCGGCGCATCGCCATTCACCAAGGAGCGACATGTCTTTGCAAACCTTGGCGACGGGACCTACTTCCACTCTGGCTACCTTGCAATCCGCCAGTCCGTTGCCGCGAACGTCAACATCACATACAAGATCCTATATAACGATGCGGTCGGCATGACCGGCGGACAGCATGTCGACGGCCAACTCAGCGTTGCACAAATGACGCGACAACTTGCTGCGGAAGGCGTGAGGCAACAGATCATCGTCACGGACGAACCCCGACTACTCAGTGATGATGCGGGAATCGCCCCAGGCGTCACAATCCGCCATCGCAATGAACTCGACGCTGTGCAGCGCGAACTGCGCAATGTGTCAGGTGTCACGGCGCTGATCTACGCGCAGACATGTGCCAGCGAAAAGCGCCGGCGGCGCAAGCGTAACGAGTACCCGGATCCTCCGCAACGCGCTTTCATCAACACAGAAATCTGCGAAGGATGCGGAGACTGCTCGAAAAAGTCCAATTGCCTCTCCGTCGAACCGGTTGAAACGCCGCTTGGTACCAAGCGGAAGATCAATCAGAGCAGTTGCAATAAGGATTTTTCTTGCGTCGAAGGGTTTTGCCCCAGCTTCGTCACGGTCCACACTCGCGACTCGCGGCGACCAACACAGTCCCAGGCCTTGGCCACAGGCTGGCCCAAAGCACCAAAGAATATAGACTTCGGCTCGCCCGTCCGTATCATCGTTGGTGGCGTCGGCGGAACTGGGGTCGTGACTATTGGGGCGCTATTGGGAATGGCAGCTCACTTGGAAGGCAAGGCTGTCCGTGTAATGGACATGGCGGGCATGGCGCAAAAAGGCGGCACGGTATATTCATATGTTCAGATTGCACGAAGCGATGACGCGATCGCGGCGACTAAAGTGGCTACTGGCCAGTGCGACCTTCTGATCGGGGCGGACGCCGTCGTGGCTGGTAGTAGCGCCACTCTCTCACGGCTGCGCGCGGAAGGACTGGCGATTGTGAACGAAGATGGCTCACCGACCTCAGACTTCATTGGTTCCCGCGACTGGTCCATACCGGTAAATGATCTGCTGGCACGTCTGCGATCCAGACTGAAGAACGGTCGCGTGATTGCACTGCCGGCCGCCCGCATTGCCACGATGGTCTTTGGTGACGCAATCTTCGCCAATCTGCTGTTGCTCGGCTTGGCTTGGCAGTCGGGACGTATTCCGCTATCCCGGGAAGGCATCCAGAGGGCTATCGCGCTAAATGGTACCGCCGTGGCGAAAAATCTTGAAGCGTTTCGGATTGGATGCCACCTCGCCGATGATCTGCGACACGTCGACAATTTGTTGCCATCACCGCAAGGTTCCGAGTCACTGAACACCTTGCGTGAACTGATTGATGACCGCTCGCGTCGTCTGCGTGTGTACTGGAATGTCGCGTATGCTCGTAAGTACCACACCCTTGCGACAGCGGTCGAAAGCAATTTTCCAGAGGACCTGGCAACTGTAATTGCGACGCAGCTTTATCGAGTTATGGCTTACAAGGACGAGTATGAGGTGGCCAGACTACTAGCTTCCGACCACTTCAAGAAATCCATCGAGTCTGAGTTTGGCAAAGGCGCGCGATTGACATACCACTTGGCTCCGCCCACGCTGGGCACAGGACCGGACGTGCACAAGCGTCCGTTCGGATCCTGGATTCGATGGCCGATGGCGGCCCTTGCGCGCATGCAAGTGCTGCGCGAAACACCGTTCGATCCGTTTGGGCGAAACGATGAGCGGCGAAAGGAGCGTGCCTGGCGGGACCGGTATATCGCCTTCGTCGAATCATTGATTCGCTCCGCTGGAGATTGCGATTTGTCCCTCGCAAATCAAATTGCTCGAATTCCCGCTGACGTCCGTGGCTTTGGACATGTAAAGATGTTGGCAATGCAAGCCGCGTCGGCGCGCTGGGATGAGCTTGCAGCGAAGCTCTACAAGGCCAAGATCCAACGAGGGTAACCTGAACGGGCTTCTCTAGCCTCCTTACTGTCAAGGTTTCGGCGAGCCCTCTCGGTTCGCCGGTTAATCTTTGACTCTTTGACTCAGAGTGTTCCGTTGCACCCCACGCCGGACGACCTGGGAGCTAATGCTTGTACCCGAGCTCTGAACAATTGACGTAACGCCATGCACATACGCAAATTGAAAGCCGCCACGCCAGACGAGTAAGCCCGCGCGAGTTGCCCAGGGAGTTCCAATAACGCTCCATATCGTGCCCTAATGTGACCCAGCCGCCAAGCGGCAGTAGGCACAGCCGCGCAAAGAAAAGTGTTCGGCGGTCGCCTACATCATGCAACCCGCCATGGCGGGCAGACCGGCTCCCAACGAAGTCTCCTCTCCCTAGAGCAGCGGAGGCATACTCACACCAGCCAAGCGCGGAATTTGCAATAACTGTTCTGAGGAGCAGCAGACTTCCAGTCTCCGCCCTCATGGCAATTGGCATGGCGGTTGAGACCAATGTGGCAATCCCCAGGTGGCGTAACAATAGAGCGCTCGACAGACCATATTCACACTATGCGCAAAATTTTGGAGTCCGGCCTCATTCACGCCCTACGCGCCTTCGTGCGAGTAGTGGATAGCGGAAGTTTCACGGCTGCCGCAGAGCAGATGAACCTTACCACGGCACAAGTGTCCCGGCTAGTAACCGATTTGGAGAAGCGTCTAGGAGCCAAGCTTTTGCAACGCACGACCCGCCATCGCGCGCTGACCGACGCGGGTGCAGATTACGCAAAGCGGTGTCGCGAGATCCTGGCCATGATCGACGAAGCCGAGGCTAATGCATCCAAGACGGCCTCCAAACCAAAAGGCCGGCTACGCGTCCAGTGCATGGCCAACTTCGGCCAGCATTACGTCGCTCCCATGCTCGCTGACTTTTGCCGAGCCTACCCCGAACTAACAGTCGACTACCGCACGTCTCAGTACTTCCCCGATTTGCTCGCGCGGGGCGTAGATGTCAGCCTGTATCTGGCAGAGTCGCTGTCGGACTCAGGACTCGTAGCGCGGCGTCTGGGTACCACATTCGCGGTTGTGTGCGCCTCGCCCACCTACCTAGATCGGTACGGCGCCCCGAAGACCCCTGCCGAACTGAATAGCCACGCCTGCTTGCGACTGGTGAATCCCTCCATTACGCCGGAGTGGCGACTGACAACTGACGAGGGTATTATCCTCGATCTGTCCCCGCGGGGACCTCTGGTGGCGGACACGCCGGAGTTGCTTCTTGACGTGACCTTGCAGGGCGCCGGCATTACCTTGTTGCCCCTGTTCTCCGTGATCGATGCAATCCGCGATGGACAATTGCAAAGGGTGTTGCCCGCCTGGCGCTCGCCGGATATTGGCGTCTTTGCATTGCTCCCGTCTCGACACTTCATGGATGCAAAGACCCGTGCTTGGCTCGAGTGGGCGGACAAGAGAGTCTCTCCCCAACTCCGTGAGGATGCAGCGTTCTTCACCCGTTGAGCGGCGCATTTTATGAGCCGTCGCTTGCCGGCACCGTCGTAAGGACATTCAGACGTCGGTTCAGCCTCGCAAGCGGCCATTGCACGCCGGAAGACGGAAGCTGCTTCCTGGCTGTGACCTTCATTCAGTCAGCTACCTGCTGACGCGGTAGACGTACGTCAAACGCAGTCTCTGTCTGGTCTCCCAAACCTCAATTGACCAGTGACGTGCTTTAGCAATTCCCCCGAGACCACGTAGACGCGCAACCTTATGCTTGAACTCATTGACGGTGGGTTCATCACCATAGAGCCGTCCCCCACCCGTGCAGCGGCCATGACCTACCGCATGGCGTCGCAGGACTTGCTGCACGCTTCGCTTCGCAAATTAATCACGCTTGCCTCCATCGTTTCGACGACCTCAATCAGTTGCCAACCCTTTCCATGAACGAACGAACCGATGGGTCGAGCGCTGCCATCCATTGAGATTCCTGCTCCGGTTTCGGCAGGAACTCACCATACTCGACCATCTGGCCCGGCGGCAACTCAGAGAGGTAGATCCAGACACTAACCTTGTCGACCTTGGGGATCTGGCACACGTCATTGATGATCCGTTTCAGCAGTTCTGCCTTCTGCTCGTGCGTCCGTCTGGCCCGCACATGCCCTTGCACGAACACTTGATCGTGCCGCAGACCTTTGCTTCCCATGAAGTAGTTGTCACGCGGAACGTCCTGGAACATCACCTTCGCGAAGAGATGGTTGCCGCATTTATGGATGTCACGCATCATCTTCAAGAATGACGTGGCGTGAGAGGAAAACTGCCCTTGAAATATCGAGCAGGGCAACCTTGCTGCTTAGACATCATGTTTCCCATAGGCAGTCCGTGTGCGTCGTACGGGGAAGGTAATGTTCCGCCAATCTGACAGCGTTCGGCAAGATCCCTGCATATCCTGCGGCCCCATACGTGCGTGCGGTGCCGAACTAAAGCGGCTGGGCAACAGCCGCGATCAACCTGGCGCATTCCCCCACTAGCCGGCCAATTCCTGCAACCGGATTAACTGCGGCCCTGGGACCGATCTGTCAGAGCTTTCGTGGTCGTGCCAGCGGGTGGCTGCTGCGGGTGTGCAGATTCGCGCGCGCCGCTTCGAAAATGTGCGTGTAGTTCCGATGTGACGAATGCTGAAGCGGATAGCGCAGTTGTCGCAGCAAGGGCTGCGTACTCATGCCTCATGAACATGGCTTCACGGATTCGCTGGGTTGGTCCAGTCGAGCGAATAGCGTGCGCGCGCGTGGGCTCGTAGGATGGGGAATGCGCCTAGGTGGCGTCGTGCTCCAGAACAACGGACTCAATGATCGAGATGGCCCGTCGAATGTCAGCGTTGGAAATGTTCAGGTATGGGATCGCGCGAACGCTGTCGATGCCGGCCGGTAGCACGTGAAGACCGCGCGCGTACACGCGCTCCACGAAGTCTGCCGCATGCAGCCCGGTCAGCCGGAATCGAACGATGTTCGTTTCCACCGTGTGAGGATCGAGATCGATTCCCGGAAGTCTCGCAATACCTTCCGCAAGCATCCTTGCGCGCGCATGGTCTTCCACCAGGCGCTCCCGGTTGTTGCGCAGCGCATATAGGGCGCCGGCCGCAATAATTCCGGCTTGCCGGAAGCCACCGCCGATCTGCTGCTTGAAGCGTCGCGCGCGGGAAATGAAATCGCGTGGGCCGGCGAGTACCGAGCCGACCGGCGCACCCATCGCCTTGGAAAAGCAGACGCTCACCGTATCGAACAGCTCTGCATACCCCCGCTCGGGAATACCGGTCGCCACCGATGCATGCCAAAGACGCGCGCCATCGAGATGGAGCGCCAGATTCAGCTTGCGTGCCGATGCGCAGACTGCACGCAGTTCTTCCATTGGCCAGACCTTGCCGCCGCCAACGTTGTGGGTGTTCTCCACACAGAGGAGCTTCGGCGGCGCGGGAACGGTTGACGGGAAGAAGCGATGTGGCTTGCCGACCGCTGCCTCCACATCCGCTGCGGTGAATACACCGCGAACTCCAGGCAGCAGCCGCGGAAGCACGCCCGCGAACGCGGCCGGCGCGCCTCCCTCAAGCAGGTAGACATGTGCGCCCTGATCGAACAGCACCGCGTCACCGTGCTCAGTATGCGCGCGGATCGCTATCTGGTTGGTCATGGTTCCTGAGACCATATAGACGGCATCCTCTTTGCCCAGAAAGTTGGCAACCTCACGCTCGAGCTCCTTGACGGTGGGGTCATCGCCGTAGACGTCATCTCCCACCGGTGCAGCGGCCATGGCCAGCCGCATGGCGTCGCTAGGCTTGCTGCACGTATCGCTTCGCAAATCAATCATAATTACCTCCATTAGGGGTACAGCCACAATCAGGTGCCAACCTTTTCCATGAACGCGCGAACCGCTGGGTCAAGCGCTACCATCCACTGGGATTCCTGCCCCGGTTCCGGCAAGATCTCCCCATACTCGACCATCTGACCCGGCGGCAGCTCGGAGAGGTAAATCCATACACTTACCTTGTCGACCTTGGCGATTCGGCACACATCATTGACAATCTGCTTCAGTAGTTCTGCCTTCTGCTCGCGTGTCCGTCCTGCCCGCACATGCCCGTGCACGAACACCTGATCGTGTCGGAGGGGTCGGCCGCCCATGAAGTAGTTGTAAGGCGGAATGTCCTGAAACATCACCTGCGCGAAGAACGTATTCGCCCCGGTGACCTGGTTGTGCGATCCGGTAATCGAAGCCGCCAGCTCCTCCTTGGCGCGTGGGGAAAGCAGGCCTGCGGCAGCGGACACGATGTAGGTAGGCATGGAGAGCTCCTTGATTGCTATGCAGAAATGAAGCGACGGATGGCCGGACAAAGGGCCGCGATTTTCCGTGCAAATCCGAGTAATTTCTCGTTTGCAGGATCTCGGCTTTGCAGGAGATAGACGCCCCCCAGGATGGCCGCCATTGCTACCCCATCAACAGGCCGCAGCGACTCGCCCGCGATTGCCGCTCCGAGGAACAACGCCACCACGGGCGGGATATACGTGACGCTCGAGGCTGCCAATGCACCGAGTCGCCCGACAATGAAGTAATAGAGAATGAATGCGATCCCCGTGCCGCACAGACCGAGACCGAGCATGAGGCCAAGGAATGCTCGGGTGTCCCCAGCCACGCGCGTGATGCCGTCGAAGTCGGCGATGCACGTCACAATGAGGAGCGCGAAGCCGATCTGCCAGGTAGAAAGTGCGAGCGGCGAGAGGTCCAGACCTGACAGGAAACGCCGCGCATAGGCGAACGAGCATCCCACGCTCAGTGAGCCGGCGAGCATGTAGGCGACCCCAGCCGGGTTGACCCCGGCACTATGCGCACTCCCGGGCTGGGCGATCAGCAAGACCCCGACGAAACCGCCGAAAATGCCAACCAGCATCCGGGGTGTTGGGCGCTGCTGCCGCGAGAGCGCCCAGGCGCAAACGAAAGAAACCAACGGAATCGCGCCACTGAGCATCCCGGCCACGCCGGATGCGAGGAGCGCCGAGCCCTTTGCGAACGCATAGTAGTAGAGCACAGTCGCAAGCAGCGCCATGACGACGAAGTGATGTGCATGCCGCAAGTGGCGCCATTTCAGCGCGCCGGTGAACAGTGCACACGCCAGCAGCGGCAGGAAGCCGAAGAGCACGCGCAGGAAGACAATCTGACTGGCGGTGAGGTAGACGCTAGCCCACTTCATGAAGATAAAGTTGGTGCCCCAGATGAGGCCAAGCGCCGCAAAGGCGAGATAGGCGGGGTTCATGGCGACGAAACTCCATCGGCGTTGCTGAGCCTTCATTGTGGTTGCGCCGCCGATGTCCTACAAATGATTTAATCTTCCCGATGCAATAGGAAAACTGAGCCATGCGACCCATCCCGCCCTTGAAGGCTTTGGTAGCATTGGAAGCGGCCATGCGACTTGGCAGTTTTACTATGGCGGCCGATGAACTTGGAGTGACACCCGGTGCCGTCGGGCAGCAGATACAGAAGCTTGAAGACTGGCTCGGCGTGGCGCTGTTCGTCCGGCAGATTCGTCAAGTGACGCCAACCGTTGAAGGGCGAGCATATATGGCGCAAATTCAGCCTGCTCTTGCGGAAATCGTGCACGCCAGCCGCCGCCTGCGGGAGCGCAGGCACAACGGCGTACGGCTTTCCATGCCACCGAGCTTCGCCGCAAAGTGGTTCGCGCCGCGAATGGCCGACTTCCTCCAAGCGTACCCGGGGACTGCATTGAGCCTGAGCACTTCAACCACGCTCGTGGATTTCGAGCTTGATGCCGTTGATCTGGCAGTTCGACACTTCAATGGAGCCGATCCCCAACTGTCGGCGCAGCTACTTTGCCCTGACGAGGCCCGCGCATATTGCAGCCCGGCGTACGCGCTGAAATGGAAACTGAAGCGGCCTGAGGATCTTCAGCCGGCCACGCTGCTGCATAACACACTTCATCCTCACTGGGTGGCCTGGCTGGCTCGCTACAGCGAGCTCTCGGACCAGCAGATCGAGTCCATTGCCGGGATTCAGTTCGACCAGTCCTTGATGGCGATCGAAGCGGCAGTTCGCGAGCAAGGCGTGGTACTGACGAGCTCGATTCTTGTGGAAACCGAGACGGCCGAGGGACTGCTTGTCGAGCCCTTCGACAAGGCGTTTCCGCTATCTCTAGGGTATTACCTCGTGCATCCGAAGACGGCACAGCTTCCAGCAGGGGCGATAGCGCTAAAGCAGTGGTTCGCCGAAAAGTTGGCTATGCACAGCCACCCATCAGAAACGGAACCTGGATGAGCTTCATTGAGTCCGGCTCGTTACCCCAAATTGAGCAAAGCCATCAGCACTGACGCGTCTATGGGAGACGATCGCACACTGCCCAGGACGCAAGGCTCGCTCCCGCCAGTGGCACATTCGCATGCCGTAAGAGCTGAGCGCGACGAGCGCAATGCCGATCGTGCTTACGTGCGATACCAACTGCGCCGCACGCGAGCGCGATCGATATCATGCGATAGGTGGTACGTCCAGCTCATTGGATGACTGGTCACCAGACCCCGCCAAAAGAAACTCGCGCGCAGAGGCCAATATTTCAATGGAGAGCTTGTCGTCTGAAACCGCACGAGATAGTCCCAAGGCACCGGTCATTATGCAAAGCGCCACGATCGCTGCATGCTTGTCGCCCTTTCGCCCTTCTGCCGCCAGGAGTGCACCGATGCCCTCAAGATTTCTTCGAACCTGGGAAGTGAAAAGCGCCTTCGTTTCTTTATCGGCCCGGCCAACGTCGCTCATCAGTGCAGTGACTGCACATCCCGAGCCGACTTTATCGCGATGACGCTTGCTCAAATAGGCTTCAACGATACTTTCGAATGTGAAGGCGCCCTTGGGTGCGCCGCTTCCGTTTCCACTTGATCCGCTCTTCAACGCGGCAGCCATGGCTTCCAGTACCAGGGCGTCACGAGAATCAAAGTGCTTGTAGAAACCGCCATGAGTTAGGCCAGCTTCCTTCATAAGGTCTGCAATACTTGCCCCTTCGAGGCCTGCTTCGCGAAATCGCCGGGCCGCAATTTCCACGATTCGGTCGTGATTTCTACTCTTTTCTTCCTGTGAATTTGCCATACTTTGCCTTTAAGAATGCGGCAGTGGTAGCAGCGCGCCCTTCCACCGCCGCGGCTTACCAAACTTCCTTGAAGGGTCGAATTTCTACATTGAACGACCAGGCACTCTTCGGCTGATGCACGACATGCCAGATTTCCTCAGCGATGTCCGACGGTTGAATGAAAAAATCATCCGCCGCATCAGGCCACGCCTTGCGCGTCCACTCAAGATCGATTACGGCGTCGATGAGCACGTAGGCTACGTGTACACCTTTCGGCCCTAGCTCGCGCGCCATCGATTCCGCGAGAATGCGCTGAGCTGCCTTGGTCGGTGCGAATCCGGCGAAATTGCTCTTACCGCGCAGTGCAGAAGTGTTGCCCGACGCAATGATCGCACCTTTTCCAGAATCGAGCATAAAGGGAGCAACACGGCGCGCGAGTTGCAGGAACGCCATGACGTTCGTTTGAAAATTCTGCTGCAGCGCGGCCGGATCGATCTGCATGAAATTCCCGAAGACGCCGCCGATGGCGTTATGGACAACAACCTCGGGAGCGCCGAATTCCGACAGGATACGGTCGAGTGCCGCATCGAATTGGATCGGTTCTGAGACGTCTGCGACATACGCATGGGTGCCGGGAATTTCCGCTTCGAACTCCTTAAGGCGATCGGCACTTCTCGCGACCATTGCGACGTCATAGCCCCCTGCCACTAGCCGGCGGACGACTGCGAGGCCGGTACCCGGCCCAACGCCGGTGACGAGAGCGCGTTTCTCGCTCATGCTGACTCTCCCTTTACTGCCAACTCACGTAAGCGAGCCTCGACAAACTGCAGTCGATCATTGCCAAAGAAGATCTCGCTATCGATGAAGAACGTTGGGACGCCGAATACGCCGCGACCCGCCGCTCCCTTGCTCAACTCGGCGAGTTCCTCTCCGATCTCTTGGGTCATAGCAGTTTGCCACAGCAAGGACGGCAGCCCGCGCTCGGTCAGGAACCTTTCGCGCCCCTCGTCCGTCGTCAGATCGTCGTTGCTAGCCCACAGCACACCGAAAAGTGCTTCACTAGCCTCACCGAACACACCGAGCTGCCGGGCCGCGAGCCCGGCGCGGGGAAGCAAAGTGCCGTCAAACTGGCCCGTTCTCATCGCGCTTAGCAGCCCCATGTTTGGGGCGAAGGGCACGCCGTAGTACTTCGCCCATCGCACAGCGTCGGAAAATGCATATCGGGCCTTAGGCGGGCAAGCAGTCGACGGTTGGTTATTGACAGACCGCATCACACTGAATGCGTCAACCGGCGTGATTTCCACTTCTGCGTCTAACCGGCCAACTTGCGTGCTTGCTAGGTAAGAGTAGGGGCTACGGTAGTCCAAAAAGAATTCGACTTTCATTTCGGTTCCCTGCTGATCGGCGCGATTCATTCAACCGCCACAGGATGATGGTTGACATCCTCATGGATGTCAACCATCATCCTCAAAACGGAGGGCGGTTCTTCACATCAACTGCCTGAACCTGAACCTGAACCTGACCTGAAGACGGAGGAGTGCAGTGCGCGCAATTTGCTATGAAGAGTTTGGTAACCCTGCCGAGGTCCTTAAACTCGTCGAGCGCCCGAAGGAGAGTCCTGGACCTGGACAGGTTCGGGTACGGGTCATCCTCGCGAGCGTCCACAGTCATGATTTCGCGACCATCCAAGGCAATTACGGTTACCGTCCCGACTTGCCTGCAACCGGCGGTACAGAAGCCGTGGGTGTCGTCGACGCAGTTGGTGATGGCGCGCAGCTTTCTCTTGGGCAGCGAGTCAGTTTTTTCAATCAGGCCGGCACATGGACCGAACAGGTTATCGTGCCAGAATCCGCGGTCGTCCCCGTTCCTGAGGCAGTCCCAGACGGGGTTGCAGCTCAACTAGTATCCATGCCGGTGAGCGCCCTTACCCTGCTGAACTCGCTGCATCTCGGCGAAGGCGATTGGCTTGTCCAAAACGCTGCGAATGGCGCCATTGGCATCACATTGGCCAGGATCGTCCAGGCTAGAAGGCTGAACGTTCTGAACATCGTTCGCAGAAAGGCGGCGATAGACGAGCTTGCCGCCGTCGGCCTCAATAACGCCATCTCGTCTGACGACGTCGACTGGAAGAGGCGAGCAAAGGAGTTGGTTGGGGACGCGCGCATCGCGTCCGCGGTCGACTCGATCGGCGGAAGAGCTGCGAATGACCTTGTTGACCTTCTTTCCCCTGAAGGAGAACTTGTCATCTTAGGCTCACTGACCGGACAGCCACTCGAACTGAATGGCCAGTTGCTGTTCAAGGAATTGAATGTGCGCGGCTTCTGGGCAAGTCGGCTGATGCAGCGCATGACTCCGGGCGAGCGAGACGAGTTATACCGCGAGGTGCT
Source organism: Cupriavidus sp. WKF15 (assembly GCF_029278605.1). NCBI lineage: Bacteria > Pseudomonadati > Pseudomonadota > Betaproteobacteria > Burkholderiales > Burkholderiaceae > Cupriavidus > Cupriavidus sp. WKF15. The sequence continues at coordinate 262,463 of NZ_CP119574.1, forward strand.
CGGTCTTGCTGCATCGGGGAACCTTGTGCTGCCAGTCGGTGCCATCTTTGATTTCGAAGATATCGAAGCGGCAATGGTTACTCATCAGGTGCCGGGCCGGGGCGGAAAGATTCTACTTAAGCCATAAGGTCACCCGCGCACACACGGGTGCGCGGCCTGGCACCCTTCTGGGTATACCGCTGGCGAGCTCGACTGGCAGCACAACCGAAAGCTTCGTTCAAGCCGTTCCTGCTTGAACGAAGCATCTCATCCCTACATATGAGGACACGCGCATGAAACAAATATTCGCTGCCCTTGCAGCCGTCCTACTCTCCGCTTCTGCGATGGCCGTCGGCCCCGCCCGGACAGACGGGGCAACGACGATTCGCCCCTTCCACGTACACGTTCCTGACGGCGCTCTTGCTGATCTGCGCAGTCGCATCGCGTCGACACGCTGGCCGGATCGGGAAACCGTTGCCGATCAATCCCAAGGCGTCCAGCTAGCCAACTTGCGGGAGCTCCTTCACTACTGGGGGACGGGCTACGACTGGCGCAAGGCCGAAGCCCTACTCAATGCTCTGCCGCAATTCGTTACCACTATTGACGGGGTCAATATTCATTTCATCTGGGTGCGTTCCCGCAATCCAAATGCTCTGCCGGTAATCATCACCCACGGCTGGCCGGGATCCGTGTTCGAGTTCCTCAAGGTCATTGGCCCGCTCACCGATCCCAGTGCACATGGCGGCAAGGTTACAGACGCATTTGACGTCGTGATCCCGTCCATCCCTGGCTACGGATTCTCCGGCAAGCCAACGGGTACGGGGTGGGATCCGGAACACGTCGCACGGGTATGGGCGGAGCTGATGCAGCGCCTCGGGTATAACCGCTATGTCGCGCAGGGCGGCGACTGGGGTGCTCTCATTACCAGTGCCATGGCGCGCCAGGCGCCTGCGGGATTGGCTGGCATCCACCTCAACCTTCCGGCAACCGTACCGCCGGAGGCTGCGGCTGCGCTTGCCGTGGGCGGGCCGGCGCCGGAAGGACTTAGCAGCAAGGAACGCGCGACATATGACGCAATTCTTGCGTTCGCGAAACAAGGCAACTCGGCCTACATCACGATGCTAGGGGCGCGGCCGCAGACGATCGGCTATGGCTCGACGGACTCTCCAGCCTTCCTCGCCGCCTTCATGCTAGGGCATCCAGGCTTTGCCAAGTGGACGTACGGCGCCGTGCCACATATGGAACCGTCAAAGGACGAGGTACTGGACGACTTTACGCTGTATTGGCTGACGAACAGCGCAGCATCCGCAGGGCGTCTCTACTGGGAAAACATGGGAAGAAGCCCCCTGATTGCGGCCGCACAGAAGACTGCAGACATCTCGCTGCCGGTTGCCGTCACGGTATTCCCGGAGGACGTCTATCGTCCACCCGAGACCTGGGTCCGGCGCGCCTATCGCAACATGATCTACTTCCACGAGGCAGACAAGGGCGGCCATTTCGCTGCCTGGGAACAGCCGCAGCTCTTCGCGGAGGAGCTTCGCGCGGCCTTCCGATCGCTGCGCCAATTCTAATGGAGGCTTCTATTACGCATAGATCTTTCGGTGATTGCCGTCACGAAGGACCGCAACTCGGCCTTCAGGCGCTACGCACTCTTCTTCGTACGGCACGGGGCCGACTTCGATTTCAAGGGACTTGGTGAACATGGCGATTCCTTGTGAGCAGGGAAACGCCACCCCATTGGGAGCGTCTCCCAATGGGGTGAATTCAATGCCCGACGACATCGGGCGGTGCAGACATGGAAGCCGGGCAACCGCAAGATCGCCCCGCATAGGAAAGCTGCGTTGAGGTAAGCGCTTAGCCGGCGACAGTCGACTCAGCTTCCGGAATCAGCAGCTTGGCGAGAAGCCAGCTGATGATGACCAAAAACTGAATCTCGGCGACGAGATGCAACTGCACCATCACCAGCCGGTCGTCACTTGTCGTGCAAAGGAAAAACAAGACGGCAATCAGGTTGACGACGGTCGCGAGAACTGCCACACCCGAAATACGCGAGGAAATGTGCATGTGAGGCTCCGGAGAAGGGATGGAGCCTCCCCGTTGGGAAAGCCCCAACGGGTGAAAAATATGCCGAGCAATCGGCGGTGTCGATGCGTCTGAGACGCGGAAGTAGCCCGCAGGATAGCGCAAAGCCCGCCCGCGATAAAGCCCCCGGCCCTACTTCAACGCGATTCCCGCCTTGCGCAAGCGGTTCACGACGTTCCAGCGATGACGCGCGACCTCGGCGGGGTCCTGGACCGACGAGTAGTCGGGCATGCGCTCATTGCCCGGCTTGCCGCCGGGCTTCTCACAACCCCGGAGATCCAGGCCATGCTGTGCGGCATGCAGTTGCGACAGCGACCACGACAGCTCGAACGTGGCAATGGCATCCCAACGAGCCGGAACCGCCTCGGCGTCGAACCAGACCTCGCCCAGGTCGTCCATGATCGCTGTGACCGTGTACTCGCTGCCTTGCTCCAACGGGATGGCCCGTACCTCAAAGCGCAACACTTCGGCGGGCGGGTGCCAGAAGACCCGATCCAGCAGGCGCCGGAAGGTCAGCGCATCAATGGTGGCCACTTCGCGGTAAAGCGGTTCGCCCGGGGCGATGTGGGTCCGCTCGTCGCGCGGCCGATTACCGAGGTTCACTTCCTTCATGGAGATTTTGTTCGAATATGCCGACTATCCGGCGAAAGACGAGCGAAATCATACGCCTTTCACCGGGCGATTCGCCCCTCTTCGCCCGCAAAATGGTGCTTGCCGCGATGGGCCCGGAGGCAGCCTTGACTTTGGCGGCGAGCCGATATGCTGGATTCATTGAGCAATCATCCGATCCATACCATGCGCTTCACCCGCTACGAACGCCACAATCCAATCGACTTCAACGCCCGCCGTCAGGCAGCCTTTGCGCGCAAACAGGCGCGCGAGCGTGACCGCTATCCGCTGTTTGCCGATCACGTGGCCGCCGAGCAGCATTCGTTGGACGCGGAGTTGGCACGCCGTACCGCGCGTGGGGATGCATTTGAGCAAAGGATGCGCGCCTTCAACGCAAAGTGCTGGCGCGACGCCCGTCGCATCTACTTCGCGCAGCCCGATGAAGTGCGGGCCGTCATCCGCGCAAAGTGGGCCACGTGGGTCGGGCCGACCACCTCCACGTACTTTTCGTGGATGGTCTACGCGGAAAGCGGCAACCAGGCACGCCGCGTCGCCGAATGCCGCGCTCGTGACGCTGCCGCACGCGCGGCCCGCTCCGCTGCGATCCTGGTGCAGGAAGCGTTGCCGGTCTGAGCATGCAGCCGACCCAAGAGCAATCCGAAGCGGTCGCCGCGGTCACTGCCGGCGGTCCGCTCAAGGTCCGGGCCTACGCCGGTGCCGGCAAATCGACGTTCCTTCGTATGGCGTCGGAGGCCCGGCCGCGCGCACGCGGCCTGTATCTGGCCTTCAACAAGCACATCGCACAGGAAGCCCAGCGCAAGTTCCCCGCGAACACGCGTTGCCGGACGGTCCATTCGCTCGCCTTTGGCTCAACGTCCCCGGACATTACCCGCAAGCTCAAGTATCCGGTGGAGCCTGCCCATACGATGGCCATGCGCTACGGCCTTGCCCCTCTGAAGGTGCCGACGACCATCGGCCAAGACCGTCGAACTGACCACCGGCAAGCTGGGCCGCATGGTGATGGACGGCGTGGCGCGCTTCTGCTCGTCGGCACAGGCCGAGCCCCAGGCATGGCATATCCCGGTCGATCCACTGATCGAAGAAGAGCTGGCCGACGCGCTGCGCGAGGAACTGCTGCCACACGTCCAGTCGCTTTGGCGTGAGAGCATCGATCCAAGGGGTGTCGCGGCGGTCAGTCACGCGACCTATGTGAAGCTGTGGCAACTCAGCCGACCGCGCATCCCGGCCGATTTCATCCTGTTCGATGAGGCCCAGGACGCCGATGGGTTGATGCTGTCGGTGCTACGCGGGCAGTCATCCCAAGTCATCTACGTGGGCGATCCCTATCAGCAGATCTACAAGTGGCGCGGTGCCGTCAATGCAATGGACCACATCAAGGCGCCGGTGAAGGGGCTCACGGAATCATTTCGGTTCGGCAACGCCATCGCCAGCCTTGCCAGCCGGATGCTACGCCTGATGGACGAGGACGTTCCGGTACGCGGCCAGGCCGCGATTCCCTCGCGTGTCGTGCGGCACGCCGCTCCTGGCGAGATCCGCCCCAACGCGATCCTGTGCCGCAAGAACACCACCCTGCTCGCCAAGGTGGCCGAAGGCCTGCAGCGCGGCCACAGGGTGGCAGCCCGGACAAAGAAGGAGGAGCTGGAGGCTTTCATCGACGGTGCTGAGCGCCTGCTCGCTGGCCAGCGCACGCACTACCCGGCCGCCCTATCCCTGTTCGAGAACTGGCTCGACGTTCAGGAATACGCCGAGTCCTTCGCCGGGCGCGACCTGCATCCGCTGGTCAAGCTCATCGACGAACAAGGCCCACCTACCTGCGCCAGTTGTTGGCCGCCATCGCCCCGGAGGACCAGGCCGACTACGTCGTATTGACCGTGCACCGGGCCATAGCCTGGAATGGCCCACCGTGACGCTGGCCGACGATTTCCGCTTTCGCCGCGAGGACGATGGCCGGGAGACGCTGCCCGCCGACGAAAAACGCCTGCTCTATGTCGCGCTGACCCGGGCGCAGCACACGCTGGACATTTCGGGGATCAATCGCAGCTTGCAAGCGGTGTTCCGCGATGCCTCCGTCTGACCCACTCTATATAGGAACACAGAATGACCACGGTTCGCATCGGCATTGAGGAACACGACCTGGAGAAGGTGCTCGAATCCCCCGCAGACTATGCGCGGGCACTGGAACGCGCGAAGAAGCTGCGCGGCTACGCGGAATGCCGCTGTAACATGACCTCACCAAGGCCGAAGCTGGTGATTCGCGCTCACGGCAAGATCTTCATCCTTGCCCGCTGGCCGGTTGTCGTACAAAGCATAAAGGCGATACCCGGCTTCTGCCTTCGCTTTCGCGTGTAACGCCATCTGCAGCTTCTGAACACAAAACGGAGTTGATAGGTTGCCCAATCTCCAGGTCCCGTACTACTTATTGCGTTTGTCTTGAACTGAGGCCCCTTCCCTCCACCGGCATTACCCGGCTTCATCGGTACTACGGGCCTCTCCGTCACCCCAAGGCGCCCGGCCTGTCTCTCACGGGCGTCCGGTTGATCATCCCTGACCACGCCAAGGCGCTTCCCGTGTTGCGTGCGCTTTCCTTGTGTACATGCTGTCGCCACTACCCCGGCGCGGGCTCGTCTTGGATAGAAGACAAAGAGCTCATCTTCGTTCACCGGGACACGTCTAAGTTGGAAAGTCCCTGCGACTTCCCTCATCTCATAGAAGCGGATTCGGCGTGACCTTCCTTCCAGCGCCTTGATTACACTTGCTTTATTTGCGAGCAATGCGCATCCGACGTCGCGGAAGAGCGGCAGGTCTCGGTCACGACGAGACTTGGCCCCTCGGATATGAATGATGCCGTCGGCCCAGTCCACGTCATTCAGACTGAGGTGCGCGACTTCAGCGGCCCGCATCCCGGTCCTCGCGAGCAGCAGCATGATTGCCGTGTTCCGCAGCGGCTGAAACGTCGCAGCATCGGCCACGCATTTGATGAGCCGATTCACATCGTCGCTCGACAGGCTCGCTGGAAGCGTCGCGTGACGCCATCGCCGGATTCGTGGCAGCGTTTCCTCGAGACCGGGCGGCACCAGTCCCCTGACGGCGAGAAAACGTAGCATCGCGCGCAGCGCGACGATCGGCGAGTTCGATGGTCGGCGCCTCTTGCTCGAGAGCTCGTGAAGCAGATATGCGCGGAGATCTTCGATTGACAGGTCTTGCCAATTCGGTGGACTGTCGCCACACCACCCGTCCAGGAAGCCTTGGACAAACCGGCCATACTACCGGCGGGTGCCCTCCGCCAGGCCCTTGGCGGTGCCCAGATACGCGTCAAACTTGCTGAGGAATTCGGCTGCGCTCGAAATTGACAGCACAAGCGTCGCGGGGTCCTCGCCGCGCGCCAGTTCAGACTGCGCCATTATCTTCTCCTTGCCGGCCACCATGGTCGGTAGGAAAAGTTCAGGACATTATGCGAACCATTGCCACACAACTCAGCTCGCGCGATCCAGCGTGAACACGGCGGTGTCGCCGTCGTCTACATGGCGCTTCGCCTAATCCGCCGGTGTGGGTAATCGCAAATATCTGAAGCTTCAGATATTTGCTAATAGCGCCCGACCCTCCTTTTCGTTCGAGCTTCGCCTAGCGTACAGTAGCCCTGTCAGAAGCCGAGCAGGTGTTTTGCCGCGGCGGTCGGCCTGAGTCCGCGCGGCGCGCGTTTGGACCAACTGCAAGCGCTCAAGGGGCTGCAGCAAAGGCAACTCCAGTGGCTGTAAGCGACGGCTATGTTGGTCCCTTGTTCAATGAAGTCCTTGCGCCCTTCCGCGCGCATATCCGAAGCTCAACCTCTGGCTGGACGGCCTGCCGGTGGACGACGTACTGACTAACGGTTGCGGAGGCCCGTAACCGGGCCATTCTCGGCAAGGAGCAAGTCCTCGACCCAGGAGCCCGGCGAGAAGTTGTGAAGGCGGCTGGCAGTACAGTCACTTTGCCCGGCAATGCATGCCGTTGTACCTTCCCGATGGCAAACTCATTGCGGTGCGCGCCTGCCCGATCAGTTGATTTGGTCAGGCGGCACCATGGTACTTGCTCAGCGCAGGGACTGGAACGCGGAACGTACTTCGGTACTGAACAATTCTGGCTCTTCCCAAGCTGCGAAGTGGCCGCCCTTGTTCACTCGGTTGTAGTAGATGAGGTTCTGATAAGCGCGTGCCACCCAGTGCCTTGGAGGCCGGTAGACCTCGCCTGGGAAGATGGTAACCGCCACGGGGATCGTGATGGGCGCTGTGCTGACAGCGCTAGCACCGGCTTCCCAGTAGATTCGCCCGCTTGAAGTTCCGGAATCCGTCAGCCAGTAGAGCGTGATGTTGTCGAGGATTGCGTCGCGTCCTAATGCTCGCTCAGGATCGCCACGCGTGAATACCCAGTCAGCCTGCTTGTCATAGATCCATGCTGCCAGCCCCACCGGCGAATCGGCCAGGCCGTATCCGATGGTTTGCGGTCGCGTTTGCATGATAGAGGCGTATCCGAATCCCTTACTGAGGAATTCCCTGGCCTCGTCGAACACCCGCCTTTCTTCGATGGCCAGGTTCGCCGGTGCGGGATCCCCGCTTTTGAGCGCCTTTGCAACGTCTGGTGGCAAGGTCGTGGAGCGCTCGATCCTGTTGACGTGGATCCCGAGAAGCCCCTCCGGCGCCAGGCGACCAAGCGCATCGGAGATGATGGCACCCCAGTCCCCGCCCTGTGAAACATAGCGCGCATAGCCGAGCCGCTTCATCAGGACGTCCCAGGCGCGCGCGATGCGCTCAGGATTCCAGCCTTTGCCAGTTGGCTTCTGTGAGAAGCCAAAGCCGGGAATCGACGGAATGACCAGATGGAAAGCATCGTTGGCAGTTCCGCCGTGCGCAGTGGGATCGGTCAATGGGCCGATGACATTGAGCAATTCAAAGACCGACCCTGGCCAGCCGTGAGTCATGATGAGCGGCAGCGCGTTTGGATGGCGAGAGTGTACGTGGATGAAATGAATGTCCAGACCGTCGATGTTCGTCAGGAATTGGGGATAGACATTGAGCTTTGCCTCAGCCTTTCGCCAATCGTAGCGGGTTGCCCAGTAGCCCACGAGCGCCTGAAGCTTTGCAAGCTGTGCACCCTCGGATCGATCGCTGACCGTTTCCGCATCAGGCCAGCGCGTTGCGGCTAGGCGTCGGTGCAGATCGGCGAGCGCGGCTTGGGGAACGTGCGCGCGAAACGGGCGAATCGTGTCGGTCATGGCGGGCTGCCCGGCATTGGCCTGCGCGGCAGCAGACAGGACCGGGCGGAACATGGGGAGGGCTGCAATTGCCACGCCACCCATTAGCAACGTTCGGCGAGACAGGTTGGGCGGCGGGTTCGATGCGCGAGTGTTCAAGGGGATGTCTCCTTTGCCATCCGTAGTGGATCCATACCGCATGCTCATTTGGCCGGCACCACCAGCGGTGCCCCCTTCTTCACGATGTATGTTGCCAGTTCCGATGCCTTGCCGCTGCCGACATTCCGCGCCGAGTGGGCGGTTCCAGCCGGGATGAACAGGGAATTACCAGCCGTGAGCGTGACAGGCGGGTTGTCGCCGAGCTGGTATTCCAGCGTTCCCTGCAAGACATGGGCAAGCTCTTCGCCCGGATGCGAATGCTTCGGCGCGAACGCGCCAGGATCGAAGTCAACGCGCACCTGAATGCCCTCGCGATCCGGCACGCTGAGATCGTGCTGGACGAGATCTGCGCGATGGACGCCAGCCGTTTGTGCTTGAGCCGCCTGCAGCATCAAACCGCTGCCCAGCAAGAGCAGAGCCGCAGCAGTGATTCTGGTCGATTTCATCTAGAGATTCCTTCGTCTTGATAATGTGGGTGAGATTCCGTTACAGCCGCGATCGTCTCGGTGATTCACCGGGCGTGTCGGGCAAATTGTCTTTGCTGGTTTCCCGGGCCGGGGCCGATCCAGGAATTTCTGGATGACAGCGTCCGTCTCGGCATAGCTGCCTTCGCCGAAGTGTTGGTAGACAATTCGACCGTCGGCGTCGATCAGATACAAGGCGGGCCAGTACTCATTGCAGAATGCCGACCACGTGCCGTACCCGTTGTCCTGCGCTACCGGATAGCGGATGTCGAAGCGCTTGAGGGCGGCCTGGACGACGTTGTGGGCATGACGGGTTGCAAGGAATGGCCCGCGAGGCAATGCAAGCAGGCCAATGCTTGTCAGGCCACGTTCAGCTCGACGTGGATGTTGCCGCGCGTCGCCTTGGAGTACGGACAGAGCTGGTGCGCGGCTTCCACCACCGCTTGCGCCACCTCACGGTCCAGGCCCGGCAGGCTGACATTCAGGCGGGCCTGCAAGAAGTACGCGTCGCCTGTTGTGCCAAGGTCCACTTCGGTATTGAGTGCGAGGTCCGCCGGAAGCCTGATCTTCATATCGCTGGCTGCACGGCCCATCGCACCGATAAAGCAGGCGGACCAGCCTGCGGCAAACAACTGCTCCGGGTTCGTGCCTTGGCCGTTGCTGCCCGGGGGCGACAGCTTCAGGTGTAGGCGGTCGTCGTCACTGTGGGCTTGGCCATCGCGGCCACCGCTAACGCGGACCTTTCCGGTGTAAAGCACATTTTCGATACGCATCATGATGGATATCCTTGAGTTGAAATTGCGTGTCCAGGTTACTTCGCCCTCTGTCTGGCGGCGGGGCCACGCTATCCATTAAAGAAACCAGATGTATCCGCCACGTAGCGTGAGACAGCCACTCTGCGTGGGAAGGTATCCCGCTTGCCGCCAGATACAATGGCATACAAAAATCCGGCTCCGGTGGCGGGTTTCTAGGCTGCCCGCTCCTTCAGTCAATGCCTGCACGCCGCCTAGATTGGCGAGTATCAGCAGGCTCTTCGCAGGGTGGGCTTTGCGCCAAGTGGGCATTTCTGGCGTGTATCGCCAAAAGCAGTTTACGTATCGAACCGCGGAAGGCCACCGCAAAATGCCTTGCGATATACTCAGAGCGCACGACGTCACATCGTAGACGCGGCAAATGGCCGCTCTTTCAACTGTGCCGAGTGATTGACACCAATGGATACACGACCATATCCTGATCGTCGATGATGACTGGGAAATTCGGGAACTGGTTTCAACCTACCTCACCAAGAACGGCCTGCGTGTGACCGTGTCGCCGGATGGCAGGCATATGCGATCCTGCCTGCAGGCCAACACGGTCGACTTGATCGTACTCGACGTGATGCTCCCCGGCGATGATGGCCTGGTACTGTGTCGCGAACTGCGCGCCGGCAAGCACAAAGCCACGCCGATACTGATGCCCACCGCGCGCGACGACGAGACCGATCGCATCCTCGGGCTTGAAATGGGCGCCGACAATTATCTGGCCAAGCCTTTCGCAGCGCGGGAGTTGCTAGCGCGCATCAAGGCCGTGCTGCGCCGCACTCGGATGCTGCCGCCCAACCTGCAGATCTCCGAGGCCGGGCAGATGCTGGCGTTCGGCGACTGGCAACTCGACACCATCGCGCGGCACCTGGTTGATCGGGAAGGCACCATTGTCGCGCTCAGCGGTGCCGAATACCGCCTGCTGCGCGTATTCGTCGACACCCGATGCGGGTGTTCAATCGCGACCAGTTGCTCAGCCTCACGCAGGGACGCAAAGCGGACATGTTCGAGCGATCGGTCGATTTGCTGGTCAGCCGCCTGCGGCAGCGCCTCAACGATGACGCACGCGATCCGGCCTATATCAAGACCGTGCGCAGCGAGGGCTATGTATTCTCCAAGCCCGTGGAGATCAAGGAGGAGCGTCAGTGCACGCGCGCGCTTTACCCTGGCCCCGGTCGCTGGGATCACGGCTCTTCCTGGTCCTGCTTTCCGGTCTGATCGTCGCGTATGCGCTGTCGTTTGCGGTGCTGGGTAGTGTCTCGGACAATGCCGGAGGATTCGTCGAGGAAATGCAGAGGACCCGCCGCGCGACACTCCCCGCGCCATCGTGAAGCCACGCACTGTGAGGAGCAGTGGTGCCGATATGCGGCGCAATGACGCCGCAGCACCCCCACCGTGTGGGCGCTGCGACGCTGGGGCACGCTGCGAAGCTCCTGATTGCGACTACTGCTTCAACCGCCCTTGCCGCGAATCACAGCGGCCTTGCGCAAACGGCACCCGATCGTATTGTTGCTTCTGGAATCCCATTTTTAAATTGGGTAATGTGGCGCTTCGCCCCGAATGGTCATCCATTGCCACTGGGTAAATTCCTCCCAGTTGGCCACTCCGCCGATGCTGGTGCCGTTGCCAGACGCGCCGACACCGCCAACCGGGTTGATGACCTCGTCGTTGACAGTCTGGTCGTTGATATGAAGCATACCGGTGCGCAGGCGTTCGCCAATGCGCAGTGCCCGGGTGACATTGCTGGAGATGATGCCCATCGACAGTCCGTACTCGGTACCGTTGGCCAGCGCAATCGCTTCCTCATCCATGTCGAACGGCACCACCACAGCCACCGGCCCGAATATCTCTTCGCGGAAGGCAGGACTATCCGGTGTCACGCCGCTGAGCACGGTGGGCTCGAAGAATAGGTCGCGATAGGCGCCACCAGATGTGATGCGGGCACCAGAGCGCTGCGCGTCGCTGACGATTCTGGCAACATTATCGCGCTGGTTTTCATTGATCAACGGCCCCAGCGCGAAGTCGCCTTCCGCGGGGTCCCCCACCGTGAGGCTCGCGGCCTTGGCGGCGAGTTTCTCGACGAACCGGTCGTGGATACCACGCTGTACCAGCACACGGCCGGTGGCCATGCAGACCTGGCCCTGATGCAGAAAGGTGCCCCATGCGGTGTTTGTAACCGCGAGGTCGAGATCGGCATCATCGAGGATGATCAGCGAATTTTTTCCGCCCAGTTCCAGCGAAACTTTCTTGAGATGCCGGCCTGCGGCCTCCCCGACCTTGCGGCCTGCAGCCGTGGAGCCAGTGAACTGGATCATCGCCACATGGGGATCGGCCGTCAGCGCCGCACCCGCGGCACCATCTCCCGGCAGCACGTGCAGCGCACCGGTCGGCAGGCCGGCGAGTTCAAACAGCCGCGCGACAACGAAGCCACCGCACACCGCTGTGCGGGGATCGGGCTTGAGCACCACCGCGTTGCCCAGCGCCAGCGCCGGCGCAACGGCCCGCATCGCCAGGTAGAGCGGAAAATTGAACGGCGAGATGACGCCGACCACTCCAAGCGGCCGCCGGCGCGCCAGGGATAGCCGCCCAGGCACGGAAGGCAATAGCTCCCCGGCGCAGCGCGATGGCAGCCCGGAGGCTTCTTGCAGGACCTTAATAGTGATACTCGTCTCGAACGCCGCCTTCGCTCGCGTGGAACCGCTTTCGCGCACAATCCAGCCGACAATTTCGTCGAAATGCGTCTCGGTAAGGCGCACAGCCCTGCGCAGCACATTCGCACGTTCGTCATGGTGCAGGCCGGCCCAGACTGGCTGTGTCTTCGCCGCGGCCTCGGCCGAACTGGCAATCATCGAGACATCGGCCATGCCGATGCGCCCCAGCTCCCGGCCCGTAGCAGGCTCTATCACGCTGGTCGCGACACTGCCGGCCTGCCAGCGCCCAGTGAAGAGTTGATCAGTCCAGATGTTCTTGTCGAGCAAGCCGGGGGAATCCGTGCGGTTCATGAAATCTCCAGTTCGTGTGGTTGTGGTGTGCCAACATCCGCCGATCTGCGGGACCGAGGCTCTGAAGAGGGAATCCCGAGCGCGGAGTAGCTGCTGCTCTTGAGGCGCCTTCAGGCGTCTCAGGCCATTCCGCTACCTATTGCGGACTATCGCCCCGTGGATTCTGCCCCGACACACCCTCAAGACGTTGCGTAGCAGTCATGGCAAATTTCCGTCATGGGGAGGAGAGTAAGTATAGACCTAAACAACGACTATATAAGTCGCGGTTTCAACGAAATATCGTTTGGAAGCCGTGAGCCCGACATGATTTGGTTGACGCCACGCGAGACCATCCCGCCCTGCATCGACGGTTGATTGCGCAATCGAAGTCAGTCACCACTGCACGGTGAAGAGATGTCATCCGCTGCCGGAATCCGCCTGGGCCCACAGCCCACTATTTGTGGGCCATTTGCGAGACACTGCAGCGACTGGAGAAACCAACGGCGTGCGCACCCGGGAGCTTTGTAGGGTTGGGGTCGCCTGCCATTTCGCGCGTGTTGCGCAGGAGAATCGAGCGGGCGAACCTCAGCCGCTCTTGCGCGAAGTGGAGCGCTTGGGCGCAGGTCTTCCGCCCCGCCGATTGGCCGCTCGATCCGACAGCCATCTGACAACCTGCACACCGTAGCTGGCCGGCGTCTTATCATTGACGCGCTGAGAAAGGTCGGCCAGAGTATGCCGTTTCAGTTCCGCTCGCATAGCTTTCTCTGCAGCCTGCATGACGGCGTGAACCGAGCAAACGCCACGCGTCGCCCAGCCCGGCGCGTCATCATTGAAGACGGCACAGCGCCCGCGGATCTCGAGGCAGTCGAAGAGAGGCTTCTCGCCATCGATCGCTTCCACGACATCGAGGACGGTAATGTGGTTGGCGGGCCGCGCGAGCCGGAATCCGCCCTTGATGCCCTCCGTAGCGACCACCAGCTCAGCCTTGGCCAACTTGGTGAACAGCTTGGCCAGGAAGTCATGGGGAACGCCCTGAAGCTCAGCCAGATCACGGACGCTCGCTTCTTCCACCGCTGCGTTCGAACGCGTCAGGTACAGCAGGCAGTGGAGGCTGTATTCAACGCCTGTACTGATGTGCGACATGATATACTAAGACTTGAAATATCGTAGTTGCAATGCTATACAAGTTCCGCGGCAACCGCAAGGCAGAAGCTCACCGCTTGTGCTGTTGATCTGTCACGACATCCGGGCCGACATACAGACCGATAACCGGCTTTGGATCGTCTGGCGTCGGGTACCTTCCCGGCTTGAGCACCAGGGCCTCCTGATACACTATCTAACTCACTCGACAGCAGGCCCGCTGTCAGGGTTGTTGCGCGGACTCCATCCACCCCCGAGGCTGCGCACCAGCGACACCGTCGCCGCGGCCCGCAAGCCGGCCACGGCGTTGGCATCGCGTTGCGATTGCAGCACCGTCCGGTCGGCATCGATCACGGTCAGCTAATCCACCGCGCCCGCGTCATAGTGGCTGCGCGAGATGCGCTGGGCACGCTTCGCCCCGGCCAGTGCCCCGTCCAGCGCCGTGGATTGCTGGCTGAGCCAGCGCACATCGGCCAAGCTGTCCTCGACTTCGCGAAACGCCACCAGCACGGTCTGCTGGTAGCGCGCCACGCTCTCCTCGCGCGCGGCACGCGCGCCGGCCAGGTTCGAACTGTTGCGACTGCCATCGAATACGGTTTGCGCGATCGTCGAACCCACCAGCGGTCCGAGCGCCCACGTGCGCGACGACCACTTGAACAGATTCGACAGGTGGCGCAACCCCGACGTTGGCCAACTCGAGCCCTATCTGGGTCTGCTTCCGGAACTCGATCCAGCACACGTCTACGATGTGGCGATCATGACGGGGCTGGGGGGCTGGCGGCGTCAGTCTACGCGGCTTCCGGCGGGCTTCCCGTTGCGGTATTCGACTGGCGCGCCCGGAGGCCAGGTCGGAACCTGTTCCCGCTACTCGCGGCAATATCGATGTGGCCGTGGACGTCCTGACTTCGTGATCTGACTCGCTTGCAAAAGTACCCCGTCGGCCATCACGAACCGCCGACGGGATGCTTCGGGCGCTGGGATGCAACGTATTGACCTGTATGAGCAGAGGCCAGCGACATGCGCCGAACGGAAGATTGTCCGCCGCGACCAATCGTCAGACTCCTCGCTACATTCAAGTTTCGGACCCCGCGCCGTGAACAGTGAACGGTGACCGCTGGACCACCGCGTCTAGTGGAGATCTTGTTCAACCTCCCAACCACCGCCCGCAGCAACGAAGATTCGCACGAGGTTCGTCCGCAGGCTCGCATCCGATGCGGCCTGCTGCGATTCCGCGTCGAGCAGGTCACGTTCGGCTACCAGCACGTCCAGCAGGCCGACATAGCCGAAACGGTACTGTGTTCGCGCCAGTTCGGCTGCGCGCCGGTTCTGCGCCACGCCTGCGGCGAGCGACGTATTGCGCGCCTGCTCGTTCAGGTAGGCCGACATCGCACTTTCCATATCCTCCAGTGCGTCGAGCACGGTCTGCTGGTAGGCCAGGAACGCTTGCGTCTGGCGCGCGTCGGCCGCATCGATCTGCGACCGGATGCGCCCGAAGTTCAGTACCGGCTGCACCAGCCCGACTCCGATCCCCCAGGGTGTCGACGAGAACGGCGTCGCATTCTGTACGCCGAATAAAGCGGTCAGCGAAATGTTCGGGAACAGTTCCGCGACCGCCGCCTTGCGTGCGGAGATCGACGCGGCGAAGCGGCGTTCCGCTACGCGTACATCCGGTCGCGTGGCGATCACGGCGGCCGGCGCCGAGACGACGATGCGCCCGTCGAGTGACGGCTGTGGCGCGGCCGCGACTTCCTGCAAGGTGCCCGGCGGCCTGCCGAGCAGCGTCGATAGCCGGTTGGCCGCCGCGTCCCGCGCTGCGCGCAGCGTCGGCACGCGCGCCTCGGTCGTGGAGGTCTGCGCCGCCGCGCGCTGGACGTCGAAGTTGCTCACCAGCGCGCCGCGTTGCTGGGCTTCGACCAGTTTCAGCGTCCTGCGCTGGGTCTCCAGGTTGCTGGTCGTCAGCGCAATTTGCCGGTCCAGGTTGCGCAATTCGAAGTAAGTGCGCGCCACCTCCGCCAGCAACGCAACACGCACGGCCTGCTCACTGGCCTCGGTGGACTGGAGGATCGCCGTCGCCTGTGCCGTGCGGGCCTGGTTGCGGCCGAACAGGTCCAGTTCCCACGCCGCCGACAGCTCCACCTGGTTCACGGTGACCGCCTTGTCATTGGTCAGCAGGCCGCGATTGCCGCGCTCGCTGCTCGCTACGGCGTTCACCTCCGGCGCCAGCGCCGATTGCGCCTGCAGCCGCGCTGCGCGCGCCTCTTCGACCCGTGCCCGCGCAATGCCAAGCGACTTGTTGCCGGCAATCGCCTCACGGACCAGCGCCTCCAGCGCGGGGTCGTGGAAATGCGACCACCATTGCTGGTCGACCTTCGCATCGTCGTGGCTCTCGATCAGGTCGGCGTTAGCCTGCGCGGGCGCGAGCGTCTGCCAGCGCGGCGCGACGTCGACACCGGAGCTTTGCGGCCCCACCGGAGTCGTGCAACCCGCTACGACAGCCGCAGCGGCAGCAAGGACAGAGGCAGCCCATCGTTCAAGCTTCAGCATGCTGCTGCACCCTTTCCTTCCGCGTGATGCGCTTTTCCAGTTTACGGATCAGGACATAGAAGACCGGCGTCAGGAACAGGCCAAAGAACGTGACGCCGATCATGCCGAAGAAAACGGCCACGCCCATCGCGTGGCGCATCTCGGCGCCGGCACCGTGCGACAGCACCAGAGGGAGTACCCCCATGATGAAGGCAATCGACGTCATCAGGATCGGCCGCAGGCGCAGGTGTGCGGCCTCGATGGCTGCCGCAAGCGTGGCCTTGCCCTGTATTTCCAGTTCCCGGGCGAACTCGCATATCAGGATCGCGTTCTTGCACGCCAGTCCTATCAGCACAAAGAACCCTATCTGCGTGAAGAGGTTGTTCTCCCCGCCGGTCAACCAGACCCCCGCGATGGCCGAGAAGAGGCACATCGGCACGATCAGGATGATGGCCAGCGGCACGAACGGGCTTTCGTACTGCGCGGTCAGCACAAGGAACACCAACAGAATGCAGATCGGGAACACGATCAGCGCGGTGTTGCCCGCCAGGATCTGCTGGTAGGCCAGCTCGGTCCATTCGAAGGCCATGTCGCCGGGCAGCGTGTCATTCAGGATGCGCGTGATCGCCGCCTGCGCCTGTCCGGTGGAGTAGCCGGGCGCCGCGCGCCCATTGATGTCGGCGGAGCGGTAGGCGTTGTAGCGCGAGGCGCTGTCAGGGCCGCTGGTGTCGCTGAGCGTCACCACGGCTCCCAGCGGCACCATCCTGCCTTCGACGTTGCGCACCTTCAGACCGAGGATGTCATCGCGCTTCGAGCGGAAGTCCTTGTCGCCCTGCGCGATCACCTGGTACGTGCGGCCGAACTTGTTGAAGTCGTTCACGTAGAGCGAGCCAAGGTAGATCTGCATGGTCTTGAACACATCATCCACATCCACACCGAGCTGCGCAGCGCGGGTACGGTCCACGTCTGCATAGATCTGCGGCGTGGAGACGTTGTAGTTGGTGTACACCCCCGCCAGCTCGGGCGCCTTGCGTGCCTTCTCCAGCACGGTGTTAACTACCTTGCTGAGCGCCTGGTAGCCGGCGTCGCCACGGTCCTCGATCTGCAGCTTGAAGCCTCCGGTGTTGCCGAGCCCTTGCACGGGCGGCGGCGGGAACACGGCGATGAAAGCATCGCGGATCGACGCGAACTGCTTCTGCAGGCTGGCGGCCATCGCCGGTCCTGTCGTTCCCTGCTTGTGCAGCTCCTCAAACGACTGTTCCCCGACAAACACCACGGCGGAGGACGGGCTGTTGATGAACCCGTTGATCGACAATCCCGGCAACTGCACGGCGGTGCGAACACCAGGCGCCTTCAACGCCACGTCGCCCATCTGCCGGACCACGGCTTCGGTGCGGTCCAGCGTCGCCCCTTCCGGCAAGCGAACCAGGTTGACCAGATAGCCCTTGTCCTGGATTGGCACGAAGCCGGCGGGCACCCGGACGAAGCCAAGTACCGTGGCCGCCAGCAGCAACGCGTAGAAGACCATGGACCCGCGCTTGTGCTGAAGCGCTCGCTTCACGCCACCGCCATAGGACTCCCCTCCCCGGCTGAAGACGCGGTTAAAGCGGCTGAAGAAGCCACCGAGCCAGCGGTCCATCAGGCGCGTCAGACGGTCCTTGGGCGCATCGTGCGAGCGCAGCAGCAAGGCGGACAATGCCGGCGACAGTGTCAGCGAGTTGAACGCCGAGATCACGGTTGAGATCGCGATTGTCAGCGCGAACTGGCGATAGAACTGACCGGTAAGGCCGCTGATGAACGCGATGGGCACGAAGACCGCGCAAAGCACCAGTGCGATGGCGATGATCGGCCCCGTCACCTCCTGCATCGCCTTGATGGTGGCTTCGCGCGGCCGCAGGCCCGTGGCGATGTTCCGCTCGACGTTCTCGACCACCACGATCGCGTCATCCACGACGATGCCGATCGCCAAGACCAGCCCGAACAGCGACAACGCATTGATCGAGAAGCCAAACCCGAGCATCACCGCGAATGTGCCCACCACGGATACGGGCACAGCGAGCAGCGGAATGATGGCCGCGCGCCAGGTCTGCAGAAAGACGATCACCACCAGGACCACCAGCGCGATGGCTTCGAGCAGCGTATGGATGACTGCCTTGATCGAATCGCGCACGAACGTGGTCGGGTCGTAGGCAATGCGGTACTCCAGGCCATCGGGGAAGCGCTTGTTGAGTTCGGCCATCTTGGCGCGGACATTGTTCGAGATGTCGATGGCGTTCGCGCCCGGCGTCTGGAAGATCACCATTGCCAGCGCCTGCTTGTTCTCGAGCAACGCGCGCAGCGCGTACTCGCTGGCGCCCATTTCCACCCGGGCCACGTCCTTCAGGTAGGTGACCACGCCCGCCTCGCGCTTGACGATGATGTTCTCGAACTGGTCCACGTCGGCCAGGCGGCCCTGCACGTTCACGGGCAACTGGATCTCGACGTTGTCCTTGTACGGCGGCCCGCCCACCACGCCCGCCGCAACCTGAATGTTCTGCTTGCGAATCGCGGCCACGACCTCGTCGGGATTCATGTTGCGCTCGGCAATCTTTTGCGGATTGAGCCAGACGCGCATGGCATAGTTGCCCGAACCGTACAGCTTGATTTGTCCGATGCCTGGAATCTTCGCCAGTTCGTCCTTGACGTTCAGCAGGGCGTAGTTGCGGAGATAAAGATTGTCATAGCGGTCCGACGGCGAAATGAGGTGCACGACCATCGTCAGGTCCGGCGAACTCTTGACCGTGCTGACGCCGAGCTGACGCGTCACCTCTGGCAGGCGCGGGAGCGCTTCGTTGACGCGGTTCTGCACCAGTTGCGTGGCGAGGTCCGGGTTCGTGCCCAGCTTGAACGTTACGGTCAGTGTCAGCACGCCATCGCTGGCCGCCTGCGAGGACATGTACAGCATGTTCTCAACGCCGTTAATTTGCTCCTCAAGCGGCGTAGCCACGGTTTCGGCGATGACCTTGGGGTTGGCGCCGGGGAACTGCGCGCGCACGACCACCGACGGCGGCACGACTTCCGGATACTCGGAAATCGGCAGCTTCGGAATGGCCAGCACACCGGCAAGGAAGATAAGGATCGAGATGACCGCCGCGAAGTTGGGGCGGTCGACAAAGAACTTGGACAGATTCATGCGACTACTCCGCCCCGCGTGCTGCCGTCGTGGCGGCGGTCTTCACATCATCTTCAGCCAGTTCCTTCGGCGTGACCACCGCCTCGGGCTTCACGAACTGCAGCCCGCGCGCAATCACACGCTCGCCGGGCTTGAGGCCGCTCGCGACCACATGCCTGCCATCGAGCCCGGCCCCGAGATAGACTGCGCGATAAGCCACCTTGTTGTCCTGGCCCACCACGTACACGAACTTCTTGCTCTGGTCGCTGCCAACGGCCACATCCGGCACCACCAGCGCGGACGTGTCGCCACTACCAGCCAGCCCGATCGAGACGAACATGCCGGGGACGAGCGCCCCGTCGCGGTTCTCGAACTTCGCCCGCGCGCGGATCGTCCCGCTGCGGGTGTCGATCTTGTTGTCGAACGTGTAGATCACACCTGGGTAGATGCGCTCCGTGTCGCCCTGCACACGCATTTCCACCGGGATGTGCTGCTCCTTTTTTTGGGTCTCGGCATAACGGTGAATCGACTGGACATAGGCCTGTTCGTCAACATCGAAGTCGGCATAGATGCCGTCGTTCGACACGATGCGGGTCAGCACGGGCGCATTCGCGCCGGGCTGGACCAGGTTGCCGACGGTGACTTCCGCCCGGCTGATGCGGCCGGCGATCGGCGCCTTGACGTAGGCATAGTCGAGATTGATCTCGGCCTGGCGCAACGCGGCTTCGGCCGCCAGCACGGCCGCCTTGGCCATGCGGTCTTCGTTGGTGCGCTGGTCGTGCAGGCTCAGCGGGATCGCGTCGGCGTCGATCAGGCCCTTGGCGCGCTCACGCTCGGCGGCCGCGAACTCGGCGCGCGCACGGGCCGACGCCAGGTCGGCGCGGGCACGGGCCACAGCTGCGCCATAGGGACGCGGATCGATCACGAACATCACATCGCCCGCCTTCACCGTTTGCCCGTCGCGCACACGGACTTCCACGATCTTGCCGCCCACTTCAGGCCGAACCAGCGCCTCGTCCACCGCATTGAGGCGACCGGAGAAGTTGGCCCAGACGCGTATGTTCTCAGGCGCCAGTGTCTTCACGAAGACCTCGGGCGCGGCGGCCGCCGGGGCTGTTGCCGCGCCCGAGGTCTTCAATGCCATCGTTGCGACCAGCGTGCCGGCCGTCACGACCAGTACCCCACCTGCCAATAGCCATCGCCGCCTGCCGGCCCGGCCGTTCTGTCTGTCTGCCATGCTCTGCTGCCCAATCCGTCCATTAGTTCATCGGCGATTCGTCCGACAGTGCGCCGCGCGCCTGCCGGTGTTCCCTGCTCGGCTTCAGTTCGCCGAACCGGGTGTGGCGGCGACCACGCCGGCCGGTCCCGCTTCCGGGCGGGCGATCCGCTGTCGTGCCCATTCGGCGACAAACAACGCTACCGCCAGAAAGCCCGCACCCACGAGGCCAAGGGCATGACGGTCGAACCAGGCGATAGCCGCGCCGCCGATGACGCCTGACATCGATACGCCGACGTAGATCGCCGCCGAATTCAGCCCCAACAGCAGCGGCGAGGCAGCCGGCGTGATACTGATGAGCCGGTGCTGCTGCGGGACCAGCACGCCCCAGCCGCACACGCCCCAGACGATCAGAGCTGGGACCGCGGTCACCAGCGATGCCGACGTCAGCGGCAACAGGGCGAAGTCGATGACCAGTACGGCAATGGCGGCGTTGATGATGCGGCGGCTGCCGTAGCGATCGGTCAGGCGGCCGGCGGCGAAATTGCCGGCGGTCGCCGCCACGCCCCACAGCAGCAGCAAGGCCGCCAGCACGCGCGGGTCTCCGCCGGTGGCGCGGTCGAAGCTCAGGCCGATGTAGGTGTAGACGAGGAAGAGGCCCGCATAGATCATCCAGGTGGTCAGCAGAGTCAGCAGCACGCGAGTATCCGCCAGCGGTGCAAGGCGGCGCGACAGGCTGATGGCCGGCGGCGTCGGGATCTCCGGCAAGCGCCACGCTACGCCCAGTCCGGCCAGCGTGCCGACGGCGGCCACGAACCACATCGTCGCGCGCCAGTCCAGCGCGCCGCCGATGAAGGTGCCCAGCGGCGCGCCCAGCGCCGTTGCACTGGACAGACCGCCGATCACGATGGCGAGCGCGCGCCCACGCTGCTCGGGCGGCACCAACGACGCGCCAGTTGCCGTCGCGGTCGGGCTGAACATGGCCGCGCCCAGGCCCGCAATGAGTCGGCTGGCCAGCACGAGTTCGATGTTCGGCGCCACAGCGGTCACCACGTTGCCCACCACGAACACGGCGAGACCCGTGAGCAGCAACTGCTTGCGCGGCCAATGCGCTGCCGCTGCAGCGATGATGGGCGACAGCAGCGCATAGCTGATCGCATACAGCGTCACCATCTGGCCGGCCAGCACCACCGATACGCCAAGCGAGGCCGAGACCTGCGAAAGCACGCCGGCAACCACGAAGCTGTCCGTGCCAATCGCGAACATGCCGCTGGCCAGAACGATAAGACGTTTATCCATGTGAATGTCCTCCGCGGCACATCGAGCCGCCCGTTGGGGGAATCGCCACGGGCCGCAGCCCACAAAAGTTTCTTGATGCAACTTACAATAGCGCATTAGGTTGCTTCATGCAACTTTTTCATCTAGGATGAGCGTTATGTACCGCAGGACGTTCGCTTATGCACCGCAAGACTTTCACAGGGATGAACTGCTCCGTGGCTGGCGCGCTGGAGCAGGTCGGCGAATGGTGGAGCTTGCTCATCGTGCGAGAGTGCATGATGGGCACCACGCGCTTTGACGACTTCCAGCAGCGCCTGGGTATCGCGCGAAACGTGCTGACCACGCGGCTGAACACCCTAATTGAGCACGGTGTGCTGGCGAAGGTGGTAGCCGAGGGCGCTGAACGGCGCACCGAGTACCGGCTGACGGAAAAGGGAGAGGCGCTCTATCCGATAATCGTAGGGCTGATGCAATGGGGCGACGAATGGTGCAGCAAGCGGACGCCTATCCGTCTCGTCGAGGATAGAACCGGCGAACCGGTCGAACCGGTCAGCTTGCGCGTGGGTCCACGCACGCTGGGCTTGCGCGACGTGCGCATGGAAGCCGGCGAGGGTGCGACGGAGCGAACGGCCGAGATCATCGACGCCCGTAATAAGTCCATACTCGGCAAATAGTCAGGTCATCCACGGCTTGGGCAAGGCCACCCGGCCGAACAGGCCCGGTGGCCGAACCCGGATTCCCCTCGCCAAGACCTTAATGACGCCGATCGCGGTTCTCGATCATACGGGCCGTAGTCGGGGCGTGTGTTTGGGCGCGAATGCGCCCGGGTTAAAGTCCACGCGCACCGGAATGCCTTCCTTGCCCTGGAACGCTAAAGGTCATGGCTGACCAGGTCCGTCCGATGGACCGCCGGCGTTCCGATATATGCAAATGGCGTTGCTTACCGCGCATCGAACGCGGCCTGTACTTCTGAAATCGTCGCAGCCTTGTCCTGGAGGTGCATATAGTGGCCAAGACCGGGCAAGACCTTCATGTCAAGGCTTGCGCGTCCTGCCAATTCCTCGCCCATCTCCTTGCGAATATAGATGTCCTTCTCGCCCCAGATCACGCTGACAGGCGTCTTAAGTTTGCCCAGGTTCGCTTCGAAATAGTCCTGGTCACGCGTGAAATGAGAGTAGTAGTGGTAGAACGCATCGGCAGAGGTCAAGGCACCGTTTTGCCATCCACGGGCGATGTCGGCCTTGAATTCCGGTGTCAACTCATAGCGTGAGGACTCGGGAAGTCCGCGGGTAAAGGCGTTCTGCAGGATCTCGTCGCGTGTGCGGTTGAAGGCGGCATGAATCGCATCCGCGGTGGCGGGATCCTTGAGCCCTTGCAGGCGCTCCTGCATGAACTGCGGCCGGTTGAACGGCGCAAAGTCGCCGACAACGATGCGCTTTGCGATGGCCGTGTCGTCGATGGCCGCCAGCAGAGCCGGCAGCGCGCCAATGTCCGTCGCGTAGATCACCAGATGGTGCTTGTCGATTCCCGCCGTGGCGATGTAGTCCTTGAGCACCTTTGCATAGTCTTTAGGTGAGTAGGCAAACCTGTCAGCGCCGGGACGGGAGGACTCGCCATAGCCCGGCCAGTCGAACGCGTGGACTTCATAGTTCTGGCCCAGGGAGGAGGCGATGTCCTTCCACGCGTACAGCGTCTCGGGGAACCCATGCAGGAACAGCACCGTGCCCCTTGCATTGGCATTGCGTATGACCAGGCGCCTCAGCTTGATATCGGGGTTGACCTGGACGAAGCCAATTTCCGGCGATACAGGTTGAGGCACCGCTGCGTGGGCGTTGCCAATGAACAGCGTGGCGGCCAGCGCCGCTGCGCCCGCGGTGGCCGCGAATCGGAGCGCGCTGCGAACTGTGGATTTCGTTGTCATGTCATCTACCTCTTGCTCTAGGGTCTGCAACAAACCCAATCAACGTGGTGGGTATCTGTTGCATATGCAGCATTGAAAGATGGAGATGTATCCCGGCTGTAGCAGAAGGTGGCACTTAATGTATTAGTTCGTATCAGCCGCGCGCGCCGCTACGTTGTCATACAAAAATCCCGACAGCCCGCTGCGGAGGTGTGCTCAGATGCAAACGCCTGTCCTGGATTTGCACGTCACATCCGGTCTGGATGTGCGTGTTGCCGCAACCCACCTGCCTAAAAGGAAAGCGCCATGCACCCCATCCTTAAGTGCCTGTCAGCCGCTGCCTTGCAACACACGATCACCATGAAGACCGCAGACTCTCGCACCTCAATAAAGGCCGGCGCAACCGGCGAAATCCTGCGAAGCTGCCTACTTACCCGAACCCGCCAGATATCACGTGTCCTGACCGCGCTCTATGACGACGCCCTCAGACCATTTGGAATCAATGCACCGCAGCTCACGCTGCTAGTGATGATTCATGAACTCGGGCCAATCGGCCGCGCGGCTCTTGGCCGCCGCAACCACCACGACCGCTCTACGCTCACCAGGAATCTGCAGCCGCTGCTGGCACAGGGATGGATCGTCGAAGGACCGCCGGACGAGGATGGCCGTACGCGGCCACTTGCTGTCACGAGTCTGGGCCGGACGTTGCTGCGCGATGCCGCGCCCGCCTGGTCCGTCGCTCAGACCAAAGCCACCGCGATGCTGGGCGGGTCGAGCGTCGAAGCCATCATGGATATTGGCCGCCGCCTGCCCGGACCCAGATAGATCGTGCACTGCCACGATGCCCGATTCCAGTTTCCCCGGCAATGCTGCATATACAGCATCGCCAAGACCAACGTTTTTCGTCACCACATGTCGTCGCAAAGGAAGTAGTGAAATTCGTGAAAGCCGCCACAGTCCAGTTCAGTCCCATCTTTACAGTCGTGAAGCCACCGTCGAGAAGGTAGTGAGGAAGATTCTCGAGCTTGGCCAGAAGGGCGTGCAGCTCGCCACGTTCCCGGAAACCGTGGTGCCCTACTACCCATATTTCTCGGTCGTGCAGACGCCGATCCAAGGCGCTGACGATCCGCGTCTCACGGTTGCCTGAACCATTCCCGATTTCCTGGAGAAATATGTTGAAAACTCCTGCCAAGTTCGCATTCGCCGGCGTCACGCTGGCCGTCCTGATGGCGGCGTCGCTGCCCAGCGTGGCCCAGCCGCTCGATACGGCCCCGCCCGCATCGCACACTGCCCGCAAGGCTGCGCCAGCGCGCACGGCCGACATCTCTGACGCCGCGTTGGTGAAATCGCTGCGGGGCTTCCGCAATGGCACCGCCGAAGTCAATGGCGTACGTCTGCACTATGTCGTCGGCGGCAAGGGCGATCCATTGGTACTGCTGCCGGGATGGCCGGAGACATGGTGGACGTTCCACAAACTCATGCCAACGCTTGCCCAACACCACACCGTCATCGCCGTGGATCTACGTGGGATGGGCGGATCGTCCAAGCCCGCCGATGGATACGACAAGAAGACGATGGCGCGCGACATCCACGCGCTGGTGAAATCGCTTGGCTATGAAAAGGCCAGTGTCGCGGGCCACGACATCGGCTCTGCCGTGGCGTTCTCGTATGCCGCGAACTTCCCGCAGGCCACCGACCGGCTAGTGATGCTGGAATTTCCACATCCGGACGAAAGCCTGCTGACATTCCAGTTGCTGCCAGCCCATGGCACCTTTGGCGACAAGCTCGATTTCGCGCATCCGTACCTGTGGATTGCCTGAGAAGCTGCTCGCCGGACGCGTCCGGATCGTACAGGACTGGCTGTTCAAGTACTTACTCGTCGACGAGAACGCCATCGATGCGCGCGATCGAGCAGTATATGAGCGCGCTTACAACAGCGCGGAAGCCATTCGCGCCAGCAACGGCTGGTACCGGAGCTTCACCCAAGACATCGCCGACAGCAAGACATACCCAAAGCTGGAGGCACCAGTTCTGGCGATGGGCGGTCCAGCCTATCGCTGGATGAGCAAGGTAATTCCCCCCAAGGCGTCCAACCTGACAACCGTGAACCTGGAAGACACAGGCCACTTCGTCCACGAAGAACGTCCCGAACTCGTCGCGAAGGCAATCACCGAATTTCTGGAACGCAATCGCCAATAGAACGCGCCGATGCCGGCCACCATGCGCAGAGGCTTCGTTACGTCCCTTTACCGATCCGCCCAAACCATCCGACGTAGCGTAGCGGCATCAACTTGGCGATGCCCCGGTGTCCCCGCGGTGGAAGTTCGACGACGCCACCTTCGAGCGCAGCGCGGCCGGCGCTCCGCAATCCCGACCACGTGGCAGTCAGCGTGCACAACTATCGCTGGCGCCAGGGACTAGCGGAAGGGCGATGGCTTCTGATTAGCCAGCCGCCCGCTCCCCGGTTCACGCGGTACTGATGAGGTGGCTACGGCTTTCCTGTGCTCTCACCGTATCCTGGCGGTCGTTGCACAATTGGGGCTCCCGCCTCGAGAATTTCGTCAGCAATGCCGGACCTTGGCGGGTAAATGCGCTCGTGGTTGATGGTCAGCTTGGTCTGCTTCGCCACAGCACCCTCCGCCACTAAGCGTCGGTCCCATCCTTCCGTGTACACAGCGCCCCAAGCTCCGAGATCAAGGATTGTTGTGTACCAGTCGATGCTCAGAGGCATCATCGGCAAATCCAGCAGTTCACTCGCTGCGTTGTGGCCAGCAAAGCGCCCCATCGGACGCGCGTGTTGACACGACATGACTGACGAGTGATCGCCATCAATTTGCGTGGTGGCAGCATCGCCCGCGGCGAAGACGTTTTTGATACCCCCCACGCGCATGAACTTGTCGACCACTATCCTTCCCAGGCTATCGAACTTCGCAGGCAGGCGTCGATTCAATGGATGCGCCCTCATGCCGCCGCACCACACCACGGTCGAAGCAGGCAAGCGCTCACCATTGGTCAAAACCACTTCGGACTCGCCAATGAATTCAATTGAGAAATTTGGCCACATCTCAACGCCAAGCTCTTCACATGCCCGCTCGATGACCGGTTGGGCCTCACCCATCGCTTCTCCAATACGCGGTGTTCGGTCCGCCAAGATGACTCGGGACACTTTGTCTGAGTCTGATCCTGTCGCTGACCTTGCCGCTTCCCGTAGTCGATCGGGTAACTCCAATGCCAGCTCAATGCCCGTGAGCCCAGCCCCAATCACAATCGCCGTGAAGCGACCTGCCGCAGGACTCGCTTCCGCCAGCCTGCCCATATGTTCTTTCAGGCGCTTTGCGCCAGCGTACGTGTCAATATCGTGGGCATATTGAGCCAACCCCGGGATCGGCGGACGGGCAAGTTGACTACCGGTAGCGATGATCAGTTTGGAATACGAAATCTCCGTTTCCTCCCTCTCAGTGCGAACAAGGACTACCTGTCTCGAAGTATTCACATCGATTACTTCGCCTTCAACATGCTGGACTCCAATTGGGTCCAGCACCTCGGCAAATGGAACCAGCGTGCTTGCGAGATCGGATTCATAGTTCCTCACGCGGATGCTGTGATGCTTCCCAGGACTGACAAGAACAACTTCCATGTTGCTCGGCTCCACGCCCGCTTCACGGATCTTCCGAGCCGCCCCAACGGCGCTCCACAGCCCTCCGAAACCACCACCTACAACAACGATTCTCTTCATTCCAGACTCCACGTTACATCTGCCGTCTAGCAAGACCTTGAAAGGCAAACGGTTTTTGAACTAACGAAAATGAAATTAAAGAACTGCCATCACTTCATAAATGCCATACCTGATTCCGATTAACTGGAGGACTTTTTTATTCTGTCACGCATCAACATTTTTTGAGGCGCTGACGAAGAACGGGATGAGCCCAGCCCTAGCATTGCTACTCCAGCAGCTAGTGTGGGCAGACCAACAACGGCAAACAAAGTCGGCATGCTCCAGCCAAATGAGAGCAATGTCGCCCCGCCCATCGAACCCACGACGGAGCCGATTCGGCCCACACCATTCGCCCACCCCACTGCTGTCGCGCGGCAGTCCGTGGGGTAAAACCTTGCGATCAGCGCGTTTACGCCTACTTGAGAGCCAGAGATACAGAAGCCTGCGCAGAATACTGCTACTCCGGCAGCCACCGGTTCGGAAGCCAGGCTGCCGATCGCAGCAATGAACAGGCATGCAAGCGAGTAGCTGGTGGCCAGGACGTAGTAGGGATTAAGCCGATCCATTAACCACCCCAGCACGATGGCGCCTAAGGTTCCGCCTCCCGGTAGCATTGCGGAAACATAGGCGGCATCGCGGAGTGACAGACCGACTTCTTTCAAAAGAGTTGGAAGCCAACTGACCAAAAGAAAGAGCACCAGTAGACTCATGAAGAATGTCAGCCAGAACATTAGCGTAGGACGGACGAGAGCCGGCCGGAGCAAGTGTCCTAGCGGTGAACGGTTGCTGCGTTTTTCCGATACGGCAAAGGTTGCCTCGTGTAGTTCTGCACGAGGCGCGATGCGGTAAAGCGTGGCGCGAATCCGCTCTTCGTTCTTACCGGCCATGGCAAGGTACCTGACAGACTCGGGCAATCTCCAGGCCACGACTGCGGCAAGGACCATAGGAAATACGCCACCAACCGCTAGTACTGAGCGCCATCCTAATCCTTCAATCAGCCACGCCGATGCGAGCCCGCCAAGTGATATCCCGACGGTGAAACCACAGAACATCGTAGTCACGAGAATAGAGACACGCCTTTGGGGGCAGAATTCGGAGGTTAACGTAATCGCAATCGGCATAACCCCACCAAGGCCAAGCCCCGTTAGGAAGCGCAGCGCAATCAGCTCCCACAACGTACCGGCTTCAGCGGAGACAAGGCTCGTGATCCCAAAGAACACCACCGAGAGCACTAGGACAATCTTCCGCCCCAAGCAATCCGCTAGTGGTCCGAAAATGAAGGCCCCGGCCATCAGCCCAATAAGTCCAACACCGAACAACGGTGCGAGGTCACCGTGTTTCAATTTCCATTCCGCACTAATTGCCGGAGCAATGAATCCGATTGCGGCTGTGTCGAATCCATCGATAGCGACAATAAGAAAACACAATATAACGATATTAACCTGGAATAACGACAGGGGCTGCCTGTCAATAAATTCCGTGACGTCTATTTGGCGAATGTCCGACATAGTTGTCTGCCCCCTCGAGTTTATCGAAATCAGTTTTGATTATTCGCTCGCCGTGCCCGGCGGCCAGGCGAGCGGCACGCACGCCTTCGCTGCCACCGCCAATCACCAGGATGTCAATACGTGTCTTGCCTGATTCAGTTCTGCATAGGAACTCCGTGAGCCGGTCAAACCGGCAAGGCGCAGCGAATGAGTACGCGAGAAAGATCGGACCGACTATCGGCAAAACAAAGCCGTCCGGCAATGGCTTGGCGGTAAAGACGCTGATTAGCGCTTTGAATAACAGTCGACGCGCGCCGAGGCTACTTTGCGAACAATGCCATGCTGACCCCGCGCAGCCGCCGGCTGCCGGGGTCAACATGCTGGCAACGGTGCCAGTGCTGTTTCACGTCTCACATTGGGAAGTCAAAAGGCGGGCAAGAAGCTGCAACTCGGCGTGGTCGGCGTAGACCTCTCCGATCGATTCGCTGACGGTGGTGATCAGGTGCGTTGCGGCGACGATTGGGGAATGCTGAGGAAGTGCGCGGGCAGCTTAGCTGCGCGGTGCCAGCCGGCCGCTCCCGACTCTTCCCGGCCTGCTTCCGCGACCGCCTTGGCCTCCTGACATCCTGCCCTCGAGAGCCGGTCAGGCGAGTGGAGCGGAGATTCATTAAGTCGAGGCAAATGACCTCAACGGGTCGGGTAGAGCCGACCAGCGTTCTCCCCTTACCGGACCGCGGTCGGCCATGGCTGCAAGGCACGCACCGGCGCGAGCCAATGCGTGCGCAAGCAACAGGAGCGTCTCCCTCAAGTGTCGTGCGAGATCCTGTCGTCAGACGATATTGATCTCGACATCAATATTGCCGCGAGTCGCCTTGGAGTACGGGCAAAGCTGGTGTGCGGCCGCGGCCAGGGACTGCGCGATCTCGCGGTCAATCCCGGGCAAACTGACATAGAGCCGTGCCGCCAGGAAGTAGCCCTCCCCTGCTTGGCCGAGATCCACTTCAGCGTCAACGGCAGCGTCGGCCGGAACCGTGACCTTCGCCACCTGTGCCGCCCTGGCAATTGCGCCAAGGAAGCAGGCCGACCAGCCAGCGCCCAGGAGCTGTTCCGGATTGGTACCGGCGCCGTTGCTGCCGGGTCCTGAGAGATCGACGGCCAGACGGCCGTCGGTGCTGCGGGAGTTGCCGTTGCGGCCGCCGACGGTATGGGTCTTGCCGGTGTAGATGACTTTATCAAATTGGTTGATCTTTTCGGGATACTTCAGTTAAGGATGTTGATCGCCACGCGGGGTTGAGCGTCGTCCGGGGTGGCGCCTGCCGGCGACGCGATAATCAGGCAAGTGGTTCTTCATGCCGCCGCGATGCGCCAGGTGCGCGGTCCGCTTTCGTGGACACTGTTGCCGCCGGCATCCACGGCGACGACGACGGGCAGGTTCTCCACATCGAACTCGTAGATGGCTTCCATGCCGAGATCGCCAAATGCCACAACGCGAGAGGACCGGACCGCCTTGGAGATCAGATAGGCGGCTCCTCCGGTCGCCGCCAGATAGACGCAGCCGTTCTTCACGATCGCGGCGATCGCATCGGGTCCGCGCTCGGCCTTGCCGATCATGCCGAGCAGGCCGGTGGAAGGCAGCATACGTTCGGCAAACTTGTCCATCCGTGTTGAAGTGGTTGGGCCGCAAGGGCCTACTACCTCGTCACGCACCGGATCAACGGGGCCGACGTAGTAGATCATGCGATTGCGGAAGTCCACCGGCAAGGGCTCGCCACGCGCGAGCATGTCGTCGATCCGCTTGTGCGCGGCATCGCGCCCGGTCAGCATGCGCCCCGACAGCAGCAGCGTCTCGCCCGTCCGCCATGTGCGGGTTTCCTCCCGGGTCACGGAGTTCAGATCGACCCGGCGGCTCGCCGTGCCGTCGGGCAAAGGCAGGTCCGGCCAGAGGTCGGGCGACGGCGGCGTCAGCATGACCGGGCCGCTGCCATCGAGTTCGAAGCGCGCGTGCCGCGTTGCCGCGCAGTTCGGCACGATGGCGACAGGCATGCTTGCCGCATGCGTGGGGTAGGTGGCGATTTTGACATCGAGCACGGTGGTCAACCCACCGAGCCCCTGTGCCCCGATGCCAAGCGCATTGATGCGGTCATGGATCTCGATGCGCAGCGCCTCCAATGCGTCGCGCGGGCCCCGGACCTTGAGATCGAGCATGTCGAGCGGTTCGGTCAGGCTCTGCTTGGCCAGCAGCATGGCCTTCTCGGCCGTGCCGCCGACGCCGATGCCGAGCATGCCGGGAGGACACCAACCGGCCCCCATCGACGGCACCATGCTGACGATCCAGTCCGCGACCGAATCGCTGGGCATCAGCACCGCGAACTTGCTCTTGTTCTCGCTGCCGCCGCCCTTTGCCATCACGTCGACCACGACGGTGTTGCCTGGCACCAGTTCAACATGGACGACCGCCGGGGTGTTGTCGCCGGTATTGCGCCGCGCGAACAACGGGTCTTCGACGATGCTGGCACGCAGCGCATTGTCGGGATCGAGGTAAGCACGACTCACCCCGGCATTGGCCGCATCCACGATGCCCGACGGGAATCCGACGAGCCGGACGTCCATGCCGACGCGTACGAAGATATTGACGATGCCCGTATCCTGGCAGATCGGACGCCGGCCTTCCGCGCACATCCGCGAGTTGATCAGGATCTGGGCAATCGCCTGTTTCGCCGGCTCGCTGGCCTCGCGTTCATAGGAGGCGGCGAGGTGCCGGATATAGTCGGGAGGATGATGGTGACTGATGAACTGCAGCGCCGCGGCGATGCTGTCGACAAAGTCCCCATACGAAACGACGGTGGTCATGATGCCGGCCACCCCGCCTCAGGAACGCTGCTCGCGGAACAGGCCGAGCTTTTCCTGCGCGACGCGGTCAGAATACGAGAACAGCACCAGATCCTGACTGGCATGCAGTGTGTAGCGGCTCCAGCCCGGCACCACCACGATGTCGTGCGGCGCAAGCTCGAACTTCTGATCGCCGATCATCGCATGGCCACTGCCTTCCACGCAGACAAAGACGGTGCTGTCGGTCGAGCGGTACGGCAACGTCGCGAAGCCAGACGGCAACAACCGGATCATAGTGGCAATGGTCGGCATGGCCCAGCCGCCGTCCACCGGATTGGTGTAGCGCATGAGGTAGCCCGTGTGCGGATCGGGGGCGCCAGCGTGTGGCAACGCGAACAACGCCTCGCGCGTACGCGCGTAGGGATAGTTGAAGACTGGGGAGTTCATCGTAGATGCCTGGTAGCCCACCGGCATCAGACCAGTGCCATAGCGTGCGAGGGCATCGCCTGCCGGGCGGGTGACCGGCGATTCGCCGGATTCGAACTCCTCGCGGAAGCCACCGTTGAAAAGCGACACGATGGGAATATCGAGGCCGTCCAGCCAGACCATCGGTGCGTTGCCCTCGTGGCCGTGATGGTGCCACGTCCACGCCGGCGTGATGACGAAATCGCCGGGTTCCATATAGGTCTTCTCTCCGTCCACGGCGGTGTAGGCGCCCGAACCTTCGACGACGAAGCGCAACGCCGATTGGGTATGGCGGTGCGCGGGGGCGACCTCGCCGGGCAGGATGAGCTGAAGGCCGGCATACATCGTTCTGGTGATGCACGAGGTCCCAGGCAGACCCGGATTCTCCATCAGCAGCACGCGCCGTTCGGCTTCCTCGGCCGAGATCAGGCTCGCCGATTCGATCAGGTACGGGCGGGCCGTTTCGTATGACCAGCGGTGCGCGACACCCGCCGGTGTGGGTTCCGATGGAATCAGCTTGCGCAGCCGGGTCCAGAGGGCGGCCATCGCATGCGGCTCCAGTTCGCGGTAGAACGCGTCGAGCCGGGTCAACACGTCAGGAGTGGGATTGGTTGTCATGATCGGATGCCTCCAGCATCGGTATCAGTGGGCGGCTACGTAATCGGGCTGGGCACTTGGCGCCGCCACGCGGAAAGCCTCGTGACGCATGCAGTGCTCGTAGGCAAGGCGCACGCGGGGGAACGGATCGAGGCTGAACCCCGCACGCTGCGCATTGGCAACCTGCGGTACCAGGCAGCAGTCGGCCAGGGTCGGGGCGTCGCCGACGCACCAGCCGCCGTCCGCAGTCAGCCACGGTTCCAACGCGCTGAATCCCGCGGTGAGCCAGTGGGCGACCCATTCCGATTTGTCAGCGTCGGCAATACCAAGATGGGCGCTGAGGTACTTCTGCACACGCATGTTGTTCAGCGGATGCAGGTCACAGGCGATCGTCAGCGCCAGCTCCAGCACTCGTGTGCGAGCCTGGCCGTCGGCGGGAATCAGCAGCGGCACGGGGCACTTGCGATCGAGATAGTCGATGATCGCCAAAGATTGCGTTATGGTCTGCTCGCCATCCTGGATCGTCGGCACCAGCCGGTTCGGATTGAGCGCCTGATACTCGGGCCGGTCCTGCTCGCCAGCGCGCAGGTTCACGCCGATATGGTCCCAGGGAAGGCCCTTCAGTGCCATGGCGATGCGCACCCGGTACGCCGCCGAACTGTTGAAGAAGTTGTACAGGTCCATGCTCGTGCCGCCTTCAGGCTACGCGCACTTCGACGTCGCTGAGCCCCGCGATGCCGCCACACATGAGCTCGCCGCTGCGCACCGGCCCGACGCCTTCCGGCGTGCCGGTGAAGATAAGGTCGCCCGGCTGCAGCGCAAAGAAGGTGGACAGGTTGGCGACGATCTCGGGCACCGACCAGATCAGCTTGTCCAGGTCGCTGCGCTGGCGGTCCTGTCCGTCGACCTGCAGCCAGATCTCTCCGGCGGCCGGGTGGCCGACTACGCTGGCAGGATGCAGCAGTGATACCGGCGCGGACTGGTCAAAGCTCTTCCCGAGTTCCCACGGGCGGCCTCGGTCGCGCGCCGCAATCTGCAGGTCGCGCCGCGTCATGTCGATGCCGACCCCGTAGCCCCAGATATGCGCATTGGCATGCTCGACCGGTATGTCCCGTCCCGCGCGGCCGATCGCCACCACGAGTTCAATCTCGAAGTGGAACTGCCCGGTCGCCGGCGGATAGTCGATCTGCGCGCCGGCGCCCGTGGGCGCTACCACGATCGCATCGGCAGGCTTGCAGAAGAAGAACGGCGGCTCGCGGCTCGGGTCCATGCCCATCTCGCGTACGTGCGCGGCGTAGTTGCGGCCAACGCAGTAGATACGGCGCACGGGAAACAGTTCGTCGCCACCAGCTACGGGAATCGTGACGGCGGGAATGGGCTGAACAACAAAAGTCATGCGGAACTCCAGGTTTGGGATCTGCAAGGTCAGATCCCGGGTCGATCGGGGGATGGGGAAGTGGCCTTCATACGGACAGGCAGGTCTCGGCCTTCCAGCCGTAGAGCCATTCCAGCGAGTCGTAGAACCGCTCCGGCGAGCGGCTCTTCCACAGGGAATTGCGCACCAGGCGCTCCACGCCGGACGCGTGGCACAGCCGGCCGAACTCGCGGGTCGACAGGACGACGCGCGCTGTGCGGGTGATGCGTGCGTCCTGGTACAGGGAAAAGGCGCGCGGCAAATCGCCGTCGCACGCACGTACCGCGGCCCCGAGTGTGACGGCATCCTCGACCGCCATGCAAGCACCCTGCGCGAGGTATTGCAACAGCGGATGCGCGGCGTCGCCGAGCAGCGTGATGCGGCCGTGCGTCCATTGCCCGATGGGTTCGCGGTCCGCGGTGGCCCAACGGCGCCAGGTCGGCGGCAGCGAGAGCAGGCCAAGCGGACGGGGATCGATGCCCTGGAAGTACGAATGCACCTCCTCCTGGCTGCCCTCGCTGACGCCCCAGGTTTCCTGCTGGCGGCTGTGGAACGTCACCACGAGGTTGTACTGCTCGCCAGCGCGGACGGGGTAATGCACGACGTGGCAGTTCGGCCCGACCCAAAGCACCGGTGCGTTCCATTGCATGTCGCGCGGAAAATGCTCGGCATCGATCACCGCGCGGTACACCACGTGCCCCGATACGCGCGGCGGGTCGCCGACCAGTTGCTGGCGGATAGCGGACTTCACGCCGTCGGCGCCAACCAGGGCACAGCCGTGGTAGCGGTTACCCTGTTCGTCGAATGCGGTTACGCCGTCCGCTGACTGCCGGAGCTCGACGATGCGCGTTGCGGTGACGAACTCGATCCGGTCGGTTTCGCGCACACCCGCGAGCAGGGAATTGTGAACGTCGGCACGGTGCGTGACCGCGTACGGATTGCCAAAGCGCTTGCGAAAGGCCTCGCCGACGGGGATGTCGGCAACGGTTTTCCCGTCGATCGCATCGATCATCATCATGTGATCGGTGTAGACAGCATGGCTGCGCGTGCGCTCACCGACACCAAGCGCGTCGAAGGCGGCGAAGGCGTTGGGGCCGAACTGCACGCCTGCGCCGATTTCGCCGATGACGCTGGCCTGCTCCAGCACCTTGACATGACAGCCCTCGCGCGCCAGCGCGAGCGCCGCCGCAAGCCCTCCGATGCCGCCACCGACGACGAGCACGGGCGATGATTGAGTAGTAATACGCATGAGACTCCTTATTTCTGCGGGGCGACATCGGCCGCGACGATCCGTGACCGGTGCCGCGTACAACGGCTGCGATGAATGAAAAGGTGGCTATTGGCCATCCAGTACCGCAGGCAGCGCGGCGTCCTGTGCCGGCGCACCGTGTGCCGGCGACGCGGGGCGCACCACCCGCAGCAAGAGAATCGCGGCAGCGGCAACGGCGGCGGGAACGGCGCTGCACAGGAAGATGGTCTTGATGCCGAAACCGCTCGCGAGCAAGACGCCGACGATGAGCGGTCCGCTAACCTGGCCCATGCGAGCAAGCGCCATAGCCCAGCCCACGCCGGTGGCGCGCATCCCGCTCGGGTAGCTCAGTACGGCCAGGCCCAGCAGCCCTGAACTGCCGGCGCCCAGGAAAATGCCGGACAGCGTGGCCGCGATCGCCAGCGAGGGCAGAGATTCGGTGACATAACCGAGCACGGACACGCTGAGCGCACCGAGCACGAACAGCGGCGGCAGCGTCAGATATGGACCGAAGCGGTCCACCAGGCGGCCACCCGCGGCGGTGCCAGCCACGCTGCCGAGATTGATCAGGGCGACCACGAGCGCGGCATCGTGCTCACCGACGCCCTCGCCGCGCAGCAGCGCAGGCGTCCACAGCACCAGCACGATCAACAGCACAAAGCACATGAAGAAGCCGACCCAGAGCAGCAGCGTGGCAACGAACCGCCCTTCCGAAAGCAACTCCCGGAATGGCAGGCCACGCACGCGCTCTTCGGCGTCGACATAGGTGATATGGCGATCGGACTCGGACGGCCGTTCCGCGATGCGCGCGACCATGGCGCGTACCGCATCCTGTCCGTCCTTGCGCCGGAGCAGGAACGGCAGCGATTCGGGCAAGCCCATGATGACCAGCAGCGCCAGCCCCAGCGGCAGTACACCACCGAGATAGAACAGTGCCGGCCAGCCGTAGTGCGGCACGATGTGCGAGCTGACGAGCGCGCCCACGGCACCACCCAACGGAAAGCCGGCATAGAGCACGCCGGTCATCATTCCGCGCATGGGCCGCGGCGTGTATTCGGCAGACAGCGCCAGCAGATTCGGAATCGCGCCGCCAAGGCCGAGACCGGCGAGGAACCGCATCAGCAGCAGTTCCGGCAGCGTGGACGCATGCGGCGTCAGCAGCGAGAACACCGAGAAGACCACGATGGCCGTCGCCAGCAGCCAGCGGCGGCCAAAGCGATCGGCCAGCGGGCCGAGCAGGAAGGCGCCAAACATGGCGCCCAGCAGACCAGCGGAGAAGACCTGTCCGAATTGTGCGATGGCAATGTCGAGCGAGGAAGACATGGCTTTGGCTGCAAAGCCGATCGCCTGGGTGTCGAAGCCATCCATTAGCACGATGAGGAAGCAGACGATGAAGATGCGAAGCCGATAGGCACCGAGAGGCCGTCTGTCGATGACCGACGCAATGCTAATTGGGGGTGGGTACATGTGTCTCCTTGATTGCGCGGTCTTTTGTGTGGTTGAACCTGGTCCGGTCGGCCGTTGCGCCGCGCTGCGAGGTAAGCGGATGACGGAAGTCTCGTTCCTCGCCTATCATTCGGCAATCAAATGAACGGAATTACGGTCATGAACGAAATAGATAATTTCGATATGAACCTGCTGCGCGTATTCGATGCGCTGTGGCGGCATGGTCACCTGGGCCGCGCGGCCGAGGAGATCGGCGTAAGCCAGCCGGCCATGTCGCACGCATTGCAGCGGATGCGCGATCAGCTTGGCGATCCGCTGTTCCTTAGGGTCCGCACCGGCATGCAGCCGTCACCGCGTGCCGTAGTGCTTGCGCCCGTCGTGCAGGGGGTGTTATCCGAGGTGCGAGAACACCTTCTGACGGCGCCGCGCTTCGATCCTGCGCAGGCTCGGCGGACCTTTACGCTGGCGCTGTCTGACGTCGGCGAAGCAGCATTCTTGCCGCGCCTGCTGGCCCGTCTCATGAAGGAGGCGCCGCATGTGGACGTGCGTACGGTGTCGGCACGGCACACGGACCTCATGGATCAGCTCGAACGCGGCAGGATCGATCTGGCCATTGGCTACTATCCTGACCTCGGCGGTTCGGATGTATTCCAGCAGCGCCTGTTCCCGCACGGCTTCGTGTGCCTGGCGCGCAAGAATCACCCGGTCGCACGCGGACGCATGACGGCGCAACAGTTCCGGGCGCTGCCTCATGCGGTGATTCAGAGCGAAAGCCGCAGCCAGGAACTCGTCGAATCGTATCTGCGCCAGCACGGCATCGCGCGGCGCGAGATGCTGCGTTCCCCGCATTTTCTCAGCATTCCGCTCGTGATCGCGTCGACCGATCTGGTCGTCACGGTGCCGCTGCCGGTGGGCGAGCTGTTCGCGCGCATCGCGGATGTACAGGTCCTTGAACCACCGTTCCCGATTCCCGCTTTTGATCTCAGGCAGCATTGGCACCGCTGTCAGCATGACGACCCGGGCAATCGCTGGCTGCGCTCAGTCACCCAGGAACTGTTCGGCGAATCTCCTGGCGAGTAGCGGCCCGTACATCGCATACGGCTAAGGCAACGAGGGCGATCCATCCGGATCGCCCTCGTTCATGATTGCTTTCGCTGTCAGGCCACAACCACATGGTGCGGATCGGCACAGGCCAGCGCCTCGGCACGGTCAGCACTCGGCGGATAGATCCACTCGGTGTTGATCTGCGTCTTCAGTGCCTTGGCTTCTACGCCCACCAGCTTCACCTGACGATCCCAGCCTTCGGTGTATACAGCCCCCCACGGCCCGAGATCCAGGCAGGTGACATACTTCGGCTGGCTGTAAGGAATCGGCGTTGTCCCCAGGAGGTCTGCCGCCACATTATGCCCAGCGATCCGGCCCAGCTTCATCGCGTGCTGACAGGACATCGCGGCGTGGTTACCTTCATCATCGGTGGCCGCGTAGGCAACGTCACCCGTAGCGTAGACCGTATCGATGCCTTTGACCTTCAGGTTTCGATCGACATGGAGCCGCCCGAAGTTGTCGCGCTGCGCTGGAATCTGCGACGTCAGCGCACTGGCACGCGCGCCGGCGGTCCAGATCACCGTGTCTGTCTCGATGCGCTCACCGTTCTCGAGCGTAACGCCGTTCGCATCCACCGCCGCGACGCCGGAGCCGAGCTTCCATGTCACACCGAGCTCAGTCAGCGCCTGGGTAATCACCGGACGCGGGCCGGGACCCAGGTCGGGGCCAACGTCGCTGTTGCGCTCGACCATGATCACGTTCACGGCAGCGTCCTTGCCGAGTACGTCGCGTAGACGGGCAGGCATTTCCGCGGCGGTCTCGATACCGGTGAAACCGGCTCCGGCGATCACTACCGTGTTGCGTGACACGCTTTCGGGACGACGCGCCAGGCTGGCGAGATGCGCATCAAGCGCTGCGGCATCAGCCACCTGGTCTACATTGAACGCATGCTGCTCGAGCCCCGGAATCAGCGGCCGGAACAGGCGGCTGCCAGCAGCGAGGACCAGGCGGTCATAGTCGAGCTTACGGAGCGACGTATCGGCACCCAGCCCCACAATTTCCACTTCCTGGCTTGCCACATCAATGCGCTCGACCAGGCCCTGGATGAACTTGACGCCCACAGCCTGAAATATTTCCTGCAGTGGCGCCCTCATGCCGCCTGGGTTCTTCTCGTAAAGACGCGGACGCACGTGCAGCTCGGGCTCCGGCGCGACAAGTACGATCTCCACATCGGTACGCCCC